>JBKKAR010000063.1:0-13370 GCA_046714355.1 Gaiellaceae bacterium | reverse complement strand
CGCTTCATCGAGGAGAACCTCTGGCGGGCCACCCGCTACGGCCTCACCGGCGAACTCGTCGACCTCGGGCGGCTGGAGACGGTGAACACGCGGGAACGGCTCGAGCAGCTGATCGAGTGGGTCGCGCCCGTCGCGGACGAGCTCGGCGTGACGCCGTTCCTCCAGGTGCCGGCGGCGAATGCCGCCGAGCGGCAGATCGCGCGGTACAAGGAGGGCGCGACGCTCGAGGAGATCTACGCTGAGCAGGTTCGCCCCAAGGAGCCGGTTGCCTGACGCGCAGGAGCCGACGCCGGACGAGCTCCTCGAGGCCGTCCGGAACATGAAGGTCGCGGACCTCCTGCTCTCGACGGCCGCGACCCTCGCTCAGCTCGGGTTCGCGAAGCTCGACGAGTCGACGCGGGACCTCGAGCAGGCGCGGCTTGCGATCGAGGGGATGAAGTCCCTGCTCGGGACGCTTGAGGGAGCGATCCCGGAAGAGGTGCTTCGCGACTTCAACCAGGTCGTGGCCAACCTGCAAGTCGCGTACGCGACCGCCGCCGCGGGCTGAGATCTAGACCATCGGCTATCTCTTCGGCCGGATAGAGGCCGAACGGCGTGTAGGCACCTGAACAAGCACCTGAAGCACAAGGACAAGCGCGCGGCCTGCAGGCCGAAGAAGAAGAACAACCGGAGATAGCGCTACAGCGGCCAACCGGGCGCGCCGATACCGTCGGGATGATGCGGGGTCCGGGAGTCGCTCTTCTTACGGTCTGCGCGCTCGCGCTTACGGGTGGCCTGGCCGCAGCCAGCGACGGCGCCGGGGTCGCCAAACCTGCCGAGCTGCTAGTGCGCTTCGAACCGGGCGCCGTCCAGGCCCGCGCTCTCGAGACGGTCGGCGGCAGGATCGTGGAGCGGCTGCCCGTGCGCGGGCTCGTCCGCGTGCGCCTTAAGCCCGGAACATCGACGACCGAGGCAATCGACGCACTCAAGCGACGGATTGACGTCTCGTACGCAGCGCCGAATCACACCTACCGGCTCTTCCTCGATCCCGACGACCCGTTCTTCCTCGACGCGAGCCTCTGGGGCATGAGCAGAATCGACGCACCCGGCGCGTGGGACGTAGCGACCGGGAGCGACGCCGTGACGGTCGCTGTCGTCGATACCGGGGTCGACTACGCGCACCCCGACCTCGCCGACAACCTCTGGACGAATCCCGGCGAGGCCGGCGGGACCGCCGGCGTCGACGACGACGGCAACGGCCTCCCGGATGACCTCAACGGCTGGGACTACTACGCGCCGGGCGGCGATGCGAACCCGCTCGACGAGAGCACGTCCAGCCACGGGACGCATGTGGCCGGCACGATCGGCGCGCAGGGCAACAACGGCCTCGGCGTCACCGGCGTGAACTGGAACGTGAAGCTGATGCCGCTCCGGGTCGGCGACTCCGAACTCAGCGAGGCGGCGATCGTCTCGTCCTTCAAATACGCCTGCGCCAAGGGCGCGAAGGTTGTCAACGGCAGCTTCGGCGGCACCTACTCGACCCTGATCCACAACGAGATCGTCTCCCCGGCGTGCGCGAACACGCTCTTCGTCTTCGCGGCAGGAAACGGCGGAGGCGACCAGATCGGCGACGACAACGACGCCTATCCGGAGTACCCGTGCGCCGACACCGCCCTGAACGTCATCTGCGTGGCCGCCACCACGGTGGGGGACACTCGCGCGACGTTCTCCAACTTCGGCGCGACGTCGGTCGACCTCGCCGCGCCGGGGGCGAGCATCAGGAGCACCGTGCGCTCGGGCCTCTACGGGTACCTGAGCGGAACCTCGATGGCGACGCCGCACGTGGTGGGCGCCGCCGCCCTCGTCTGGGGGTACCGGCCGTCGCTCACGGTCGCGGAAGTGAAGAACGCCCTCCTGCTCAGCACCGATCCGATCTCCGGCCTGATCGTTTCCACGGGAGGGCGACTCAACGTCCGCCGCGCGCTTGCCCAGGAAGTCATTCCTCCGACCGGCCTCACCGCTACGACTTCAAGCCACCCCAACGGCGCGTGGTCGAACAGCCCGAACGTGACCGTCTCATGGGGCGGAGCGACCGATGCCAACGGGATCGACGGGTACTCATTCGCTTTCTCGCCGCTCCCGGGCTTCGTCCCCGACGAGGTGAAGGACGCCGAGGAGACGACGGCCTCGCTGAGCCTGCCTCTGCCCGACGGCGAGCACTGGTTCCACGTACGCGCCCGTGACGGGTCCGGGAACTGGGGCGACGCAGTGCACGTGGGGCCGATCAGGATCGACACCTTCGCTCCCGTCCGGCCGGTGCCCTCGAGCCCCAGCCACCGTGTCGGCGGAGCATCGGCCGACCGGACGGTGGACGTCGCGTGGAGCGGCGGCACCGACTCGGCGAGCGGCCTAGACGGCTTCTCCTTCTCCTGGTCGCAAGGGCGAGCCGCGAATCCGGATCTGATCAAGAACGCCGAGGAGACATCCTCTCGCGCGACGAGCCCCCGGCTTGACGTCGGCGCCTGGTGGTTCAACATCCGCGTCCGCGACAACGCCGGGAACTGGAGCGACACGGTCAGCATCGGCCCGTTCTCGATCCGCAGCGGCCCGACAGCCTGCTTGGTTCCGAGGCTTCGCGGGCTAACGCTCATCGGCGCGAAGCGCGTCCTCGTCAAGCGCGGCTGCTCACTCGGCCGCGTCACTCGCGTGAAGTCGAGGCGCGTGGCCCGAGGCCGCGTCGTCGCACAGCGGCTTGCACCGGGCCTGCGACTCGCCCGCGGCGCCCGCGTCGCGGTCGTCCTCAGCCGCGGCCGACGGTAGGTTCCCTAACGCTCCGGCAGCGGCCGGTGTGGTAGAAACTCGCGGCCCCTCGCCCAGCAGGCGCCCGTTTCGTCATGAGCGACTTCATTCTTGACCACCCAGTTCTGATCGCGCTCGTTTGCTCGGGCGTCGCGATCGTCTACGGGATCGCGCAGACGGTGTGGCTGCTCGGCCTCCCTGCCGGAACCGAGCGGATGCAGGCGATTTCCAAGGCGGTGCAGGAGGGCGCCTCCGCGTATCTCCGCCGCCAGTACTCGACGATCGCGATCGTAGCCGTCCTCCTCTTCCTCGGCATCGGGTTCTGGAACGACCTCGGGTGGGGAACAGCGTTCGGCTTCCTGATCGGGGCCGTCTTCTCGTCGGCGGCGGGATTCATCGGGATGAACGTCGCGGTTCGGGCGAATGTCAGGACGGCGGAAGCCGCGAAGCAAGGAGTGGGTCCGGCTCTCCGAGTGGCCTTCTCGGCCGGCTCGGTCACCGGTCTGCTCGTCGTCGGGCTCGGGCTGCTCGGTGTCGCGGCCTACTACGGGATCCTCATCGAGTGGTTCGACCAGGGGCAGGACGGCGCGACCCAGCACCTCATCGGTCTCGCGTTCGGCGGCTCGCTCATCTCCGTCTTCGCGCGCCTCGGCGGCGGGATCTACACGAAGGCCGCCGATGTCGGCGCCGACCTCGTCGGCAAGGTCGAGGCCGGGATCCCCGAGGACGATCCGCGCAACCCGGCCGTGATTGCAGACAACGTGGGGGACAACGTGGGCGACTGCGCCGGGATGGCGGCCGACCTCTTCGAGACCTACGCGGTGACGCTCGTCGCCGTGATGTTCCTCGGCGCCGTGAACTTCCCGTCCACCGAGATCGTCCACTACCCGCTCGTTATCGGCGCCGTGGCGATCCTCGCGTCCGTCGCAGGAACATTCTTTGCGCGCATCGGGCGCGGCGGCTCGATCATGGCCGCGCTCTACAAGGCCGTCCTCGCCTCGACCGTGATTTCCGCGCTGCTCTTCATCCCGGTCACCGCCGCCTTCGACAGCGAGAAGTTCAACTTCTGGGAGCTCTACGGCGCGACGCTGATCGGGCTCGCCATCACCTTCCTGCTCGTGGCGATCACCGAGTTCTACACCGGTACGCGCTGGGGCCCCGTGAAGGGGATCTCGAAGGCCTCGCTGACCGGCCACGCCACAAACATCATCGAAGGACTCGCGATCGGGATGCAGGCGACTGCGCTTCCCGTCCTCGTGATCGCAGCCGGGATCGTCGGAGCCTTCTCGATCGGCGACACGTCGACCGAGGGCCTCTTCTACATCGGCATCGCCGTCATGGCGCAGCTCTCGATGACGGGCCTGATCGTCGCGCTCGACGCGTACGGCCCGGTCACCGACAACGCCGGCGGCATCGCGGAGATGGCCGATCTGGACGAGTCCGTCCGCGCCGTGACCGATCGGCTCGACGCTGTCGGGAACACGACCAAGGCGGTCACGAAGGGCTACGCGATCGGCTCGGCGGGCCTCGCAGCGCTGATCCTCTTCGACGGTTTCACGACGGAGCTGAACGACGAGGGGCTGACGAACATCCGGTTCGAGCTCCACGATGCCTGGGTGATCGCGGGCCTCTTCCTCGGAGGCCTGATGCCGTTCCTCTTCTCGTCGCTCGCCATGCAGGCGGTTGGCCGCGTCGGCGGCCAGGTCGTCCAGGAGGTGCGGCGGCAGTTCCGCGAGATCCCAGGGATTCTTGAAGGAACGGGGACGCCGGAGTACGGGAAAGCCGTGGACATCGTCACCGGCGCGGCGATCAAGAACATGATGCTCCCGAGCCTGATCCCGGTGGTGTTCCCGATCGTGGTCGGGATCATCAGCATCGAGATGCTCGGCGGTCTTCTGATCGGGACGATCGTGACCGGCATCTTCCTCGCGATCGCGATGACCTCCGGCGGGGGCGCCTGGGACAACGCGAAGAAGCTGATCGAGGAGGGCCAGTACGGGGGCAAGGGCTCAGACGCTCACGCCGCGGCGGTCACCGGCGACACCGTCGGCGACCCCTACAAGGACACGGCCGGGCCGGCGATCAACCCGATGATCAAGATCACGAACATCGTCGCGATCCTGATCATCCCCCTGCTCGTCTCCATCCACGGCTAGTCCGTTCGAGACATGGGCGGTGCCGGGCATGGGACATGTCCTGCGACTTCTTGCGCGGAACGCAACGAATCGCTGCGGAGGGACCCCGACGCGTCCATTGGGGCCACGAGGAGTGTCAGACACTCGTCGTGTCTGCCGGGGACGGCCCGGCCGGGCTGAGTAGAGTCCCGCCGTGCCGAGGCGGAGGCGCAGGCAGCAGGGCCTAGAGCGCGTCCTCGGGACGCCGGCGCTCTTCGCGACCGCGTACGGCAACGTCGGCTCCTCGATCTACTACGCGCTCGGCGTCACGGCGGCGTTCGCGCTCGGGCTGACACCGCTCGTGTTCGTCATCGCCGGGCTGATCTTCGCGGCGACGTCTGCGACCTACGCCGAGGGGACTGTGCGCTATCCGGAAGCGGGCGGCTCGTCCAGCTTCGCGCGCTACGCCTTCAACGAGATCGCCAGCTTCGGCGCCGCCTGGGCGCAGATGCTCGTCTACGTCGCGACGGTGGCCATCTCGGCCTTCTTCGTACCGCACTACCTGTCCGTCTTCTGGGAGCCGTTGCGGGAGAACCCCTGGGACATCGTCGGCGGCGCGATCGTCGTCGTGATCCTCGTCGCCATCAACATCGTCGGCGTCAAGGAGGCGGCGAGCCTCAACGTCCTGCTCGCAGTCGTCGACTTCGCGACGCAGGCGCTGCTCGTCGGCCTTGGCTTCTTCCTCGTCTTCGACCTCGACACGCTGACCTCGAACGTCACCTTCGGGGTGGCGCCGACCTGGAGCCAGTTCTTCATCGCGATCCCGATCGCGATGCTCGCCTACACGGGCGTCGAGACGGTCTCGAATCTGGCCGAGGAGGTTCGCGATCCGCCGCGGAACGTTCCGAACGCCTACAAGCTGATTGCGCTCGCTGTCTTCGCGATCTACTTCACGCTGCCGGCGATCGCGCTCTCCGCGCTGCCCGTCTTCCAGCAGGACGGCGAGTTCGTGACCAAGCTCGGCCTCGGCCCGGACGAGGGCGGCTTCACTAACGACCCGGTGCTCGGCGTCGTGAAGAACCTCGGGCTCGACGAGGGCAGCCTCCTCCACGGTCTCGAGATCTACGTCGGCATCCTCGCCGCCACGATCTTGTTCATCGCCACGAACGCCGGCGTGATCGGAGCGTCGCGGATCACGTACGCGATGTCGAGCTACCGGCAGCTGCCGCTCAGCTTTCGCCGGCTGCATGGGCGCTTCCGGACCCCGTGGGTAGCGCTTGTCGTCTTCGCGGGCGCGATCCCGATCCTGACCATCCTGCCCGGGCAGACGGACTTCCTCGGGACGATGTACGCGTTCGGCGCGACGCTCTCCTTCACCGTCGCCCACGCCTCGATCATCGCTCTGCGCTACCAGCAGCGGGACGAGGAGGTCGCGTACCGCGCGCGCCCGAACGTCCGGATCCGCGGCGTGGACTGGCCGATCTTCGCGGTCGTCGGCGGCATCGGAACCTTCCTTGCCTGGATTGTGATCGTCGTGCAGGAGCCGGTGACGAGATGGGCCGGCTTCGGCTGGCTGGTGCTCGGCTTCGTCGGTTATGCCGTCTACCGGCGCCGAGGGTTGAAGCTTCCGCTGACCGCGACCGCACGGGCGCCCGCGTTCGTGCTCGGTCCGTCGCTGATCGTCGACTACCGGACGATCGTCGTCCCGGTGATCCGCTCCAACGAGACGGAGGAGGCGCTCGTCGCGGCCTCCCGGCTCGCCGCCGACCGCGGGTCGACGGTAGCGGTCGTCCACGTCATCGAGATCCCGCTCGACCTACCCCTCGACGTTCGCCTCCCCGACGCGGAAGAGGAGGCGGACGAGATCCTCGACAACTCGGCGGCGTTCGTCGAGAGCTACGGGGTGCGAGCCGTTGCCCGTCTGCTCCGTGGCCGCGCAGCCGGGCCGGAGATCGTCGCGGAGGCCCAGCGCCGCAACGCGGAGCTCGTGATCCTCGGCGCACGGCGCCAGCGCACGGCGCGTGGGAAGATCTTCGGCCGGACCGTCGACTACGTCCTCAAGCACAGCCCGTCCCGCGTCGCGATCGCGGCCGGTCGCCAGGTCGCATGACAGTCGCTCTCGCCTGGCTGCTGGTCGTGCTCGGCGCGATCGTCATCGTCAGAACCGTCGCCGCCGGCGTGGGAGGCGGTCTCGGCCTGATCCTCGGCACGCTCCTCCTCCTGGCCGGCGTGCTCCGGCTCTACCTCAACCGGAGCCTGCGCCGTGGCTAAGAAGCTCCCGGGCCTCCAGCGCGTCCTCGACGTCCCGTCGCTCGCGGCCGTCGCCTACGGGGAGATCGCCTCCTCGCTCTACTTCGCACTCGGCCTCGTCGCGCTGTTCGCGCTGGGATTCGCGCCGTGGGTGCTCCTCGCCGTCGGCCTCCTCTTCCTGCTCGTGGCGCTCTCGTACGCGGAAGGTACGAGCGCGATCCCGGAGACGGGAGGCGCCGCGACGTTCGTCCGGCGCGCGTTCAGCGACCCGCTCGGGTTCATCACGGGCTGGGCGCTCCTCCTCGACTACCTGATCGTGATGGCGCTCGCCGGTCTGTTCGTCCCGCACTACGTCGGCCACGCGATCGGCTGGGAGGGGCTCACGCACGATCCGTGGGACGTCGTCGCCGGGATCGTGGTGATCTTCGGTGTGGCCGGCGTCCGGCTCGTCCGGCGGACGACGCTCTACCACACGGCGATCGTCATCGCGGCGATCGCTCTCGCTTCTCACCTCCTGCTCGTCGTCCTCGGCTTCGCGTTCCTCTTCTCGGTCGACGGCCTGTCGAAGGGCCTCGACCTCGGCACGGCGCCGACATGGCACTCGATCGCCTTCGCGCTCCCGCTCGCG
Source organism: Gaiellaceae bacterium (assembly GCA_046714355.1). Lineage (GTDB taxonomy): Bacteria > Actinomycetota > Thermoleophilia > Gaiellales > Gaiellaceae > JACDAN01. Next base: position 5,600 of record JBKKAR010000063.1, on the reverse strand, counting down.
ATGCTCGCCTACACCGGGCTCGAGACGGTGGCAAACCTTGCTGCGGAGACGCGCGAGCCCGGCCGAACGCTCCCTCGGAGCCTCTTCGCCGGGATCGGCGCGGTCGTCGTGGTCTCGTTCGCGATTGCGCTGATCGGGATCTCGGCGTACCCGGCCCATCCCCAAACCGGCGCGCCCGGCGGCTACGCGAGCGACCTCGGCACCGAGTGGCTCCGTGCGCCGTTGATGGGACTGGCGGCAGCGCTCGAGGGGCCGTTGCCGGATCTCGTCGGCGACCTCGTCCGGATCGCGATCGGCCTGACGGGGGCGCTCGTCCTCCTCACCGCCGTCACGACCGCGATCTCGGGTGCGGGCCGACTCGCGTACTCGCTCGGCCAGCACGACATGATCCCTCACGCCTTCGGGACGCTGAACCGGAGGACGCTCATCGCGCCGCCGGCGATCATCGCGTCGGCGCTGATCGCGTCGGTGCTGCTCCTGGCGGGCGAGCTCCTCGGGACGGAAGTCCGGTTCCTTGGCGCGCTCTTCAGCTTCGGCGTGCTGCTCGCGTTCACGGCTGCGCAGCTCGCGGTCGTGCGTCTCCGCTTCAGCGAGCCGGACCTCCCTCGCCCGTTCCGCGTGCCGGGGAACGTCCGCATCCGCGGGGCCGACGTCCCGATCGCCGCGCTCGTCGGCGCGCCGATCACGTTCGCGATCCTGGTCGTCGCGCTCGTCACGCACGAGGCGACGCGGATCGCCGGCCCGCTCTGGCTCCTGTTCGGGGTAGTCGTGTACGTCGGAACACGGTGGTCGAGGAGCGAAACGATCCTCGGCCGGGTCGTGCCGGCCGAGCCCGACCTCGTGCCGGCCGAGGAGGGCGCCTACGAGCGAATCCTCGTCCCGATGAAGCTCGGTTTGATCGGCGAGGAGGTGCTGGCGACCGCGATCAAGCTCGCCGAGGAGCAGAGCTGCGCGCTCGTGGCGATCCACGTGATCTCCGTCCCGCTCGACCAGCCCATGGAGGCGCCGATGGACGAAGCCGAGGAGCGGGCCTCCGCCTCCCTCGCGGGGGCCAGGCTGCTCGCCAGCGAACACGGCATCACCGTCCAGGCCGAGATCGTCAGAGCCCGGGCGATCGGCGAAGCGATCGTCCTCGAGGCGAAGACCCGTACCGCCGACCTGATCGTGCTCGGCTCCGCGCCGCGCTGGCGCCGCCAGTCGCGCTTCTTCAGCCCCACGGTGGACTACGTTCTCCGCAAGGCGCCGTCCGAAGTGATGGTCATCGCGTATCCCCAGGGCGTGCTGGACGAGGACGGAGCAGGCGGGTGACTACAATTCGTCCTAGATGAAGGCGATCGTCATCGGTTGTGGCCGCGTTGGCTCGAAGGTTGCGAAGAAGCTCACCAAGGCGGGCTGGGAAGTGACCGCCATCGACGAGAACGAGGAGGCCCTGGCCCGGCTGGGCGAGAACTGGCCAGGCGGCTTCATCGTCGGCCACGGGATGGACGTCGAGCTCCTCCGCGAGGCCGGGATCGAGGACGCGGACGCCGTCGTCGTGGCGACGAACGGCGACAACACGAACATCGTCGTCGGCCAGGTCGCTCAGAAGCGCTTCGGCATCGAGTGCACCGTCGTGCGGATCCTCGACCCCGCCCGCGCGGAGCTCTACTCCACTCTCGGCCTGCGCACCGTCAGCCCGACGTCGACCGCCATCGAGGTGCTCACCGAGGCGGTCAAGTCGTGCTCAGTGCGCCCAAAGAAGGCGCCGGCGGCAGCCGGCTAAGTGTTCGTTCTCGTCGCAGGTGGGGGCAAGGTCGGAGCGAATCTCGCGCGGACCCTGCTGCGCGGGGGGAACGAGGTCGTGATCATCGAACAGCGGCGCGACCACTGGGAAGCTCTCGAAGAGCAGTTCGAGCACCGCGCAATCCTCGGCGACGCCACGGAGCTGTTTGTCCTCGAGCGGGCCGGCATCGCGCGTCCGCCGGACCTCGTCGTGGCCGTCACGGGCGACGACGAGGACAACATGGTCATCTGTCAGATGGCCCGCGAGCATTACGGCGCGACGAAGGTCATCGCGCGTGTCAACGACCCGCGCAACCAGGCTCACTTCGACCTGCTCGGCATCTCACCGACCGTCAGCGCGACCCAGAGCATCATGGCGATGATCGAGCACGAGGTACCCGAGCACGAGCTGATCCACCTACTCGAGCTCCGCAAGGAGAACCTGGAAATCGTCGAGGTGCAGATCGGCAAGGACTCGCCGTCGGCGGGCAAGCACGTCGCGAACCTGAAGCTGCCGGCCGGCTCGCGCCTGATCTCGGTGATGCGGAACGGACAGCACGAGATCCCGGATCCCGAGACGAAACTCGAGCCGGGCGACCAGGTGTTAGCGATTCTTGAAACCGGCAAGGAGGACGAGCTCCGCCGGGTACTGTTGAAGAGGTGAAGCGCGCCCTTTTCGTCGTCGCGGCCGGGTTGGCCGGCATTGCCGCGATCGCGGTTTCCGCGCGTGGGAACGGCGAGCGCGTCTCCTACAACTTCACGCCCGCGATTCGCGGCCTGGACAGCCCAGTGCACGTCGCCGCGCCGCGCAGTGAGCCGAACAACCTCTACATCGTCGAGCAGCGAGGCCGGATCAGGGTGCGCGTCGGTCGCAGCCTGCGCGCGCGGCCGTTCCTCGACATCCGCAGCCTCGTCCAGTGCTGCGGCGAGCAGGGGCTCCTCTCCGTCGCATTCCATCCCAACTACGCGCGCAACAAGCGTTTCTACGTTCAGTACACCGACCGGAGCGGTGACACGCGCATCGTCGAGTACCGCTCGCGGGGGCTCGCGCTCTCCCCGGTCCGGAGACGACAAATCTTCTTCCAGGAGGATCCGTACTCGAACCACAACGGCGGCCAGCTCGCGTTCGGGCCCGATGGTTACCTCTATGCGGGCATGGGCGACGGCGGATCGGGCGGCGACCCCGAAAACCGCGCGCAGAACATGGCCAGCCTCTTTGGGAAGCTCCTGCGCTTCAACGTGAACGTTTCCCGCCCGCGACCGCTGATCGCCGGGCTCGGCCTTCGCAACCCCTGGCGCTTCTCGTTCGACCGGAAGACCGGCGACCTCTATATCGGCGATGTGGGGCAGAACGCCTGGGAAGAGGTCGATTTCACTCCACGCCGCAGCCCGGGTCTCGAGAACTACGGCTGGCGCGTGTACGAGGGCCGCTCGCGGTTCACGAACGAGCAGCCGACGGCGGGCAAGCTCGTCTTCCCGATCGTCGTGCAGCCGAACGGGCCGAACTGCTCGGTGATCGGCGGGTTCGTCTACCGCGGCACAGCTGTACCGACGGCTCGCGGGCGGTACTTCTTCGGCGACTACTGCGAGGCGCAGATCCGCACGGTCGCTGCCCCGGGCGGCAGGCAAGTGCGCGGCGAGTCGTTCAGCATCAGCAGCCTGTCCTCCTTCGGCGAGGACGCCAAGGGCGAGCTGTACGCGACTTCGCTCGACGGTGTCGTCTACCGGCTCGTGCCCTAGTCGCGGTGCCTACAGCATCGCCGGCCTCGCGTCGTTTGCCGAAGGCCCGCACGGCGAGTTGTACGCCGTCTTGATCTTCGGAGCGATCTATCGGCCCGTTCGCTGGCCCGTTCACTAGCCCGTGCGGCGGCGGCGGACCTGCGGGCCTTGCTGGCCGAGCGCTGCGTAGGCGAGCGCCTGCAACGAATCGTTCAGCACGGCCAGCTCGCGGACGACCGGAGCGAGGTGCTCGCCCGCATCGAGGCGGCGGTTCAGGCGCGCCAGTTCAGCGTGCAGCCGGTCGAGGCGCTCGAGGAGCGCGTCGAGCTGGCGGTCGCCGACTTCGTGCTCTTTCATCCTCCAGATTCTAGGCACAGCCCCAGAGGCCGTTTCCAACCTGTCCGACCAAACCCAGCGCGCAGCTTTCGTAACAAACCGGCGCGCTTGCCTGTCAGGGGTCTGACCCCGACTAGGTGGGGTTTCGCGGCTTCGCGGGGGTTTTCCCCACGGCGCGGGGTTGGATCCACAGGAATCGGTCTCGATCGGACAGGGCTCTGAACGCTACGACACCGGCGGCGACTCCGACCGAGTCCAGCAGGACGTCGAGCACGGATCCGTGGCGGCCGGGCACGAAATGCTGGTGAAGCTGGTCGCTCGCCGCGTTGGCTATTCCGAGGGCTAGCGCGACCGCCTCGCGGCGCCCGAGAGCGCGAAGCAGCAGGAACCCGAGCACTGCGAACTCGGCCGCGTGCGCGCCCTTCCGGAGCACGAGGTCCCACGTCCCGAGCCCCGTGCCGAGGTCGGGAATCGACGACAGCGCGAAGATCAGCCCCGCCCACGCGACGACCGGTAGCCACAGGCTGAGCGTGCGCGGAAAGGCCACGAGGGGCCATGATAGGCTCGCCCTCGAAACGGCACGCGGTCAGGGAATCCGGTGCGAATCCGGGACGGTCCCGCCGCTGTAAGGGGAGTTGCTCCTCGCCGAGAAGCCACTGGCCCGAACGGGCTGGGAAGGCGGCGAGGGGGGAGCCCCGAGTCAGAAGACCTACCGCCTGCCGGCAACCCGAACCCCTCGCGGAAGGAGGATTCGTGTTCCGACGACTCATGATCCTGGCGGTCCTGGCCGCCCTTTTCGCGGTGCTTGCGGAGGCCGCACTCGGTGTGAGCGTGAAGGTGCGCGTCGAAGGCAAGACCCAGACGATCTACGGCGCTGCGGAGCCGACGATCGGCACCACGGGCGCGTTCGCGCTGGACACGCTCGAAGCGGCCAGCGGCCGCGGCGAGTTCTACTACCACGTCACGCAGTTCTCTTTCGGGCCGTTCGTCGACCAGATCGGTCGCTATAAGGCGGAAGGCTCGAACGGGTGGACGTTCAAGGTCAACGGCGTCTCACCACAGGTCGGCGCCGACAAGGTGCCCGTGAAGGACGGCGACGTCGTCCTTTGGTACTGGACGACGTTCGGGCCCACCGGTGGCCCGCCGACACTGGTGCTCCGGCGCACCAAGAAGAACTGTTACGCCGTCACCGCGCAGGACGACACGGGTCGCGCCCAGCCCGCGGCGGGTGCGGTCCTCCTCGTCGACGGCAAGCGTCGCTCGACTCGCGCGGGACGTGCCTGCATCGGGCGCCACCTCGGCGTGGTGCGGGCGACTCGGACGGGAGCCGTCCGATCCAACGCGCTGCGCTAGGCGCACTCTGTGCCGTCGTCGTCCTCGCCGGCTGCGGTTCCGAGCCGGCGGGGACCGGGACGGCCTCGCTCTGGATCACGCGTGACCGGGGCCGCGAAGTCGTGCTGGTCGCGACCGTGCCGGCCGGGCTGACGGCGATGCAGGCTCTCGATCGCGAAGCGGACATCGAGACGCGGTACGGCGGCCGCTTCGTCCAGTCGATCGAGGGTGTCGAGGGCGACATCGGCGCGCGCCGGGACTGGTTCTACTTCATCAACGGCTTCGAGGGCGACCGGAGCGCCGCCGACTACGAGCTGCGAGACGGTGACGTGGAGTGGTGGGATCTCCGCAGCTGGCGGAACCAAATGCGCCAGCCCGTCGTCGTCGGAGCCTTCCCCGAGCCATTCCTGCACGGGTTCGGCGGGAAGACGAGGCCGGTCTCGGTTCGCTAC
>JBKKAR010000062.1:0-5348 GCA_046714355.1 Gaiellaceae bacterium | reverse complement strand
ATCGGCACCGCCGAGAGCAGCGAGATCGTGTACGGGTGGAGCGGGTTGTCGTAGAGCTCCTCGGCTGGGGAGACCTCGACGATCGTGCCGAGGTACATGACGGCGATCCGGTCGGAGATGTGGCGGACGACGGCCAGGTCGTGGGCAATGAAGAGGTACGTGAGGTCGAACTCCCGCTGGAGGTTCTCGAGCAGGTTGATGATCTGCGCCTGGATCGAGACGTCGAGCGCCGACACGGGCTCGTCGGCGACGATGAAGTCGGGGTTCAGGGCAAGCGAGCGGGCGAGGCCGATCCGCTGGCGCTGGCCGCCTGAGAACTCGTGCGGGTACCGCGAGCCGGCGTCGGCGGGCAGGCCGACGATCTGGAGGAGCTCCCGCACCCGCGCGGCAGCGGCGCGCCGTCCGGCGAGCCCGTGCACTCGCATCGGCTCGCCGACCATCCGTCCGACCGAGTGACGCGGGTTGAGCGAGGCATAGGGATCCTGGAAGACCATCTGCATCCGGCGCCGCAGCGGTCGCAGCTCCGACTCGCCCATGTCCGAGAGATCCTTGCCGTCGAACAGGATCCGTCCCGCGGTGAGCTCGTACAGGCGCAGAATCGCGCGACCGACCGTCGACTTCCCGCAACCCGACTCGCCGACGAGGCCGAGTGTCTCTCCCCGCTGGATCTCGAAGGAGACGCCGTCAACGGCCTTGATGTCGCCGACATGGCGGTCGAGGACGAGGCCGCTCTTGATCGGGAAGTAGACCTTGACGTCTTCGAGCTGGACCAGCGCGCCGTTCGCGCTCACCGCGCGACCACCGCGTCGCGCGTCTTCTGCCACTCCTCGACCGGAACCGGGTTGAAGCAGGCGACCTTGTGGCCGGGCTCGATCTCCTCGAGCGGCGGCACCTCCTGGCGCGAGAGGTCGACCTCGTAGCGGCAGCGCGGCTGGAACGGACAGGCGCGCGGCGGATGGAGCATGTCGCGGGGGTTGCCCTCGATCGGCTGAAGCGCGGTCTTCCGGGCGGCGTCCAGCCGTGGGACGCTCTGGAGGAGGCCGAGGGTGTAGGGATGGCGCGGTCGCGCAAACACCTGTTGCGCCGACCCGGTTTCCACGAACATTCCCGCATACATCACGTTGACGCGCTCGCACATACCGGCGACGACGCCGAGATCGTGCGTGATCAGGATCAGCGCGGTGTCCCGCTCGGCGACCAGTTCGCGCAGCAGATTGAGGATCTGGGCCTGGATGGTGACGTCGAGCGCGGTCGTGGGCTCGTCGGCAATGAGCAGCTTCGGCTCGCAGGCCAGCGCCATCGCGATCATCGCGCGCTGACGCATGCCGCCCGAGAACTGATGCGGATAGTCCTTCAGGCGCGACTTGGCGCTCGGGATGCCGACCCGGTCGAGCAGCTCGACCGCCCGGCGCTCCGCCTCGTCCTTCTCCATGTCGAAGTGGGTCTCGAGCGGCTCGCGGAGCTGTCGACCGATGGTGAGCACCGGGTTCAGGCTCGTCATCGGATCCTGGAAGATCATCGCGATCTCCTTGCCGCGGATCGTGCGCAGCTCCTCGTCGGAGAGGCCGATCAGGTCACGACCCTCGAAAACGGCCGAGCCGGAGGTCACCCGGCCGGCGCGAGCCAGGATCCCGAGCAGCGCGAGCGAGGTGACGCTCTTCCCGCAACCCGACTCGCCCACGATCCCGAGCGTCTCCCCCGGCGCGATGTCGAACGAGACCCCGTTGACGGCGTGGATGATCCCGCGACCGGTCCAGAACCGGACCTCGAGATCCTCGACGGTGAGGAGCGCTTCTCTAGGCACGGCCGCGGAATCTCGGGTCGAGTGCCTCGCGGAGACCGTCGCCGATCAGGTTGAAGCCGAGGACGGAGACGACGATCGCCGCGCCCGGGATCAGCGCCAGGTGCGGCGCGTTCTGGAGGTAGCGCGTGGTCGCGGTCAGCATCGTCCCCCACTCCGGCGTCGATGGATCCGGCGGGCCGAGGCCGAGGAAGCCGAGCCCGGCGACGTCGATGATCGCCGTGGCCAGCGCGAGTGTCCCCTGCACGATCACGGGCGAGATCGCGTTCGGGAGGATGTGCGAGGCGAGGATCGTGCGCCGCGGGACACCGACCGAGCGGGCGGCGAGGACGTAGTCGGCTTCCCGCGTCGCGAGGATCGACCCGCGTAAGAGTCGCGCGAAGATCGGGATCTGCGTGACCCCGACGGCGATCATGATCTGGATGATCCCCTGGCCGAGCGCCGCCACGATCCCGATCGCGAGGAGCAGCCCCGGGATCGAGAGCATGATGTCGGTCAGCCGCATGATCACGGAGTCGACCCAGCCGCCGATGTAGCCGGCAATGGCGCCGAGGACGAGGCCGGCCGAGAGCCCGACGGCGACGGAGACGATCCCGATCAGCAGCGAGTAGCGCGCACCGAAGACGACGCGGGAGAACACGTCGCGGCCCTGCTCGTCCAGCCCGAACCAGTGCGCTGTCGACGGGCCGGGGCAGCAGGACGAGCCTCGGCGGTTCAAGAGGTTGTCGACGCCCGCGCCAGTCGGACTCTCCGGCGCTACGAGCGGCGCGAAGATCGCCACGAAGAAGAAGATCGCGACGAGGACGAACCCGGTGATTGCGCCGGGGTTGCTGCGCAGCCGCCGCCAGGCCTCGCTCCAGAGCCCGCTCGGCGCATCGAGTTGGATCTCGCGGGCCTCGATCTGGGCGACAGACATCTAGGAGACCCTGATCCGCGGATTGATGAACGCGTAGGAGACGTCTACGAGGAGGTTCACGAGCACGAAGACGAGCGAGACGAACAGGATCCCGCCTTGGAGCACTGGAAAGTCGCGCTGACGGATCGCCTCGACGAGCCAGGTGCCCATCCCCGGGAAGGCGAAGACGGTCTCGGTCAGGACGGCGCCCGAGAGGAGCAGGCCCGTCTGGAGCCCGATGATCGTCGTGATCGGCAGCAGGGCGTTCCGGAAGATGTGCCGAAAGTCCACGATCCGAGGTGCGAGACCCTTCGCGCGCGCGGTCCGCACGTAGTCCTCGTTCTGGAGGTCGAGCAGGGCGGCGCGCGTGATCCGCGCGACGACGGCGAGCGGGATCGAGCCCAGCGCGATCGCCGGCAGCATCAGGTGTTTGAGCACATCCCAGAACGCCCCCAGGTCGCCTGCGATCAGCGCATCGATGGTGTAGAAGTTCGTCGGGTGATCGAGGTTGATCAGGACGGAGATCCGTCCGACCGTGGGTAACAGGCCCAGCTTCACCGCGAAGAGGTACTTGAGCAGGATCGCGAGGAAGAACACCGGGATCGAGATGCCGATCAACGAGACGACCAGGCTCGTGTGGTCGACCCAGGTTCCATAGCGCTTCGCGGCGACGAAGCCGAGCGGCACCCCGAGTAAGACCGAGAAGAGCAACGCCGCGACGGTCAGCTCGATCGTCGCGGGGAAGCGCTCCTTCAACTCGTCCGTGACCGGACGACGCGTGCGGATCGTGGTTCCGAGGTCACCGCTCCCGACCGTCTTCAGGTAACGCCAGTACTGGATATGGATCGGCTTGTCGAGGCCGTACTGGCGCTCGATCTGGGCGATCGTGGCGGCGGTTGCCCGCTCGCCGAGGAGCGACTCGGCCGGGCCGGCCGGGAGAGCTCTGATCCAGAGGAAGACGAGGAGCGAGAGCCCGAGAAGGATCGGGACGAGCAGCAACAGCCGGCGGACGACGAAGCGGAGCACCGCTTACGTCCCCCGCCGGCTGACTGTCAGATCCCTCGGGCTATTCGCCTCCCCCGCCGATCGTGACGGTGTTGAAGAGCTCGTTCGTGGTCGGGCTCGGGACGAAGCCTTCGATGTCCGAGCGGAAGGCGAGAGCCGGCTTCGTGTGCGCGTACGGAACGGCCGGCAGCTGCTCCATGATCAGCTCGTTCGCCTGCTTGTACATGTCGATCCGCGTCTGACGGTCGGCCTCGATCTCGGCGTCGTCCAGGAGCTTGAACAGCTGGGGGTTCCTGAACCCGAACGACGGGTTGTAGTCCTGGAAGAACGTCCCGATGAAGTTGTCGGCGTCGGCGAAGTCGCCAGTCCACCCGATCAGGTACAGATGGCCGGCGTTCCCCTCGTCGACGCGGCCGAGGTAGTCCGGATCCCACGGGGCCGTCTTGGGGACGACCTTGAAGCCAGACTTGTTCAGGCTGGCCGCGAAGCCCTCGAAGTTGTTCTTCGGGTTCGGCATGTAGGGCCGCGAGACGTCGCTCGGATACCAGAACTCGATCTCGACCGGCAGCGTCAGCCCGGCCTCCTGGAGCAACGCCTTGGCCTTCTCCGGGTCATGCGGATACTCGGTGACCGTGTCGGCGTAGCCCTCGACCTCGGGCGGCATCATCTGCTTCGCGACGACACCACGGCCGCCGTAGAAGCTGTTCACGACCGCCTCGCGATCGAGGCCGTAGGCGACGGCCTGCCGAACCTTGATGTTGTCCATCGGCTTCTTCGCCTGGTTGATCCCGACGTAGGCGACGTTGAACGCCGGCCGGTCGAGGACCTTCAGGTTGTCGGTGCCGGTGATCGTCTCGACGTCCTGGGGCTCCACCAGGTCGTAGCCCTGGATCTCATCGTTCTGGAGCGCCTGGAGCCGCGCGGCGTTGTCGGCAATCGGCCGGATGATCAGCTGGTCGAGCTTGGCCTTCTCGCCCCAGTAATCCTCATAGCGCTTGAGGACCAGTCGATCCTCACGCGTCCACGAGACGAACTCGAAGGGGCCAGTTCCGATCGGATGCTCGGTGCCGAACGTCCCAGTGGGCCGGAAGCCGGTCTCCTCGTCGAGGGTACCTTCGTCAGCCTTGAACTCCTCGAGAGCCTTCGGGCTCGCGATCGAGAACGCCTGCTGGACGAGCGCGCCGAGGAGGGACGCCGACGGCCGGTTCAGCGTCATGACGGCCGTTGTCGGGTTCCGGGCCTCGCAGCTCTTGTACAGCGGGTCGGAAAGGTCATCGCTCTCGTTCTTCGCGAAGCCGCCGAAGAACGCGCTGTAGTAGTAGCTCGCGCTCGGGCTCTGAAGCGGGCCGGAGAAGTTGTACCAACGGTCGAAGTTGAAGCAGACGGCCTCCGCGTTGAAGTCGGTTCCGTCGTGGAACTTGACGCCCTCCCGCAGCGAGAACGTGTAGGTCAGCGCGTCGGGGCTGACTTCCCACTCCGTCGCGAGGCCGGGCGCGAGCTCCGTCGTCCCCGGCTTGAGGTTGATCAGCGTTTCGAAGATCTGCGTGATCACGCGGATCGACTCGCCGTCCGAGACCAGCGCGCCGTCAATCACGACCGGATCTGCCGCGCCTGAGAACACGAGCGTCCCGCCGCTCGCGCCTTCGC
>JBKKAR010000061.1:0-3458 GCA_046714355.1 Gaiellaceae bacterium | reverse complement strand
ACGCCCGACTCGCTGAGCGCCGCCTGGGCCGCCGCCAGCCGGGCCAGCGGGACGCGATACGGCGAGCAGGACACGTAGTCCAATCCCAGCGTGTGGCAGAAGGCGACCGAGGACGGCTCGCCGCCGTGCTCGCCACAGATGCCGAGCTTGATGTCCGGCTTGGTCGACCTCCCCCGTTCGACCGCGATCTGCATGAGGTCGCCCACCCCGCTCTGGTCGAGCATCTCGAAGGGGTTCCGCTCGAGGACTCCGTCCTGAAGGTAGTGCGTGAGGAACTTGCCTTCGGCGTCGTCGCGCGAGAACCCGAGTGCGGTCTGCGTCAGGTCGTTCGTCCCGAAGGAGAAGAAGTCGGCCTCTTCGGCGATCTCGTCGGCGCGGATGCAGGCCCGCGGGAGTTCGATCATCGTCCCGCACAGGAACTCGATCTCGCCCTCTTCCGCTGCCGTCTCAAGCGTCAGCGCCCGCAGCCGGCGGAGCTCCTCCTGGAAGCCTACGAGCGGATGCATGATCTCGACGAGCGGCGCGTCGCCCATACGGTCCCGAACGGCGATCGCGGCCCGGATGATCGCCCGCACCTGCATCTCGTAGATCTCCGGGAACATGAGGCCCAGCCGGCAGCCGCGCGTCCCGAGCATCGGATTGGACTCGCGCAGGGCGCGGATCCGCGACCGCATCCGGTCGTCGGTCGCCTCCTCGAGCGGCGGGAGGAACTCGTGCAGCGGCGGGTCGAGCAGCCTGATCGTCACGGGCAGTCCGGCCATGGCCTCGAAGATCCCCTCGAAGTCGCTCTGCTGGTGCGGCAGCAGCCGCTCGAGTGCGTCGCGCCGCTCGTCCTCGGTCGACGCCATGATCATCTCGCGGACGACGGGGAGCCGGTCGTCGGCCATGAACATGTGCTCGGTGCGGCAGAGGCCGATCCCCTCGGCGCCGAACTCCCGCGCCTTGGCGGCGTCTTCGGGCGTGTCGGCGTTCGCCCGCACCTTCAGGCGACGCATGTCGTCGGCCCAGCCGAGCACGGTCTCGAAGTCCTCGTTGATCTCTGGCGGGATCAGCGGCACCTCGCCGACGATCACCTCGCCGGCGCCGCCGTCGATCGTGATCGTGTCGCCCTCCTTGAGCGTCGTCCCGTTCAGCGAGATCGTCCCGGCGTCCCGGTCGATCGAGAGCGCCTCGCAGCCGGCGACGCACGGCTTGCCCATCCCACGCGCGACCACGGCAGCGTGCGAGGTCATCCCGCCGTGGGCGGTCAGGATGCCCTGCGCGGCGATCATCCCGTGAATGTCGTCCGGGGTCGTCTCCCAGCGGACGAGGATGACGGCGTCGCCGTTCTTGGCGCGATCCTCGGCGTCGTCGGCCTCGAAGACGATCGCGCCGGCGGCGGCGCCGGGCGAGGCGTTCAGCCCCTTGGCGACGACGTCGTACTGCGCCTCCGGGTCGATTCGCGGGTGGAGGAGCTGATCGAGCTGGCCGCCGTCGATGCGGGCGACCGCCTCCTCCTTGGAGATCACGCCCTCGCCGACCATGTCCACGGCGCACTTCAGCGCCGCGGCAGCCGTCCGCTTCGCCCCTCGGGTCTGGAGGAGGTAGAGCTTGCCGTCCTCGACGGTGAACTCGATGTCCTGCATGTCGCGGTAGTGCTCCTCGAGGCGCCGCATGGTGTCGACGAACTCGTCGAAGGCCTCCGGTAGACGTCCCTTCATCTCGGCGAGCGGCTCGGGCGTGCGAATCCCGGCGACGACGTCCTCACCCTGCGCGTCCGTGAGGAACTCGCCGTACAGGCCGGGCTCGCCCGTCGACGGGTCGCGCGTGAAGGCCACGCCCGTTCCGGACTGTTCACCCTTGTTGCCGAAGACCATCTGGACGACGTTGACGGCCGTACCGAGGTCGTCGGGGATGTCGTTGTGGCGCCTGTACGCCTGAGCCCGCGGCGTGTTCCACGACTCGAAGACGGCGCGGACGGCGCGGCCGAGCTGGTCCTTGGCGTCCTGCGGGAAGGGCCGCCCGGTCTGCTCCTGGTAGATCCGCTTGAAGGTCTCGATCAGGCCGGCGAGATCGTCCTCTTGCCGGGCGAGCGCGTCGGCGAAGAAGTGACCGTCGATGTGGTCGACGACCTCGCCGTACATCTGGATCAGGCGCCGGTAGGAGTCCCGGGCGAATTTCTCGTTGCCGGTGCGCCGCGCAAGACCCTCGGTCGCCTCGTCGTTCAACCCCAGGTTGAGGATCGTGTCCATCATCCCGGGCATCGAGACGGCTGCCCCGGAGCGGACCGAGACGAGCAGCGGATCCTCCGGGTCGCCGAATCGCTTGCCCGTTGTCTCCTCGAGCCGGACGAAGTGCTCGTCGACCTCCTCCTCGAGACCCTCCGGGAAGTCGCCGGTCGCCATGTAGGCGCGGCAGGCGTCCGTGGTGATCGTGAATCCGGCCGGGACCGGGACGCCGAGCTGGGTCATCTCCGCGAGACCGATTCCCTTGCCGCCGAGCAGCTCCCGGCCACCCTCGGTGGGCTCGTCGAAGCCGTAGACGTAACGGGTTTCGGCCATGGGGCGGGGATTTTCCCACAGCGGGGATACTCCGAGCGATGGCGACGAGGACGATCGTTCCGATGGGCGGCGACAAGTTCTGCGACGGTGCGGCTCGTTTCCTCGCCGGACTGACCGGTCGCGAGCGGCCGCGGATGCTCTACATCGGAACCGCGATGGCGGAGGATCCGGAGGCCGCGCTGCGCATGTACGACCGTTTTCAGGGCCTGGCCGACGTTTCTCGGCTCGAGTTCTTCCCGTGGCCGCCGGAGGACCTGCGTTCCACGATCCTCGACCAGGATCTCGTGTTCGTCGGGGGCGGGAACACCGCGAACATGCTCGCGATCTGGCGCGTGCACGGCGTCGACGAGCTTCTCCGCGAGGCGGCGGATCGCGGCGTCGTCCTCTCCGGCTCGAGCGCCGGCGGCATCTGCTGGTTCGAGCGAGGCGTGACCGACTCGTTCGGCCCCCAGCTCGGCCCGATGGACTGCCTCGGTTTTCTTGAAGGCAGTTTCTGCCCGCACTGGGACGACGAGGAGAACCGACGGCCGATCTATCACGACCTCCTCAAGGGTGGCTTCCCGGGCGGGTACGCCGCCGACGCAGGGGTCGGGCTCCACTTCGTCGACGGTGAGCTCAGGGAGGTCGTCGCCTGCGACGAGGGCTCGAGGGCCTACCGGGTCGAGGTGCGGGACGGCGAGGTCGTGGAGACGCCGATCTCCGCTCGAGCGCTTTGAGCCTTCGAGAGCGTTGGGAGGAGCAGGCCCCGAACTGGATCCGCTGGGCCCGCGAGCCCGGACACGACAGTTACTGGAAGTTCCATCATGAGGCGTTCCTGGCGTCTTTGCCGGCGCCGAGGCGGCTGACGCTCGACGTGGGTTGCGGCGAGGGCCGCGTGACGCGGGATCTGCGGGAGCTCGGTCACCGGGTGGTCGGGGT
>JBKKAR010000060.1:0-10156 GCA_046714355.1 Gaiellaceae bacterium | reverse complement strand
ACCCGCTCCGGCTCCTTCTCGCCCTCCGGGCAGTTGGGGTTCTCGAGGAACGGGTCGACGTAGACGCGCTTGCCTCCCGGCGTATCGAACCGGAAGGCAGCGTGGCCGAGCCAGGTCAGTTGGACGTCCGGCATGCGGACAGAATCTAACGGAGGCCGATCAGGACGTATGCGGGGATCGGCCCGGACTCTCCCGTCAGGTCGAGCTCGCCGATCGGGTGCACCTCGAGCTCCTCCCTGATCGACTCGTAGGTGGCGCGGCCGAGGACGACCTGGCCCGGCTCTGCGGCCGTCTGAAGCCGTGCCGCCAGCTTCGTCGTGCAGGGAGACACTACCCCTGGGCGAACAGAGGGTCGTGAGCCGTCAGCTCTGGCCAGTGCTGCTCGTCGTGGGCGCGGGACTCGCGGATGCGGCCGACCGGCCGCTTCTCGCGTTCTACATCCTGCTCGCAGCGATCCCCGTCATCGTCGTGGCGGCCCTCTCCGCCTACGGCGACGTCGTCGCGAATGAGGGCGGGAGTCCGGGAAGGACCGCGCTCTGGACGCTGGCCCTTCTCGTCGTCATCGCCACCGTCGCCCTTCCGTCGCTCGGAAACCTCGCCCTCGTCGCCTGTCTCGTCGTCGTCGGAATCCAGGGCGCGTCGGCCCTGTCGGCAGAGCTCCGCCGCGCCCCGAACGCCTAGGGGGCATAGCCTGGCGCCATGGGCCAGCGTTCGGGAATGTCCCCTGACGAAGGCCGACGCCTGGGTGCGATGTGAGAACGCCGGGCGGGCGATACTCACCGCGTTTGCCATCCCAAGGGAGCACCGCTTGGCGACAATGCCGCTGAGCCTCGCACAGGCCCGCGTTCGCTGATCCGCAATGCTCCACGTCGCTTCGTCGAGGAGCAGCACGCCGCGGTGCGCCAGTGTGCGGGAATGTGCCCCGACTCATTCGACGCGATGCTCATGGGCCGAATTGACCCGTCGCGGTTGCGCGTGCGCGTTATGGAATATCGTCGAAGGGGTGAGATCGGGTGCAGACTCGAGGAGTGGTTCCCGTCTCGGGGGGTGCGGCGGGCTGACCGAGGTCTGGCATGTCGGCGAGACCGTGCGACGCACCGGGGGTAGCTGGACGCCTGCTGTTCACGCGTTGCTCGGACACCTCGAGCGGATCGGGTTCGCAGGAGCCCCGCGCCCAATTGGAATCGACAAAGAGGGCCGCGAGATGTCACCCCCGGGATCGACATGGCGCTCGTCACGCGAAACGCGATCCGAGGCGGGCTGGGCGAGGCGCTGACGACGTCCGCGGGAATCCTGACCGGCGTTTTCTTCTGGGCTTTGGCCGCCGTCGTCGGTGTCGCAGCTGTCCACCTGGCCACCGGCATCGTCTGGCTGCCTGCCTATGCCTGGCTGGTGACGCGCCTCGGCAACGTCCTGCAGCGGCCTGCTGTCGCGCGCACCTTCGCTCGCCTGAGCGGTGCCGTGTTAGCCGGGCTCGGCTTTCGGTTGGCGTTCGAGCACCGCTAGCCAGGTCTAGAACGGCAGGTGGGCCGCGGCCTTCTCGGCCACGTCGATCATCGGCTCGACCGCGAAGAACGAGACGACGGTGACCGCCATGCAGGCGACGACCGACGCCTGAAGGAGGCTTTCGCGTGGAGGCGAGCCGCCGGCGGGCGCCAACTGGAGCTCGGCGGGCATCCGCATGTACAGGGCCCTGACCACCGCGAGATAGTAGTAGAGCGAGATCGCCGTGGCGATCACTCCCGCGATCACGAGCCACCACCAGCCGCGGTCGTACGCAGCCGCGAAGACGTAGAACTTGCCCACGAAGCCGCCGGTGAGCGGCAGGCCGGCGAAGGCGAGCATGAAGATCCACATCGCAACGCCGAGGACAGGCCGCTCCCAGCCCATCCCGCCCACGTTGTCGAGCGTGACCCGCTCGCCGAGCTCCCGCTCACGCGCCGCGATCACGGCAAATGCACCGAGCGAGGCCGCCGAGTACGGGATCAGGTAGTAGAGGAGGGCCTTCGCGCCGAGCTCGTTGTTCGCCGCGATCGCGATCAGCATGAAGCCGGCGTGCGAGACGGATGAGTACGCCAGCATCCGCTTGAGGTTCCGCTGGACGAGCGCGGCGATGTTGCCCCACGCGAGTGAGATGCAGGCGAGGACTGCGACGGCGATCGTCCAGAGGTCCTCTTCGGCCGGGAACGCAGTGACGAGAACACGCATCGCGAGGACGAGCGCGACGGTTTTCGTCGCCGCCGACATGAACGCCGTCACCGGCGTCGGGGCGCCTTCGTACACGTCCGGGGTCCACATGTGGAACGGCGCCGCCGAGGCCTTGAATCCGAGGCCGGCGATCAGCAGCGCGAGCCCCGCGAGGACGAGTCCGTCGTTCCTGAGCCCCTGCTCGTCGATCGCCGCCGCGATCGCGCCGAACTCGAGCTCGCCTGTGGCGCCGTAGACGAGCGCCGACCCGAACAGCAGGATCGCCGACCCGAAGCTCCCCACGATCAGGTACTTGAGTCCCGCCTCGAGCGAGCCGACCCGGTCGATCTCGATCGCGCACAGGATGTAGAGGCAGATCGAGAACCACTCGAGGCCGAGGAAGAGCGTCATCAGGTTGCTCGCCTGGACGAGGAAGACCATCCCGCCGCCGGCAGCGGCCAGCAGCGCGTAGTACTCGCCCACGTGCTCCCGCCGGAATCGGTGTGCGTACGAGATCCCGACGGCGAGGAACCCCGCCCCCGCGATGATCATCTGCGCCAGGGTCCCGAAGCGGTCGCGCCGGATTGCGTCTGCGACCTCGAGGGTCGCGTCCGGGCTCTTCCAGTAGAGAAGTCCGGCGGCGATGCCTGCCCCGAGGAAGCCGAGGGCGCAGACGACGGCGCTGAAGACGCTGACCGTGCGGCGAGGCACGAGGACGGCGCCGAGCAGCGCGACTCCGGCGGCGGCGAGCAAGGCCAGAGCCGGAGAGAGCGCGAACCAGTCGACGGTCGGCTTCGTCATCAGAACGAGAGGTGCTCCGTGATCCCCGCCGGCCAGACCGACAGCGCGAGCAGGCACGCGACGAGCGGGGCGATGACCGCCAGCTCAGCCGGCCGAAGATCGAGCGCTTCATCCGGCACGGCGGCGCCGACGTCTTGGTGCAGCACTCCCGAGATCAGCCGGAGCATGTACATCGCGGCGAGCACGATCGCGAGTGCGCCGACGGCGGCCCACATCCAGCCTTCGCCGAAGATCCCCGAGAGGATCAGGAACTCGCCGGCGAACGCGCTCGAGCCGGGGACTGCCAGCGCGATCACCCCGGTCGCCATCAGGACGGTCGCAAGTATGGGCCGGCCGCGGGCCATTCCGCCGAGCCGGGCGAGCTCACCGGTCGAGGTTCGCCGCTCGACGGCGCCGGCGATCAGGAACAGAGCGGCCGACACGAGACCGTGATTGACCATGTGCAGCACCCCGCCGGTGAAGCCGAGGTCGTTGAGCGCGAAGAGGCCGATCGTGATCAGGCTCATCTGAGCCAGGCTCGAGTACGCGATCACACCTCGGATGTCGGGCGCGCGGAAGGCCAGGAACGAGCCGTAGACCAGCCCCGCCGTCGCGAGTCCGAGGAGCAGTGGCTGGAGGTCCTGCGCCGGCTCGGGGAACTTGGCGATCGCGATCGCGAAGAAGCCGTAGCCCGCCGCCTTGGAAACGACTCCCGAGAGCACAGCGGAAACCTCCGCCGATGACTCTCGGTAGGCGTCGGGCAGCCAGCCGTGAAGCGGGAAGAGCGGCGCCTTGACCGCAAAGGCGACCGCGAAGCCGAGGAACGCCCACTCGTTCGTACTCGGGCCTCCCTCGACCATGTCGAACGTCCCTTCGGAAAGCCCGTACACGACGATCGCAGCCAGCATCAGGAGCGATCCGGCCATCGTGTAGATGACGAACTTGATCGTCGCCGCCATTCGTCCGGGCCCGCCCCAGACGCCGACGAGGACGTAGAGCGGGATCAACATCGCCTCGAAGAAGACATAGAAGAGGAGGAGATCCTGCGCGGCGAAGACCCCGACGACAGCGCCGGTCAGGAAGAGCATCAGGCCGAAGTAGGCCCTGGGCCGCTCGCGACCCACCCAGAATGCGTACGCGATCGCGGCCGTCATGACGACGACGCTCATACCGACGAGCCAGAGCGAGTAGCCGAGGAGCCCGACGTGGTACGAGACGCCGAGGTCTCCGAACCACGAGTGCTGCTGGTCGAGTTGCAGGCTCCCGTCGAAGTCGAATCTGACCACGGCGTTGATCCAGACTCCGACCTCCACGAGCGAGGCGAGCAGCGCGAAGGAGCCCGCGGCCTGATTCGACCAGGGGAGCAGCCAGACTGCGAGCCCGGCTCCGATCGGCAGCAGGATCAGGATCGTCGTGAGCCAGTCGTTCATCCGCGAACCGCCAGGAAGACGAGTGCGAGCACGGCGGCGCCGCTACCGAGCGCAAGCACGTAGGTGCGGAGGAGGCCGGTCTGCACCTCGGTCGTGCGGCCCGAGAGGAACCGGGCGCCGGTTGTGAGGCCGCGGATCGAGCCGGCGATCAGCGGCTGCTCGACGAAGCGGTACGCGTAGGCGGCGACCCAGACGGCGGGGCGATAGAACGCGTAGTCGTAGGCGTCATCCCAGTAGAACTTTCGCTCAGCGAGGCGCTGAAGCGCCGGCAAATCGGGAACCCGAACCTTGCCGGCAACGTACATCGCCCAGGCGAGTGCGAGCCCTGCCAGGGCGAGTCCGACGGCGAGCACGCTGGTCACGAGATCCTGGAGCCCGCTCGGCTCGACGTGGGCCTCGGCGACCGGCTCCAGGAAGTCGGAGAGCGGGTGCCAGAGGCCGGCGACCTGGATCCAGCCGCCGATGACCGCCAGGACGGCGAGCACGCCGACCGTCCAGGCCATCCAGAAGGATTCCTCGTTCGTCTCCGGCGCATGGAAGTGCTCGCGCGCGAACGCCGAGGGCTCGCCCCAGAAGACGATGAAGATCATTCGGAACGTGTAGAGCGCGGTCAGGAACGCCCCGACGAGCCCGACGGCCCAGAGGATCTGTCCGTAGAGGCCGGCGTCGAGCGCCGAGGCGAGGATCGAGTCTTTCGAGAAGAAGCCGGAGAGCGGCGGGATCCCGACGAGCGCGAGCGAGCCGACGAGGAAGGCGATGAAGGTCTTCGGCAGCACGTTCCGCACGCCGCCCATCCGGCGGATGTCCTGCTCGCCAGCGAGGTGGTGGATCACGAGCCCGGCCGCCATGAAGAGCAGCGCCTTGAAGAAGGCGTGCGTCATCAGGTGGAACATCCCGTTGCCGTACGAGGTCAGCCCGGCGGCGAGGAACATGTAACCGATCTGCGACATCGTCGAGTAGGCGATGACCCGCTTGATGTCGGTCTGGACGAGCGCGATCAGCCCGGCCATCAGGAGCGTCACCGCGCCGATCCCGGCGGCGAGATCCTGGATCGACGGCACCTCCTCGAAGATCGGATTGAGGCGGACGAGCATGTAGACGCCGGCCGTCACCATGGTGGCGGCGTGGATCAGGGCGCTGACAGGCGTCGGGCCTTCCATTGCGTCCGGCAGCCAGGTGTGGAGCGGGACTTGCGCCGACTTGGCGACCGCGCCGCCGAGCAGGCCCAGCGCGACGAGCGTCAGCGCCCAGTCGCCGCCGACCTCGCCGACCCGTTCGAAGACGCCGCCGTACTCGAGCGTCCCGAGCCGCTGCACGAGCAGGAAGATGGCCAGCGCCATGGTCGCGTCGCCGACGGCGTTCATGATGAACGCCTTCTTGGCTGCCGCAATCGCGGCAGGCCGATGCTGGTCGTAGCCGATCAGGAAGTACGAGCAGAGGCCGACGAGGCCCCAGCCGGCGAGCAGGAGCAGCAGGTCGCCGGCTTGGACGAGCAGCAGCATCGAGAAGACGAAGATCCCCATGTACGCGAAGAAGCGGCGCTCCTCGTCGGAGCCGTCCATGTATCCGACCGAGTAGCCGACGATCAGGAAGCCGACTCCGGAGACGACGAGCATCATGAAGACCGAGAGCGGATCGACCAGGATCCGCAGGCCGACCTCGAAGTCTCCGGCGGTGAGCCAGGTCCAGAGGGTCGACGGGTGCGAGCGCTCCTCGGCGTGCTCGCCGAGGAGCATCACGAACGTCGTCAGCGCGGAGAGGAACGAGACGAGGACCGAGAACGTGGTCAGGTACCCGGCGCCCTTGCGGGAGATCCGGTTCCCGAGCAGCGTGATCAGCACGGCCGCGGCCAGCGGCGAGAGCAGGCAGATCCAGGCAGCGGTGGTCACGTCAGCCGCGTAGTGAGATCAGCTTGTCGACGTCGAGCGGGGCGTTGCTCCGGTGCAGCGCGACGATCAGGCCGAGCCCGACGACCACCTCGGAGGCTGCCACGGCCATCACGGCGAGCGCGAAGATCTGCCCGTCCGTCTGCCCGAGGTGACGGGCGAATCCGATCAGGGCCAGGTTGGCCGAGTTCAGCATGATCTCGAGTGAGAGCAGGACGGTCAGCGGGCTCCGCCGGAGCAGGACGCCCAGCGATCCGACTGTGAAGAGGAACGCCGAGAGCACGATGTACCAGGAGACGTCTGGACCCTTCAGTGCGTCGCTCCCTTCCGGGCCTCGCTGCCGAGGATCACGCCGCCGACGGCCGCCACGAGCAGCACAATCGAGGTGATCTCGAAGGCGAGCAAGTGGTCAGTCAGGAAGATGCTGCCGATCTCGTACGGCCCGCCGAAGAATCCGTCCACGTCGGCCTGTTCGGAGAGCCGACCGCCGGCCTTCAGCCCGATGGCGACGACGACGTCCACCAGGATCGCCCCGGCCGCGATCACGGCGGCGAGTGCCTGCCAGCTGGGCCCGCCGGCGAACGGCGCGTCGGCGTCTCGCCCGATGTAGGCGATGACGAACACGAACATGACCATCACGGCCCCGGCGTAGACGAGCACCTGCGCCGCGGCGAGGAACTCCGCCGAGAGCAGCAGGTAAAGGACGGCCAGGGACGCCAGGTTCCCGATTAGCGCGAGAGCCGAGTAGAACGGGTTCGAGAAGGAGATCACCGCGACGCCCGAGCCGAGGCAGCCGAAGGCGGCCACGACCCAGATCGCCCAGACGAGGACGTTGCCCATGGCTATGACCGGGCCTTGTACGCCGGGATCGGCGTGTCGTAGAGCTCCCGGTCGGCGACCGGCATCCGCTTCACCGGCGCCGCTAGGAGCATGTCCTTCGTGTAGATCAGGTCGTCGCGCGAGTACTCCGAGATCTCGTACTCGGCCTCCAGCGTGATCGCGTCGAACGGGCAGGCGAGCTCGCAGTAACCGCAGAAGATGCAGCGGCTCAGGTTGATCTCGTAGATCCGCGCGTAGCGCTCGCCGGCGGAGACCCTGTCGTTTGCCGTGTTCTCCTCCGCCACGACGCGGATGCAGTCAGCCGGGCACGCGGCTGCGCAGAGCGAGCAGCCGACGCACTTCTCCAGTCCGTTCTCGTGCGTCCAGAGCCGGTGGCGGCCGCGAAACCGCGGGTAGACCGGCCGCTTGTACTCCGGGTACTGCTGCGTGATCGGCTTCTTGAAGATGTGCTTGAAGGTGACTCCGAAGCCCGTGACGGAGTTCCAAGGCTGGGGGCTCATACGGCCACCACCACCGCCGCGGTGACGAGCGCGTTCAGCGTCGCCACCGGCAGCAGGATCTTCCAGCCGAAGGCCATCAGCTGGTCGTAGCGGAGGCGCGGAAGCGTTGTTCGCATCCAGATGAAGAGGAACAGGACGGCGAGCACCTTGAGGACGAACCACAGCGGGCCGAGCGGCTCCCAGGGCCCGAGCCAGCCGCCGAAGAAGAGCGTCACGGCGAGACCGGAGAGGACGATCAGGTTGATGTACTCGGCCATCTGGAAGAGACCGAACCGCATGCCGCTGTACTCGGTGTGGTAACCGGCGACGAGCTCCTGCTCGGCCTCGGGCAGGTCGAACGGTGCGCGGTTCGTCTCGGCGACGCCGGCGACGAAGAAGACGAGCAGGCCGACGAACTGCGGGACGGCGTACCACCAGTCCGCCTCCTGCGCGTGGACGATGTCCACGAGGGACAGCGAGCCGGCCATGATGATCACGCCCAGTACCGACAGGGCGAGTGAGACCTCGTACGAGACGAGCTGTGCGCAGGTCCGCATCGAGCCGAGCAGGGAGTACTTCGAGTCGGACGCCCAGCCGCCGATGATGAACCCGTAGACGCCGAGCGATCCGAGGGCGAAGAGCAAGATCAGCCCGATCGGGACGTTGACGATCTGGCCCGTGATGTCGTAGCCGGCGACGTGCCACCCGGGGCCGAACGGGATGACCGCAAAGCCCGCGAGCGCCGTGAACGCGGAGATGACCGGGGCGGCGATGTAGAGCGTCCCGACGGCGCTGCCGGGGTAGAAGGCTTCCTTGCGGATCAGCTTGACCAGGTCGGCGATCGGCTGGAGCAGTCCGAAGGGGCCGGCGCGGTTCGGGCCATAGCGGACCTGCATCCGTGCGATGACCTTCCGTTCCACCCAGGTCATGTAGGCGAAGACGCCGAGGACGAGGTTGATGATCACGACCGCCTTGATCGCGTCGATCCACCAGGGCTCGTTGAGGTTCACGGTGCTACCTCCACTCGGCCCTCGAGGCCGGCGGCATGTTCGTCCGGGATTCGGGCGACGCCGGGCGAGAGCTCGCGACTTAGCCGGGCCCGGAGCTCGAGCGATGTTCCGTTCGAGCGCACCGTCACCGCCTGGCCGTCGGTGATCCCGAGCCTCCGGGCGTCGGCGCGCGAGAGCTCGACCTCGGGCCCCGGACGCTGGAACTGCAGCTCCGGCACCCGCTCGACCGCAGGACCGGAAAACAGCGGCCGGTAGGTCACCAACCGGAGCCCGGGCCCCCCTGTCTCCTCCGGACGAGCAGGGACTGTCCCCTTGTCCCCACCGACAACGCTCGAAGGGGCACGGGGCCGCAGTTCGGCCTGCTCCCCAACGTGGCCGAACGGGATGCCGCCGTACGCGATCGCCGAGAGCTCGTCGAAGACGAGTGCCGGGTGCGGCGACAGTTCGACGCCGAAGCGCTCCGCCAGGCGCGCGATGACCGCGAGCTCTTCCGGCGCGGGCGGGATGGCGGCTCGGCGGAGGCGCTGGAGCCGGCCCTCGAGGTTGACGTAGGTGCCGTCCCGCTCGAGATAGCTCGTTCCCGGAAGGATCAGGTCGGCCAGCGGTATGACGAGGCGGCGGAACATCCCGATCGCGAGCACCTTCTCGGCCCGTTCCGCCATGGCCCGGACGTACGGGTCGGAAGCGGCCTCGTCGCCCGAGACCACGAGCAAGCCGATCGGCTCCGGGTTCTCGGGCTCGTCGTCCGCGGCTGCGGCCCAGGCGTCGACCACGCCGCGCCCATTCGCCGTCGTCGGAAGCGGGAACGCCGCGCAGCCGTCCCGGTCCAGCCTCGCCGCCCGCGCCAGCCCGGCCCCTTCGGCGCCCGCCGCGACGAGCACAGCGCGGTCGGCGTCACGGAGCCGCTGCTCGATCGCCGCATCGGGCGCGCTCTGCCGAACGATCTCGGCGCCGTTCCGCTCCGCCGCCTTGACCCAGAGCTCGACGATCGGCGCGCGCTCGGCCACCGGCTCATCGCCGAGAACGACTACCAGCGCCGCGTCGCGGATCGTCGAGAGGGGGGCGCGGAACGGGTCGTAGGTGTCGTCGACCTGCTCGGGAAGAACGGCGCAGTGCGCGCCGAGCCCCTGCCGCATCAGCTTTCCGAGGGCGTAGGCGAGCTCGACGGTCTCCGATCCCGACAGCGCGGTGACGATCCGGCCGCCGGCTTCGCGGATCAGCCGCTCAGCCTCGTCGAGCGCGTCGTCCCACGAAAGCTCCTCGTAGCGGGGCTGCGCGCGGCGGAGCGGGTCGACGATCCGGTCCGGAGCCCGGAGGTGGCCGTACGCGAACCTTCCCTTGTCGCAGAGCCAGCCTTCGTCGATCTCGGGGTGGTTCCGCGAGAGGATTCGCTGGACCTTCCCCTCCCGGGTCGTCGCGCTGATGTTGCAGCCGACCGGGCACATGCCGCAGACCGACGGGACGTTCTGGATCTCCCACGGCCGAGCGACGAACCGGTACGGGGTCGAGGTGAGCGCGCCCACAGGGCACAGCTCGATCACGTT
>JBKKAR010000059.1:0-27133 GCA_046714355.1 Gaiellaceae bacterium | reverse complement strand
TTCGGAATCGTCATGGCGGTCACCGATCCGGAGGGCGAGCCCCATCGCCGTGCGTCGCAGATCATCGTTCCGGCGGATACGCCCGGAGTCGAGGTCGTCCGGCCGCTACCGGTGATGGGCCACGCCGGCAGCGGGTGGTCGACGCACTGCGAGGTCTGGTACCGGGGCGTACGGGTTCCGGTGGAGAACACGCTCGGCGAGCCCGGCGACGGGTTCCGGATCGCGCAGAAACGGCTCGGCCCAGGCCGGATTCACCACATGATGCGGTGGCTCGGGCAGATGCAGCGCGCCTTCGAGCTCCTCTGTTCCTACTCGCTGGAGCGGGAGGCGTTCGGCTCGCGACTGGCCGATAAGCAGACGGTTCAGAACTGGATCGCCGACTCGGCGGCCGAGATCCACGCCTGCCGGTTGATGACCCTCGACGCTGCGAAGAAGATCGACGAGGGCGACGAGGCCCGGGTCGAGGTCTCTCTGATCAAGTTCTACGCTGCCCAGGCGCTGCACGACGTGATCGATCGGGCGATCCAGGTGCACGGCGCCCGCGGCCTGACCGACGAGACTCCGCTGGCGGAGATGTACGCACACGCGAGGGCCGCGAGGATCTACGACGGCCCAGACGAGGTGCACCGGATGGTCGTGAGCCGGCGGATCCTGAAGGAGTTCGAGAAAGGCGGCAGATGGCGGTTCTCGTGAAGACCAACAAGCGCGTGACGCTCGTCTCGCGGCCGGAGGGCTTTCCCAAGGATTCGGACTTCGAGGTCGACGAGGTCGAGGTGGGAGAGCCGGGCCCGGGCGAGGTGCTCGTCCGGACGCTCTGGATCTCCGTCGATCCCTACCAGCGGGGTCGCATGAGCGAGGCGCGCTCGTACGCGAAGGGCCTCGAGCTCGGGGACGTGATCACGTCGCAGTCGGTCGGCGAGGTGGTCGAGAGTCAGGACAGGCGGTTCTCGACGGGTGACCTCGTGGTCGGTCAGCTCGGCTGGCAGGAGTACGCGGTGGTTCGGGGTGGGTCGGTTCGGCGTGTGCCGGAGATCCTCGACCCGCCGACCCTGGCGCTGCATGCGGTTGGGGCGACGGGCATGACGGCGTACTTCGGATTGTTGGACGTCGGGAAGCCGCGGCCGGGCGAGACCGTGGTGGTGTCGGGCGCGGCGGGTGCCGTCGGACAGATCGTCGGCCAGATCGCGAAGCTCGCCGGGTGTCGCACGGTCGGCATCGCGGGCGGGCCGGACAAGTGCACCGACTGCAAGCTCTACGGCTACGACGAGGCGATCGACTACAAGGACGAGAGCTTCCGGGAGAAGTTCAAGGCCGCGTGTGCCGACGGAGTCGACGTCTACTTCGACAATGTCGGCGGCGGGATCTCGGAAGGCGTCCACCGGCGGCTGAACGTGGGCGCCCGAATCGTCATCTGCGGTCAGATCTCGCAGTACAACCTCGAGCGGCCGGAGCCGACGTTCCATCCCGGTGCGCTGATCGTCTATCGCGCGCGGATGGAGGGCTTTCTCATCAGCGACTACGCCCATCGGTTCGAGGAAGCGGCGATGCGGCTGGCGCGGTGGGTCGCTGAGGGAAAGATCACGTGGAGTGAACACGTCACCGAGGGGCTCGAGAACGCGCCGAAGGCGTTTATGGGCATGTTGCGCGGCGAGAACCGCGGCAAGGCGCTCGGCAAGGGCGCCGACCGAGAACAAGGCAAGTAACAAGTTGTTACTTGCCTTGAAGTTCAGCGTCTGAGTTCGGGCACTCCAATCCCGGAGAGGTGGTCGAGTACGGCCTCCGGCGGCCGTACTGGAAACGCGACGTCGGCAAGGACGCTGGCCGTGCTGGGGCTGCGGCGGATCCGACAGGATTCGTGAACGAGTAGGCGAACCCGCTCGTAGCTTGGCCTGGCCAGGCCGATTCGCTCGGCCTCACTCCCGACGCGTCGACAGGTCTCGGCAATTGGAATGGATGGGCCGTCGTTCCGGACGAGCGTCTCGAGGAGATGCGGCGACATTCGTGCGGCGAATCGTGGCACCGCTCGACTATGCCCATGAGGGGTCCTGCGGAGAGTGCCAACTCAGCGCCATTCCTCCCAAGTAACAAGTTGTTACTTGGCTAGAGGGGTGGGGCGACGCTTTCGGCTCCTGCGACCCGCGGGCCCGGAATCCCCCGGAAGCGATACGGCTCCGGGTCCCGACCGGGCTGCACGATCCACGCCTCCCCGCTGCCCTCGCTGCGCGCCGCACGCAGCACGGCTTCGGCGACGTCGTCCGGCTGAAGCAGCGGAAATCCGGCCGACTCGAGCGACGCCCGAAGATCGCCGGCCACCATCGGTGTGTCTGCGAAACCGGGACAGACCGCGTTGATCCGGATCCCGCGCTCTGCGAGTTGCGGCGCAAGCGAGCGCACGAACCCGATCACGGCGTGCTTGGTGAGCGCGTAGATCGGATCGCCCTCGACGCCGGTCAGACCTGCGAGCGACGCGGTCACGACGATCATGTCGCCTTCGCCCATCACCCGCGCGAGCCGCCGCACGCCCCACACGACACCGTCCACGTTGACCGAGACCACTCGCTGGTACTCCTCGTCGGTCAAGTCCGTGATCGCGGCCGTGTCGGTCACGACGCCTGCGTTCAGGCAGGCGAGATCCACACGCTCCACCGACTCCCACGCCGCCGGTTCCGAGACGTCGAACCCGTCGCTGAGATCGACCGCTTGCACCTCCGCGCCCTCCCGCTCGAGTCGCGCGACGATCGCCCGTCCGATCCCGCCTGCGGCGCCTGTCACCAACGCGGTTCTAGGGAACAAGGACGACCTTTCCAACGTGCAGCCGCGCCTCGATCAGCGCGTGCGCATCGCCGGCCCGCTCGAGCGGGAACGAGGCGCCCACGAGCGGCCTCACCGCCCCCGACGACCAGAGTTCGAGCAGCTCGCCGATCGCCTCGCGGACGAGATCGGGGTTGTGACGCATCAGACGGCCGAGATAGAAGCCCTGAAGCCCGAGATTACGACCGACGAGCGGCGCCGGATCCATCGGCTCCCACCAGCCGCCGGCGAACCCGATCGCGACGACGGTCCCGAGCGGATTCAGCACCCCGAAGCTCTGCGTGAAGACCTCGCCGCCGACCGGGTCGATCACGACGTCGGCCCGCACCTTCTCCGCGAACTCGTCGTACCCGAACGCCTCGTCCGCCCCTTGTTCCAACGCCACGCCACGCTTCTCCTCCGTGCTCGCCGTCGCCACGACGTGGGCACCGAGATGCTTCGCGACCTGGATCGCCGCCGACCCGACGCCGCCCGAACCGGCCTGAACCAGCACCACAGACTCCGGCCCGACTCGCGCCTGCCGCGTCAGCGGGATCCACGCCGTCAAGAACGTCAACAGGAATCCGGCCCCCTCCTCGAACGAGGCACCTTCCGGCAACGGCACGACCAAGCGTTCGTCCACGGCAATGGCCTCCGCGTAGCCGCCGCCACGCGGGAGCGCCATCACGCGCCGCCCGTCCACCTCTCCCGCCACCTCCGAGCCCGGGACCGTCGGCAGCTCCGGAGGCTGCGGATACCGACCCTGTCGGACCAGGACGTCCGCGAAGTTGACCCCAGCCGCACGCACACGCACGAGGATCTCGCCGTCGCCCGGCTCAGGATCGGGCACCTCCGCGAGCTCGAGCCGGTCGGGCCCGCCCGTCTCGCGAAGAACCACCGCTCTCATCTGAGACCTACGACGACGCCGGAACCTGCTCCTGCGCGAACTGCTCCCGCAGCGCTGTCTTCTTGAACTTCCCCACGCTCGTCTTCGGGATCTCGTCCACGAACTCGAAGCGATCCGGCAGCCACCACTTCGCGAACTTCGGAGCCAGATGCTCCTTCAGCTCCTCGGCACTCACCGTCTCGCCCTCCTTGAGCACGATCGCGGCGAGCGGCCGCTCCGCCCACTTGTCGTCCGGGATCGCGATCACTGCGGCTTCTGCCACGGCCGGGTGCGCCATGATCGCGTTCTCGAGCTCGACCGACGAGATCCACTCGCCGCCGGACTTGATCACGTCCTTCGAGCGGTCCTTGATCTGGATGAACCCACGCGGGTGCATCGAGACGATGTCACCGGTCTTGAACCACCCGTCGTCGGTCCACCGGTCCGCCTGGGAGTCGTCCTCGAAGTAGCCGGAGGCGACCCACGGCCCCCGCACCTCTAGCTCGCCCATCGACTCTGCGTCCCACGGGACGTCCTCGTCGCCGGCCCGGACCCTGATGTCGACGAACGGCAGCGGGATGCCCGCCATGGCGACGAAGTCGAATTGCGTGTCCTGGTCGGCGTCCTGGAGGTCGCCGATGAAGTCGCTGACGGAGGCGACGGGCGAGGTCTCGGTCATGCCCCAGCCCTGAACGACGTTCATCCCGTGGCGCTCCTTGTAGGCCGCGATCATGGCGCGCGGCACGGCGGAGCCCCCGACGAGCATCCCCTTCATGTGGGACAGGTCCCACTTGCCGGGATTGCCGTCGAGCATCTGCAGCATCCCCAGCCAGATCGTCGGTACCCCGGCCGTCCACGTCACCTTCTCCTCGACGAAATCCTCGAGCAGGCTCTCCGGATCGAGGTGCGGGCCCGGGAAGACGAGCTTCGTGCCAAGCATGGCCGCGAGATAGGGATAGCCCCACGCATTCGCGTGGAACATGGGCACGACGGGCAGCAGCGTGTCGCCGTGCGCGACGCGCATCCCGAGCGGCGACGTCGTCGCGACGCCCAGCGCGTGAAGCACCGTCGACCGGTGCGTGTAGACGACGCCCTTGCAGCGCCCGGTCGTGCCGCTCGTGAAGCACATCGCCGCCGCCTCGCTCTCGTCGAGCTGCGGGTCTTCCCACTCGTCCGCGCTCGCGGTGTTCAACAGCTCTTCGTAGGAGTCCTCGACGACGAAGACGTGCTCGATCTTCGTCCGGTCCTTGAACTGGTCGAGCAAGGGGAGGAGGCTGCGGTCGACGATGATCGCCTTGTCGTTCCCGTGCTCGGCGATATACGCGAGGTCGTCGGGGTGAAGGCGCAGGTTCAGGGTATGGAGCACGAACCCGCCGCAGGGAATCCCGAAGTACGCCTCGAGGTGCTGGTAGTGGTTCCAGCAGAGCGTCGCGACGCGGTCTCCGCGCTCGAGCCCGAGCTTCTGTAGGGCGACGGCGAGCTGCTTCGCCCGGCCGGCCATGTCCCCATACGTGTAGCGGTGGAAGCTCTTGTCGGGGAGCCTCGTGACGACCTCCCTGTCCCCGAAAAAGGTCTCGGCCCGACGCAGCAGCGTGGGGAGCGAGAGCTGGTAGTCCATCATCAGGCCGTCCATCGCCGATTGCCTCCTCGGGTTGGTTCCAGGGAAATCGTCCTCGATTTCGGTCCTCGGGGCAAGCTCAGTCGCTTCGGCTAAAGCTCTGGCGACGCGGAAGATCTCTCTCCACGTCCACCAGCTGGCCGTCGCGGCCGACGTAACCGCCCTTTCCGCCGACGACGAGCATGACCAGCTCTTCGTCGGCGGGGTTCGTGACTTTCCGGGGCGTCTTCGACTGCACGTGAACGACCCCGCCGGGGCCGAGCTCGAACTCCTCGCCGTCGACCTCGAACATGGCCCTGCCTTGATGGACGAAGTACAGCTCGTCCTGCTCGTCGTGGTAGTGCAAAAAGCCCTCGAACCCGGGCGCGTAGACGATCGCGTTGACGCCGAACGCCTCGACGCCGAGCGCCTGCCGGACCTTGCAGAAGCCCGGCCCGTCGCCCATCTCGTCGATCGATCCCTTGCTGTAACCCATCACGTCCCTCCCAGAACTCGTTGGTAGACCCGGTCACGAAGCCGATCGGGCAGCCGCTCGACCCCGGCACGGATCCTCGCATCCCGGCCGACGAGATAGCGGGCCCTGGGCCGCGAGGCAGTCAGCGCGTCCTCGATCACCTTCGCGACCGCTTCCGGCGGTGCCCCCGAAGCGCTGCGCTTGAGTGCGAACGCCCTGAACGCTGCCAGCCGGTCGCCGTAGAGCGTCAACGCCTCCGCGGGCGGATCGGGCCGATCTCGCGTCCACATCGGCGTCTTGATCGTTCCCGGCTCGACGATCGCGACGTGAATCTCCCACGGTCGCAGCTCGACCCGCAGTGCGTCTGTCATCGCTTCGAGCGCGAACTTTGACATCGCGTAGGCGCCGAGGAACGGAAGCGAGCTGCGGCCCGAGATCGAGCCGACGTTGACGATGCGCCCGCGCGCCGCCCGGAGCGCCGGTACCAGCATCTGAGTCACGCGCAGCTGTCCGACGACGTTCACCTCGAGCTGGCGTCGCAGCTCATCCGGAGGGAGGAACTCGAGCGGTCCGGCGACCGCCACGCCGGCGTTGTTCACAAGGCCGTCGAGCGTGTCGAGCTCCAGAGGCGGCGGGTCGGTGACGTCGAGGAGCACCTCTTCCGTTCCCTCCGGGGCTTCCCCGGGACGTCGAACGCCGGCGAGCACGCGCCAGCCGGAGCGAGCGAGCCTGGCGGCCGTCGACTGTCCGATCCCGGACGAGGCGCCTGTTACCACGACTGTCCGGCTCAATCCAGCAGCCAGGAGGCGATCTTCGCGCGCTGCACGCGGGCGTGACCGCCGTACGCCTGGATCCAGAGAGCACGCTTGTAGTACTCGTGGAGCACGTGCTCCCAGGTGAAGCCGATGCTGCCGTGCACCTGGATCGAGCGCTCGCACGCGGCAACCGCTGCGTCCGCCGCATAGGCCTTGGCCGCCGCGGTCGCGATCGGCGCCTGCTCGTCGTTCTCGGCCACGCACCAGGCGGCCCAGTACGCGATCGAGCGTGCGAGCTCGGTCTCGACGAACGTGTCCGCCAACTGGTGCGAGACTGCCTGGTAGACGCCGATCTTGCGGCCGAACTGCTCGCGGTCCTTCGCATACTCCACAGCGAGGTCGAGCGCCTTCTTCCCGATCCCGACCGCCTCCATCGCCAGCGCGGCCATCCGCTCGTTCTCCGGCCGTTCCTCGTCGAAGAGTGACTCGCCGACGTTCGCCCGCCCGGCTTCCTCGAAGAGGACGGCCTGGTCGACGAATCCGAGGTCGGCCGACCCGATCTCTTCCTTCGTCCACCCTCCGTTCATGAGCGCGTCGCGCGCCTCGCGGCGGAGCAGCTCCTGCTCTTCGGTGAAGGCGAACTGCATCAGCGGCTCCTCGGGAGGCCGAGGACCCGCTCGGCGATGATGTTCCGAAGGATCTCGGACGTCCCGGCCTCGATCGTGTTGCCGCGGCTTCGGAGCTGCTGGTGCCGCCAGTACCCGTCGTCCTCTCCCTCGAGGATCTCCATCGCGAGCTTTGTCAGCCGCTGGTTCTGCTCCGACCAGTGGAGTTTCGAGACCGATCCCTCCGGGCCGGGAATCCCGGTCTGCATGAGGGACGTCAAAGCCCGGTAGTTCGTGAGCTTGAGCGCCTGAAGCTCGATCCACTCCTGGGCGACTCGGTCTCGGATGATCGGGTCGTCGGCGCCGCGCTCCTTCGTCAGCGCGACGAGCTTCTGCACCTGCGCCTCGAGAGCTCCGCCGAGCGCGAAGCCGAGCGTGCCGCGCTCGTGGAGCAGCGTCGTCATCGCCACCTGCCAGCCCTGCCCGATCTCGCCGAGGAGATTCTCCTTCGGCACTTCCACGTCGGTCAGGAAGATCTCGTTGAACTCGGCCTCGCCGGTAATTTGGGTGAGCGGACGCACCTCGACCCCGGCCGCTTTCATGTCCACGATGATGTAGGTGAGGCCCTCATGGCGCTGGGACTCGGGGTCCCCGCGGCCTACGAGGATGCAATGGTCGGCGATATGGGCAAACGACGACCAGACCTTCTGCCCGTTGACGACGAACGAGCCGTTCCGCGCCTCGATCGACGTTCGCACGGCCGAGAGGTCGGAGCCGGCCCCTGGCTCGGAGAAGCCCTGGCACCAGATCTCCTCGGCAGACAGGATCTTCGACAAGTAGCGCTGCTTCTGCTCCTCGGTGCCGTGCGCCATGATCGTCGGCCCGGCCATGCCGAGGCCGATCACGCCGATGTGGGACGGAGCCTCGGCGCGTGCGAACTCCTCCAGCACGATCGCCTGATGGCTGTACGGGGCGCCGCGGCCACCGTATTCCTCCGGCCACGTCAGTCCGGCGTAGCCCGCGTCGTAGATCTTCCGGCTCCACTCTCGGAGGTCGCCGGCAGGCAGGTTCTCCTGGAGCCAGGCGCGGACGCCGTCGCGAAAAGCGGCTTCGTCCGAGCTGTCGCGGAGGTCCACGACCCTTAGCCTATAGCGGTGATCGAGCTCGTCACCAACGACTTCCACGACGTCGTGATGAACGTCATCGACCCGGCGGTAGCGGAGGCGGAGCGAAATCCACCGCGCCTCGGAGCCGACGGGCGGATTGAGTTCGACCCTGCGTACCACCGCGCGGGTCGGGCGGTGTGGGCTTCGGGGATCGTCGGGGCGGCTGCGCGGGAGCAGGCCTCGCTCTTCTACCTGCTCGCCCACGCAGGAGAGGGTGGGCACGCCTGTCCTGTGGTGTGCACGGCGGGGCTCGTTCGCGCCCTGAGGACGATCGCCTCAGACGAGCTACGCGAGCGCTTCCTGCCGCCCCTCCTCGAGACCGACTACGACCGGGCGCAACGGGGCGCGCAGTTCCTCACGGAACGTCACGGGGGCTCGGATGTGGGCGCCAACCGTGTCGAGGCCGTGCCCGACGGCGACGGGTGGCGGCTCCACGGCGAGAAGTGGTTCTGCTCGGTTGCCGACGCGGACCAGTTCATCGTGACGGCCCGACCGCGCGGCGCGCCGTCCGGGACGGACGGCGTCGGCTGCTTCCTCGTGCCGCGGGAGGGGGGCGGCTTCACGCTCCGGCGGTTGAAAGACAAGCTCGGGACGCGCGCGCTGGCGACCGGCGAGATCGAGTTCGAGGGCGCGCCGGCCTACCCGCTGGGGCCGCTCGAAGACGGCTTCAAGACCGCGGTGACCGTTCTGAACACGTCCCGCTGGCTGAACGCGCTCGGCTCGGCGGGATTGATGCGGCGGGCCTATCTCGTGGCCTCCGAGTTCGCGAATGAGCGCGAGGCCTTCGGCGGCCCGATCGCCCGTTTCCCTCTCGTGCGCGAGAACCTCGCCGTGATGAAGAGCGAGTCGGCGGCGGCGCTCGCGTCGACGATGCACCTGACCGAGCTGGTCGCCCGGATCGACGACGGCTCGGCGAGCGGCGAGGACGTGGCGTGGCACCGCCTGCTCGTGAACGCGAATAAATTCGTCACCTCGCTGGCGGCGACGAGCGTGGTGCGGAGGGGGATCGAGGCGCTGGGCGGCAACGGGACGATCGAGGACTTCTCGCCACTTCCACGGCTCTACCGGGACGCGATCGTCTTCGAGAGCTGGGAGGGGACGCACAACGTCCTCTGCGCCCAGGTGCTCCGTGATCTCGGACGCCTCGACGCCGTCGATCTCGCCGTCGATCGCGCCGGCGCAACCGCCGAGCTTGCTGCCCGCCTCCGCCGGTCGGTCAACGATCCGGCGTTCGGCGCGCTGCACGGGCGACGGCAGCTCGACCAGCTCGTGCGAGCCCTTCAGGTGAAGGAGCTTCGCTCGACTGAGCCGGAAAGCGCGGAGCTGCTCGAGCACCGCCATCTCACGGCGAGCTGGAATCCGGAAGCGGACGCGGACTACCCGGATCTGATCGACCGCGTCCTCGCGGACGACCCAGAAGCCTTGTAACAACTTGTTACTTGGGCTAGCGGCCTTCGGCCAGGGCGCCGCGAAGGGCCATGCAGGTGCTCGTCGCATGCGCGATCAGGCGATCCTGGTCGTCCACGATCCTGCACTCGGCCAGCCCGACCGACTTCCCGCGCGAGATCGCGCTGCCATGCGCCAGGAGCGTCCCGGTCCAGAACGGGCGGAGGTAGTTGATCTTCAGCTCCAGCGTCGTGAAGGTCTCGCCCTCCTCGAGGGTCGAGAAAAACGCCATCCCATGGCGGCGTCGCCCAGGTCGCAGAGGATGCCGCCGTGCAGCGTCCCCATCGGGTTCGAATGCCGCTCCTCCGCCTCGAGCCTCATCGTGCACTTGCCGCCGCCGCCCTCAACTACCTCGAGTCCGATCAGCTCCGCGACGGGCAGTGGGATCTTCACGGGACGATTACCGAACGGATCACGTCTCCGGCCTCCATGTCCTCGAATGCCTGCCCGACGTCGTCCAACGTGATCCGCTTGCTGACCATTCCGGCTAGGTCGAGCCAGCCGTCGGCTGCGAGCTGCTCGAGCTTCGGGAAGTCCTCCGCCGGCACATGGTCTCCGCCATGCGAGACAAGAATCCGGAGTCGTCGGTCGAAGACGTCCTGAAGCGGGAGCGCCGCCTCAGCGCCGGGTTGCGGGAGTCCGATGTACACGAGCGTCCCGGCGTGGCCGAGCATCCGGATGCCCAACGCCACCGTCTCGGGACGCCCGACCACGTCGAAGACGAAGTCGAGCCGCTTCGCTTCGCCGGCGTGTGTGGCGCCGAACCTCTGGGCGGTTTCGAGCTTGCGCTCGTCCAGATCGATCGCGTGGATCTCCGCCGCGCCGGCCACCTTCGAGCCCTGGATCACCGAGAGCCCGACGGCGCCGCACCCGATCACGCCGACGCGTGCCCCTTCCCAGACCTCGGCCGTCTTTAGCGCGGAGCAGACGCCCGTCGCAACAGCGCAGCCGATCAGGCAGGCCTCCTCGGGCAGAAGATCCGTCGACTGCGGCACCAGCGCGGCGCTGTGGACGACAGTCCTCGTCGCGAACGTGCCGGTCTGCAGGGTCCCGGCGAGGATCCGGCCATCCGCGGTCTTCATCCGGCCCCGAGCCGCGGGCGGCGTCCGGCACAGGTGCCCAGCGTCGCGCAGACACCATGGGCACGCTCCGCACGGCGAGCGCCAGCCGACCACGACCCTGTCGCCGGCCCGGACGTGCTCGACGCCCTCGCCCACTGCTTCGACCACTCCGGCGCCCTCATGACCGAGCAGCACCGGCATCGGGTGCCCGAAGCCGGTTCGAATCACATGCAGATCGGAGTGGCAGACCCCCGTCGCCTCGATCTTCACGCGCGCCTCGCCCGGGCCCGGCTCGTCGAGATGGATCTCCTCGACGCCGAACCGCTCGAGCTCGCTTAGGACGACGCCGCGATCCATGAAGAGTCGAGGTCACGCGCCCGCTTCCCGCCGGCGAGTGCGAGTGTCAGGTCGGTCTCGGCCATCAAATGGCGGATCACCGCCTCGACCCCCTCCTGGCCGCCGACGGCGAGCCCGTAGGCATACGGGCGGCCGAGCAGGACGGCGTCCGCGCCGAGCGCGAGCGCCTTGAGCACGTCCGCGCCGCGCCGGATCCCGCTGTCCATCAACACGACCGCCTTTGACCCGAGGGCCTCACGGACCTCCACGAGCGCGTCGAGCGCCGCGACTGCGCCGTCGACCTGTCGCCCGCCGTGGTTCGAGACGATGACGCCGTCGACGCCGCACTCTCGCGCCCGAACGGCGTCTTCGCCCCTCAACACGCCCTTGACGAGCAGCGGCAACTCGGTTCGCTCTCGGAGCCAGGCGAGGTCGCCCCAGGTGAGACCGAGGTTCGGGAAGGTGGCGAGCATCGCGACCGCCGCGGCGAGCACGTCCTCCTCGGGCGGCCGCTCGAGGCGGTTCCGAAACACGGGGTCGGAGAAGAACTGCGCGCAGCCCTCACCGGTCACGAACGGGAGATAGGGCTTGCGCAGGTCGCGGTCTCGCCACCCGAGGGTCAGCGTGTCGAGCGTGACGACGAGAGCTCCGTAGCCGGCTGCCTCCGCCCGGTCGACAAGGCTCATCGCGATCTCGCGGTCGTTTACCCAGTAGAGCTGGAACCAGCGCGCTGCGTCTCCCAGCTCGCCGGCCACCTCCTCGAGCGAATGCGAAGCGGCCGACGAGAGCACCATCGGCACGCCGGTGGCGGCGGCGGCGCGGGCCACGGCCAGCTCGCCGTCGGGATGCGCGATCGAGAGCACGCCGATCGGAGCGAGCAGGAATGGGGCAGGCGAGCGTGTCCCGAGCACCTCCACCGAGATGTCGCGCTCCAGGTTCCCGGTCAGCATCCGCGGACGGAGCCGCCGGCGGCCGAACGCCTCCAGATTGGCGCGGATCGTGGCTTCGGAGCCCGCACCACCCGCGATGTAGTCGAAGGGCCCGGGCTCGAGGGTCTCGGCCGCTCGCGCCTCCCACTCCTCCGGCGAGATCGGCCACGGCGACTCGCCCGAGACGTAGATCGCGTTCTGTACCTGGCTGCCCTCGAAGCTCATGCGTCGTACGATCCTCGCATGCCGTCGCTCGAGGGGAAGGTGGCGATCGTGACCGGCGCGGGCCGTGGGATCGGCCGCGAGCACGCGCTTGCTCTCGCGGAGGCGGGCGCGCAGGTCGTCGTCAACGACCTCGGAGGCTCGCTTGCGGGTGAGGGCGCCGACGCCACCCCGGCGCAGTCCGTCGTGGACGAGATCGTCGCCGCCGGCGGCGAGGCGGTCGCGAACGACGACGACGTGTCCGACTTCGGCGCCGCCGAGCACATGGTTCAACACGCGATCGAGCGCTACGGGTGTCTTGACATCCTCGTCAACAACGCGGGAATCCTGCGCGACCGGATGCTCGTGAACATGACTGAGGACGAGTGGGACGCGGTCATCGCCGTCCATCTGAAGGGCCACTTCGCGCCCACCCGCCACGCCGCCGCGTACTGGCGCGAGCGCGCAAAGGGCGGCGAGACCTTGCGGGCGCGCGTGATCAACACGTCGAGCCCCTCCGGGGTCTTCGGAAACGTCGGCCAGGCGAACTACGGCGCCGCGAAGGCCGCGATCGCCGGGTTCACCGTGATCGCGGCGCAGGAGCTGCAGCGCTACGGCGTCACGGTCAACTGCATCGCCCCGAATGCCCGGACCCGGATGACCGAGGAGACATTCGGCGACCTTCCGCCCCCGGAGGAGGGCAGCTTCGACCCGCTCGACCCGGCGAACATGGCGCCACTCGTCGTCGCGCTCAGCGCCGACGATGCACAGGACATCACCGGCCAGTGTTTCTTCGTCTGGGGCGGCTCGATCAACGTGCTGCGTTCCTGGGACGCGGGCGAGCTCTTCGCCGCCGACGGGAAGTGGGACGCCGACGAACTGCTGGCGCAGTTCAAGGAGCGCTTCCCGGAGGGCGCCGCTCCGGCGGGGATGGTGGCGATGATGGGCAAGGCCGGCGGCCAGTCGATGCGCGTTGGCTGACGCGCACCTCGCGCGGGCCGCCGAAGAGACGTTCAGGCGCGTCGGCGATTACGAGGCGCTCTGGTTCGAGGGCCGCTGGGTCCGCTCCGGCGAGCTCCACGACCGTGCGGCGCGCCTGGCCGGCGGCCTGCGCGAGGCAGGGATCGAGCCCGGAGACCGCGTCCTCGTCCTGATGGCGAACTGTCCCGAGGTTGGGATCGCGTACAACGCGACGTGGCGCGCGGGCGGGGTCGTCACGCCGGCGATCTTCCTGCTCCCGCCCGCAGAGCTCGAGCACATCGTGTCGGACTCGGGCGCGAAGCTCGTGCTCGCCACGCCCGAGCTGGCTGCGAACGCCCCTGAGGGAATCGCGGTCGTGACGACTGACGAGTTCGGGTCGCTCGAGGAGCGTGAGCCTTCGGAGATCGTCCCGACGGCGCCTGACGACCCCGCCGCGCTGCTCTACACCGGTGGAACGACGGGTCGCTCCAAGGGCGTCCTGCTCTCGCACGAGAACCTGTGGTTCGCGGGCAAGGCCGGCCACGACGCCGGTCACATGCCCGAGATCACGCGCGGCCTCCTGGCTCTCCCGCTCTCCCACGCCTTCGGGCTCCTCGTCACCGTTGTCGGGTTGCATGCGGATGAGCAGAGCCAGACCGTGCTGATGCGCTGGTTCGATCCCACGCGATGGCTCGAGCTCGCGCAGGAGCACCGGACGCAGATCAGCGCCGTCGTCCCTTCGATGCTCCAGCTCCTTCTCGCCATGCCGCTGGAGGAGTACGACCTTTCCGAGCTTCGCTACGTGGTCTCGGGCGGCTCGCCGCTCCCGCCTGAGGTCGCGCACGAGCTGATCCGGCGCGTCCCTCAGGTCGAGATCCGGGAGGGCTACGGCCTGACCGAGTCCGCCGCGCTCGTGACCTCGACGCCGCCCGGCGAGTCGCGGCTCGGCTCCGTCGGAAAGCCCGTTCCCGGTGTGGAGGTTCGAATCGACGGCACCGAGGACGTGGGGGAGATCTGCGTGCGTTCGCGCTCGGTGATGCTCGGCTACTGGCAGCAGCCCGAGGCGACGGCCGAGGCGATCAAGGACGGCTGGTTGTACACGGGCGACCTGGGGTACCTCGACGCTGACGGTTACCTGTACGTGGTCGACCGGAAGAAGGATCTGATCATCCGCGGAGGCTTCAACGTCTTCCCGCGCGACGTCGAGGAGGCGATCCTCGAACATCCCGCGGTTACGGCCGCCGGTGTCGTCGGCCGCCCGGACGACGAGCACGGGGAGGAGGTTGTCGCCTTCGTCGAGCTGCAACCGGGGCAAGACGTCTCGGCCGAGGACCTCGTCGCGTTTTGCAAGGAGCGGATCGGCGGCTACAAGTACCCGCGTGACATCCATCTGGTCGGCTCGCTGCCCCTGACCCCCGTGGGAAAGGTCGACCGCAAGGCGCTCCGCGCCCGAGCCCACTTGAAGGAGGCCCCCGCATGACGACCGAGCTGACTCTGGCCGAGCTCGAGGCCGCACAGGATCTCGACCTCGGGACGAGCGAGTGGGAGACGATCGACCAGAGCCAGATCGACCTCTTCGCCGAGGCGACGCACGACCACCAGTGGATCCACGTCGACCCGGAGCAGGCCGCACAGGGCCCGTTCGGGACGACCGTCGCACACGGCTACCTCAGCCTCTCGATGCTCCCGTACTTCGTTTCCCAGTTGCTGAGCGTCAGCGACGCGCGCATGGGGATCAACTACGGAACGGAGAAGATCCGCTTCACCGCCCCGGTGCCGGTCGGATCGCAGGTGCGGCTGAAGGCGGCGCTGCGCTCCAGCGAGCGGCGGGGCGAGGGCGTGCTCTACCGACTCGCTGTCGAGATCGAGATCCGTGACTCCGAGAAGCCGGCGCTCGTCGGCGAAGTCTTGTACCTCGTCTTCTAGAGGGCCCTCTTAGCTCCGCCTTACCTTCCGGCGGCACACTAGGGATGTGAAAGTCCTGGTAGTTGACGACGAACGCGCCGTGCGCGACTCGCTGCGCCGAGCCCTCGAGCTGGAGGGGTACGACGTGGAGCTCGCCGCGGACGGCGCCGAGGCGCTTTACCGCCTCGAGTAGCGCCATGTGATGCCCCTGCTGTCGAATGCTCTCGTGCTTGGCCGTCGCTGCGCGGCTTGATCGGTTTGGGGGGAGCCCCTACGAAGTTTCAGACTTCGCCGATCCAGTGGAGGCCGCGCGCGACGTGGCCCTCGCGGGCGACGATCGCAAGCTTGAGCCTCCTCCGACCCACTCACGCCGATGCCCGAAATACGCCGGATTTGGGGAACAACTGGGAGCTTCCACGTAGCGCAGATCGAGCTCGAGCGGCTCCGTGACCGCCCGCCGTGTCGGGGTTTCATGTCGAACCCTTGATCGGGCGGGTGCGCCGATGATCCCTATGGCGTTCTGGAGAGGTGTGAAGTGGTAGATAGGGACTGAGGCCACCATGGCCCTAGTGGAACCTGACGCTAACCCGCAACGTCTACGGGATCGCACTTAGGCTCCACCTCTAGCGTCGCTACATCCCCATCGAGTGGTACCCGCCGTCGACGTAGAGCGTCGTGGCCGTGACGTTTCCCGCCTCCTCCGATAGGAGGTAGGCGGCCGCCGAGCCCACGTCGTCCGCGTCGATCGGGCGGTGGAGCGGCGAGCGCTCCTCGACGATCGACTCCATCGTCGGGAAGCCGGCGATCGACCGGGCCGCCAGCGTCCGGACCGGCCCTGCGGAGATCGCGTTCACGCGGATGCTCTTCTGGCCGAGGTCCCAGGCCAGGTACTGCACGGACGAGTCCAGCGCCGCTTTCGCGACGCCCATGACGTTGTAGTGCGGGACCGCCCGCTCGCCGCCTAGGTACGTCATCGTCACGATCGAGCCGCCTCCGGCCGCCTCCATCAGAGGCTCGGCGGCTCGCGCAAGAGTGACGAGCGAGTAGGCGCTGACGTCGAGCGCCATCCAAAAGCGGTCGCGCGGTGTGTCCGTGAAGCGACCCTCGAGGTCTTCGGCCGCGGCGTAGGCGACGGAGTGGACGAGGAGGTCGAGCTCCCCGTCGAAGGTCTCCCCCACCTCGCGCATCACTCGCTCGACATCCTCGTCCGACCGGACGTCGCAAGACGTGATCAGCGGGCTGTTGAGTGTTTCCGCCAGATCGCGGACGCTCTTTTCGATGCGCTCGCCCTGGTACGTGAACGCGAGCTGCGCGCCTTCGTCGGCGAGCCGCCGTCCGATCGCCCACGCGATCGAGCGCTTGTTTGCGACGCCCGTCACGAGCCCCCGCTTGCCTTCGAATCGGCCGGCCACGAAGCGATCCTAAGGCGACCGACTCGGCGGCGCCGTAAAAAGCCGTGCCGGCTTCGCCGGTACGGCGGACACCGTGGCTACTCTGTACGTCTTGCGCCGCCTGCTCGTGCTCTTCGTGCCGATCGTGGCGCTCGCTCTGACAGCGTCCGCATCTGCCGCCCTGCGTCCGATCGACCGAACTTTCGGTGAGGTCACCCAGCCGCGAATCCGCGCGGGAACGATCCGGATCCCGGCGGAGCACCGCTCGGGCCGCGTTACCGTCATCGCGTCGCTGAGACTGCCGGCGCTCGCCGCCGCCAAGGGGCCCGGCTTCTTCGCAACGCTCGGACCGAGCCGGCTCGACACGACGAGCTCCTCGTCCCGCTCCTATCTCGCCCGAGTCGCGGCCGAGCAGGCTGCGGCTGCTCGTGCGATTCGCGCCGCTGTGCCGGGGGCGAGACTCGGCCGGCGCTTCCAGGTCGTCCTCAACGGGATCACGGTCGACCTTCCCGTCGGACGCCTACCGGCGCTGCACGCGCTCGGATCGGTCAGCCGCGTGTATCCCAGCATCCGCTTCCTGCTGAAGCTCAACCGGAGCCCGGGGATCATCGGCGCTCCCGTCTTCACGGCCTCGACCGGGGCGAGCGGCGCCGGCGTCAAGATCGCCGTCGTCGACGACGGGATCGACCAGAACAACCCCTTCTTCAACTCGAGCGGCTTCGTCTACCCGCCCGGGTTCCCGAAGGGGCAACGCGCCTACACGACGCCGAAGGTGATCGTGGCGCGCAGCTTCACGGCGCCCGGGTCGGGACGCCGCAGCGCGCTGCCGGTCGATCCGCTGGCCTCGTTCCACGGGACGCACGTCGCGGGAATCTCGGCAGGGCGCTCGGGGACGAGCTCGCCCGGCGGACGAGATCACCCGCCGCTCGCCGGGCTCAGCGGGGTTGCTCCCAACGCCTGGGTCGGCAACTACCGCGTCTTCAACGTCCCGTCGCCGGCCGGACACCTCTCGACGACCCAGCAGACCGTCGCGGCGTTCGAGTCGGCCGTCCGAGACGGCATGGACGTCATCAACTACTCCGGCGGGTCACCGGCGATTGATCCGCGTTCCGACGCGATGATCGAGACGGTCGCGAACGTCACGAGGGCGGGCGTCGTCGTCGTGGCCTCGGCCGGAAACGACCGGGACGACTTCGGCTTCGGCTCGACCGGCTCACCCTCGACCGCGCCGGAGGCGATCGGCGTCGCCGCGACGTCGAACACGCATGTGTTCGCACCGGCCCTCGCCGTCAACGACCCGGCGGCTCCGGCGAGTGTCCGCAAGATCCCGTTCCGGGCCGACGCGACCGGCGTGCCGTCGTCGTGGGGAACCTCCGACCGGTCGCTCGTCGACGTGACGACCATCGCCGGGACGAACGGTCAGCCCGTCCCGGGCGACC
Organism: Gaiellaceae bacterium; assembly: GCA_046714355.1. Lineage (GTDB taxonomy): Bacteria > Actinomycetota > Thermoleophilia > Gaiellales > Gaiellaceae > JACDAN01. The sequence continues at coordinate 9,191 of JBKKAR010000059.1, read as the reverse complement.
TCTGCGGGATCGGGCGAGACCCGAATGCCGGACGGAACCCGCTGCCTCGCGGCTCGCTCGCCGGCCAGGTCGCGCTGATCTCTCGCGGCCACTGCACGTTCTTCTCGAAGGCGCTGCGTGCCGTCTCCGCAGGCGCGTCCGGGCTTGTCATCATCGACAACCGAGCAGGAGAGCCCAATCCGATTCCGCTCGTGCTGCCGGTGCGCAGCGGCATGATCTCCGACCTCGACGGATTGAACCTCCGCGCTTTCCTGGCGACTCGCGGCGGCCGCGCGCCGATTCGCGTCGGGCCAGGGATCACGGAGATCGAGACCGGGCGCAGCGGGATGATCACGAGCTTCTCCGCCGGCGGCCCGACGGCCTTCGGCCACGCGCTCAAGCCCGATGTCGCCGCGCCCGGAGGCGAGATCCTGTCCTCGACCCTGCGCCAGTTCACCGGCGGCTCGCCGTTTGCGTCCTTCGACGGCACCAGCATGTCGGCGCCGCACGTCACCGGGGCGGTCGCGCTCCTCCGGGAACGGCACCGCGATTGGACGGTCCGCCAGATGAAGTCCGCGCTCATGTCGACGGCGGGCCCGGCCTGGGGGAACACGGCGCGGACGCAAGAGGCCTCGGTGCTGCTCCAGGGGGCCGGTCTCGTGAACGTCCCGGCCGCCGACGACCCGAAGATCTTCACTGAGCCCGGCTCGCTCTCGTTCGGCGACCTGAACCTCCTGGCCGGCGTGACCTCCAGGCAGCTCCTCCTCTCGGTGCGCGACGCAGGCGGGGGCGTCGGCGCCTGGACCGTCGAGCTGCGGCCACAGGCCGCGACGGGCGGCACCTACCTCGACGTGCCGTCGACCGTCGTGCTCGCGCCCGGCGGAACTGCGGACATCCCCGTCACCGCCCGCGCCGACACCACGGCCCCGCGAGGGGACAACTACGGCTTCCTCGTTCTCCGCCGCGGAGCAGTTACGCGCCGCATCCCGTACGCCTTCTTCGTCACGCGCCCGGGGCTCCACACGGTCCCCGCCCGGACGCTGGGCCGCATCCAGAGCGGGAGCACGAAGAGCGGCCAGTCCTTCGCCGACCGCTACCGCTTCCCGGCTGCGCCGTTCGGACACTCGCCCGACTACGGCGTCGGCCCGGACATGCGGGAGGACGGGGCGGAGCGGCTGTACTCGATCCGCCTGCGGCGACGGGTCGTGAACGTCGGCGCCGCAGTCGTGTCCTCCTCGCGCAGCTCGCTGATCGACCCGTTCTTCCTCGGCTCGAAGGACGAGAACGACGTCGAGGGCTACGTCGGCACGCCGACGAACATCAACGGGCTGACGCTCGGCTACCGGCTCCCGGTCGGGGCGGCAGGCTCCGTCTTCGCGCAGCCCGGCACGTATTACGTCTCGGTCGACTCCGGACGCGACGAGTTCACGAACCGCAGCCTGGCGGGAACATTCCGGCTCCGCTCGTGGGTCAACGACCTGCGCCCGCCGACCCTCCGGGTCTTGACGACACGGGTGACGGCGGGTCGGCCGACAGTCGCCGTCCAGGTCCTCGACCGCGGCGCGGGTGTCGATCCGTACTCGCTCGCCCTCAGCTACGGGCGCGTCCTCGTAGCCGCAGCAGCCTTCGACCCGTTCTCCGGCGTCGCCTTGTTCCCGCTGCCGGCGGCCGCACCGCGTATCGGCACGGGAACGCTGCGCATGACGTTCCTCGCCTCGGACTACCAGGAGGCCAAGAATGCGGACGTCTTCGGCAGAGACCTCATGCCGAACACGCGCATCTCGGCCAAGCGTCTCAGGGTCGTCCGCCGCCCTACGCTGACCTGGCTCACGCCGCTACCGCGGCAGTGCGTCGGGCGCTCGGTGCAGCTCCTCATCGTGGCGAGCCCGCCGAGTACCGCACGCGCGGCGCGCTTCTACGACGGGAAACGGCGGCTTCGGGTCCTCAAGCGCGGCGTCGCCGGGCTGTACGCGACGACGTGGCGCGCTCGTGGCGCGAAGCGCGGCCGGCACACGCTTCGGGCAGTCGTCCAGGTGGGCGGCAAGCGCCTCGAGGCGACTCGCGTCGTTCGCGTGTGCAAGTAGCGGTCGTCACGGGCGGGAGCTCCGGGATCGGAGCGGCGCTCGCCCGGCGCCTCGCCGAGAAGGGCTGGCACTGCGTCCTCGTCGCCCGCAACGAGGAGCGCCTCCGCGCGCTGGCCGAAGAGATCGGCGGCGAGTACGAGGTCTGTGACGTCGGAGATCGCGAGGCTGTCGACCGGATGGCCGCGGCGGTCAGCCAGCGACATCCCGAGGTGAAGCTGCTCGTCAACAACGCGGGGATTTCGGGACGAAAGCCGGGCAACCCACGACGCCGGGGGTTCATCGATACAGACCCCGAGTGGATCGAGCAGCTCTTCCGCATCAACTTCCTCGGCGCCGTGTGGTGCCTTCGCGCCTTCATGCCCGCGCTGCAGGCGGCACGTCCCTCCCACCTCGTCAACGTCGCGTCGGTGGCGGGGACAGTCGCCGTCCCGCCGGGCCTCTACTCGGCGACGAAGCACGCGCTCGTGGCCTTCTCCCGCTCGCTGGCCGCGTCGCTCCCCGCGCAAGGGATCCATGTCCACACCGTCAACCCCGGCTACGTCGAGACGCCCGGCTTCCCCCAGCGCGGCGCGCTCGGGAGCCGGCTCCTCAATCGGATCGTGGTCGAGCCGGAGGACGTCGCCCGCCGGATCGTCTCCGCGGTCGAGCGCAACCGACCGGAGATCTTCGTCCCGGGGTGGTACCGCCTCCCCGCGCTGGCCCAGGCCGTGGCGCCGGGGCTCGTCAGCCGGCTGCTAGCCCGTCGGAGGTAGCCCTCCGCCTCCGCGCACCAGGTCGAGCGCCTCCTCGCGGGTGGAGATCGTCCCGGCCGCGCGCTCCTCTGCGATCCGCTCCAGCCACTCGCCGATCTCTGGCCCGGATGGCAGGCCGAGCTCGTCACCCCGGAGGAGTGGCGCCGCCGGATCGATCGCACGTGCCTCTTCGATCGCACGCTCGAGGTCGTCCCCGCCGCCGGCGAAACGAGCCGCGTCGATCGCCCAAGGCTCCGTGGCCCGGCGGAACCGATGAATCGCGCGGGGGTCAAGGTCCGGCGGGAGCTCGGCCCGCAGCAGCTTGCCTGCGTAGCGCCGGAGCTCGTTCGACACGGGCAACTGGCCCAGCCGGTCGCCGAAGACGGCGATGAGGCGCAGATCCGGCGTCTTGTCGCCGAGCGTGCGCAACCGGTCGACGGAACCACCGAGCGGCGCGAGCAGTCCGATCTCGTCGAGCCGCTCGAACCCGCGGGACGAGAGGCGTGCGAGCTCGGCGAGGATCCGCTCGCCCGCCGGCCGAGTGACGAGACCGGCGTTGGCGCGGACGAGCCGCTCGGTCTCGGGATCGAGCCGGAAGCCGAGCTCGTCTTCGAGCCGCACGGCGCGCAGGAGCCGCAGCGGGTCGTCCTGGAAGATCGAGGGACCCACGGCCCGCAACACCCTCCGGTCGAGGTCTTCGAGCCCGCCGAACGGATCCACGGGATCGCCTCCGGCGAGCGGCCGGGCGATCGCGTTGATCGTGAAATCGCGGGTGGCAAGGTCCGCCTCGATCCCGTCGGGCAACGGCGTGAAGTCGACGGTCCGGTCGTCTGCAAGCGCCACTCGCCAGGCGCCGTGCCGCTCTGAGAGCGGGAAAGGTGCGCCCTCGGAGCGACGGGCGTAGCGACGGGCAGCCTGCTCGGGCTCGGAACAGGCGACGTCGAGATCGACCATCGGGCGGCCGAGCACCTCGTCCCGCACCGCGCCGCCGACGACCCACGCCTCCTCCCCCTCGAGGACCTCCCGAGCCAGCTCAACCATCGATCACGGTCCGCCTGGCGCGTGTCGGGCTGGACTCGATCCGGCTCACGATCTCGTAGTTGATGGTGTCTGCGACCCGCGCGTGATCTTCCGCCAGAACGCCGTCGCCGATCAGCGTCACCGGCGTGTCGACAGGCAGCTCGCCCTCGAGCTCGACCGCGATCGCGTCCATCGAGACCGTGCCGACGACGCGGCGCCGCTCGCCACCAACGACGACGTCTGTTCCAGTCATGTCCCGCCGGAAGCCGTCCGCGTACCCGACCGGCACGACTCCGATCCAGGTGTCGCGTTCGGCGACGAAGCGGCGGCCGTAGCCCGTGCCCTCTCCGGCAGCCAGTCGCTTGACCTGCGCGAGACGGCTCTCCCAGCGAAGCGCAGGCTCGAGGCCGTCGTCCGCAGGCTCGGATCCGAACGGCGAGAGGCCGTAGAGCGCGATCCCGCAACGAGCGGCATCGAAGCGCGACTCGGGAAGCCTGAGCGCCGCCGCGCTGTTCGCGGCGTGGCGCACGAGGTGCGAGTAGAGCGCCGTCGCCTCCTCGAAGCGGGCGACCTGCTCGCGGGCGAAGTCGGGATCGGTGTCCGCAGTCGCGAGGTGCGTCATCAAGCCGACCACCTCGGTGGGCGGCTCGGCTAGCTCGGCGAGGCCCCAGCGTCCCATGCCGGTATCGAGCTTGAGGTGGACGCGGACGTGCTCGGGCACTGACTCTTCCGCGATCGTCAGCTCGAGGTCGGCATCGCGCGCGAGCGCGATCTCGCGCCCCGCCGACGGCCCCATGACGACGATGCGGACGCCGGGGAACTCATTTCGAAGCTCGAGCCCCTCGGCGACCGTTGCAACACAAAGTGCCGTGGCGCCCTCCCCCAGCACGGCGCCGGCGACGTCGGCGGCGCCGTGGCCGTAGCCGTCCGCCTTCACGACCGCCCACAGCGCCGAGCCGCCGAGCAGGTCCACCAGGCAGCGGGCGTTCCGGCGCACAGCGCCGAGATCGATCGTGAGCTCCGACCTATGCATCCAGGACGCGCGGGATTGCGTCGAACAGGTCGCTCGCCATCAGTCCGGAGCGCCGGCCGGACGCCGCCACGGCATCCGTGTGCACCCGAACCGCGGCAGCGGCAGCGAGCCGCGGTTCCATCCCTTTGGCGAGAAACGACGCCACGACGCCGGTGAGGACATCGCCGGTGCCGGCAGTCGCGAGCGGTGAGGCGCCGCCCGCGACGAGCGCTCCCTCACCGGGCGCGCCGACGAGCGTGCCTTCGCCTTTGAGGACGACGACGCAGCCGAACTGCCCGACGGCGCGCTGGAGCGCCTCCAACCGGTGTGCGTCCACCCAGGATGCCTCCTCGCCGAGGAGCCGGCCGAGCTCGCCCGAGTGCGGCGTCAGGACCGTGGGCGCCTTTCGATCGAAGGGCTCGAGTTCGTGGAGACCGTCGGCGTCGACCACGGCGGGCAGGTCGGTTTCCTCCAGCAGACGGCGGACGAGCTCCTTCCGATCACGTCCGAGCCCGGGCCCGATCGCGAGCGCCCCCGCTCGGTCGACGGCCTCCCAGACCTCGTCCAACGGCCGCTTCACCGCCTCCAGCAGGCGGGTCTCGATCACCGGAAGCGACTCGGGCGGCGCCGCAACCACGACGTAGCCCGCATCGGCACGGAAGGCCGCCTCGGCCGTCAGGCACACGGCGCCCGTCATCCCGGGCGACCCACCGACGACGAGGACCGATCCGGCCGTGTACTTCGTGTCGCCCGGGCGACGACGCGGCACCAGGCGGACGATCTCGGAGGTGACACGCGCATGCTCGGTCGGGCGGTGCTCGAGCCCGATGTCGATGGGCTCCGTATAACCATCGAAGAAGGCTCCAGGCGCGACGTAGCTTCCAACCTTCTCGCCGTGGAGGGCGATCGTGTGCCATGCGTCGACGGCCACCCCGGCAACCTCTCCCGTCGACGCATCGACCCCAGAAGGAATGTCGATGGATACGACTTCGACGTCGAGCTCGTTGATCTGTTCGATCAACCGAGCAGCCGCAGGGCGTGGCGCTCCGGAGAAGCCCGTACCGAAGAGTGCGTCGATGACCAGGTCCGGCTCGCCGAGATCCTTCTCCACTTCCTCGGGTTTCGATTCGACGACGCGCACCGCTTTGCCCGCCTCGGTGAGAATCCCAGCAGCGATCCGGCCGTCTCCACCGTTGTTTCCCGGGCCGCAGACGACCGTGATCGCCTGGGCGTCGGAGTAAACCTCGAGAACGAGCTTGGCCACCGCCGAACCGGCCCGCTGCATCAGCTCTTCGACGTCGTGGCCCTCCTCCGCCGCCTGCATCTCGTCCGCGGTGAACAGCGGCTCGAGAGCTCTAAGCATCCGGTTCGGCCACCACGCAGACCGCGCTCGCCAGCTCGCGCGAGTGCGACATCGAGAGGTCGATGCTGCCTGCCTCAACGCGCTCGGACCACCGGGCGACACGACCGGACAGCCGCACGGAGGGCTTCGGCCGGCCGGCGATCTCGATGTCCCGCCAGGCGAAGAGGCGGGCGACGCCGAGGCCAAGCGCCTTGCCGACAGCCTCCTTCCCGGCGAATCGGGCGGCGTAGTGCTGGGCGGGGTTCGGCCGGGCGTCGCAGTACTCCTGCTCCGCCGCCGTGAAGCAACGGTCGCGGAAGCCGCCGTACCGCTCGAGCGCTTCCCGGATCCGCCCGATCTCGATCATGTCGACCCCCACCCGGGTCAGTTCTGAGCCTCCAGCCAGTCGGGGAGGTCGGCGATCGACGAGAGGATCACGTCGGGCCTCGTCCTTCCGCGCTCGACGGCGTCCGGCCGGAACTTCCCGGTGCGGACGAGAGCTGTCTTGAGGCCGTGCTTCTGGGCGCCCTCGACGTCGGCCTCGATGTCGTCACCCACCATCCACGTCATCTCTGCGTCGGCGTCGAGCGCCTCGAGCGCGGCCGCGAAGTACGGCCCGCTCGGCTTGCCGACGATCGTTGCGTCGACGCCGGCGGCGTACTCGAGCCCGGCGACGAAGCACCCGGAGTCCAACAGCGGTCCGCGCGACGTCTGCCACCAGCGATTCTTGTGCAGGCAGTAGAGCTCCGCGCCCCCTTCGAGCTCGTGAAACGCCCGCGCGAGGTTCATGTAGGAGAACACGCGATTGGGCTCTTCGCTCTCATCGGCTCCGCCGAGGAGGACAGCCTCGGCGTCCTCGCCGACCAGTTTCACGTCCCCGAGATCGTCGAGCACGGCCGGCATCGTGAGCGCCAGCACCCGCCTTCCTGCCAGCTCCCGGGCCGCGGCGTGTCCCGTCGTCTGCAGCTCCTCGTCGTCGAGCTCGAAGTCGAGCTTGCGCAGGTCGTCCGCGAGCATCCGCCGCGAGTGCGTGGTGTTGTTCGTGACGAAGCGGAGCCGGTGGCCGTCGGCGCGGAGACGGCGAACCGCCTCGGGAGCGCCCCTGATCGCCTCACCGGAGACGAGGAGCACGCCGTCGATGTCCAGGAGAATGGCTGCCATGGACGGCGAGTCTATTCGCGTGACCAGGACGGTGACACTGCCCCTTTCGGAGATCGACCTGCGCTTCTCGCGGTCGAGTGGACCGGGCGGCCAGCACGCCCAGAAGACGGAGACGCGGGTCGAGGCGATCTTCGACGTGGAGGCCTCGGCGGCCCTCAGTCCGATCCAGAAAACCCGCGTCGTCCGCAAGGCGGGCCCTGTGCTGCGCGCGGTCGCCCAGGACGAGCGGAGCCAGGCCCGGAACCGCGAGCTTGCGGTCCAGCGGCTCGTGGACTCGCTTCGTGAGGCGCTGCGCGTCGAGCGCCGCCGCCGCCCGACGAAACCCACGGCGGCGTCGCGCGAACGGCGGCTGGAAGAGAAGCGCCGCCGCAAACAAACGAAGCAGCTCCGCAAACCCCCGGCCGACTAGCCAGACAATGAGCGCCGGCGTACCCTTTGACGGCATGCGGACACGGACGCTTCTCGTGGCCGTGGGTTGCGCGGCCATTCTGGTGCCGGCCGGACCGGGGACCAGCGCCGCCGTGTGCCAGGTAGTGCCCCCAAAGACAGTGAGCCCGACGAACAGCCGCCTCTGGACTGTCAACCACCGCGGCAGATTTGACGCCACGCCCGAGTTCGTCAACCCTGACGGCTCGGTCTGGCTGAAAGCGCCCTGGTGGGCTGCCGGGCCTCGCGGCCGCTCCAAGCGTGGCCCCCGTGGTGTCCTGCACATCACCGGAACCCGTTTGGATGCCGCTGACGCGCCAGTTCGAGCGCACACGGACCAAGTGTGGGTCGATGGCTACGGTGGCAGTGGTGTGTGGGCGGCAGTGATCACTTTTCCTTCAGAGGGCTGCTGGAACGTCAAGGGTCGCGTGAACCGAACGACTCACACGTTCCGACTGCTTGTCACGAAGACGCCGTAGCAGCTAGGAAACGGCGCGGGGCCGGGCGTGCGGCTCTTGCCCGCGGACATAGCCGCGCATGACCTTCCGCGCGTAGAGGCGTTCGCTGGCGGCCCGGTAGACGGCGAGCGCGTTGTCGCCTTCCTGCGGGTGCACGGCCCAGCCGAAGGTCGCCTTCGTCCCCTGCGAGGAGAGAATCCACTCGAGCCGGGTGCTGAGCTCGGAGGCCTCGTCCAGGGTTTGGCAGGAGGCGAGAACCGCGAACTCGTCGCTCCCGACGCGAGCCACCTGATCCTCGGGCGAGAGCGACTTCGAGAGGCGATCGGCGACCTGGCGCAATGCCTCGTTGCCGGCCCCCGGGCCGGCCTCGTGGTTGAGCTCTTTCAGCGCGTCCATATCGGCGAGCAGCAATGCGAACGGGCGACCGGCCTCCAACCGTTTCGTGATCGCCGCCTCGAAGGCGCGCGTGTTCGGAAGCCCGGTGAGGATGTCGCGGTCGGCGAGGATGCGAAGCTCCTCGAGCATCAAGCGGTTCCGTCCCGCGAACCAGCCGATGACGAACCCGATCGAAACGAAGGTGACGAAGCGAATCGCCGAGCTGGCGGTGAGGACCTCCGTCGAGGGGATCAGCGGGTTGAGGACGACGGCCGCGACGTACATCAGCGTCGCGCCCAGTCCCGCGAGCGCACCGATCCGGGGACCGGTCGCAACCGCCGTCGTCGCGATCGAGAGATAGAAGAAGTGCGCCAGGCCGAGGCCAGGCCGCTCGTAGACCAGAAACGCCGCAAAGACGACCGCATAGGACGCGCCCGACGCGCCGAGCAACAGCTGTCGCCCGGTGACGGCCGCAGGCATGTACGGAATCGTCGCGAATGCGAGCGCCGACGGCGTCCCTCGGACGGGTGATCGCCGCGGGGCCGGGGGTGGGCGGGACCCCCCCCCCCCCGACGGGGGCGGGGGGCGGGGCGCCGCGGAGGG
>JBKKAR010000058.1:0-9029 GCA_046714355.1 Gaiellaceae bacterium | reverse complement strand
TGGTCGATCCCGTCGTCGATGACCGCGATCTTCATCCCCTGACCGGCCGTTTCGAGCACCGGGCCCCAGAGGCCGGGAGCGCCGATCGCCGCCGGGCTGCGGTACAGCAGCGGACGGTAGAGCGAGCTCCGGTGGATCTCTGCGACGCCGTCGATCTTCTCGAGTCGACCGACGGCCGAGACCGGCACCACGACAGCGAGCCCGTTCAGAACCACGCGGTAGCGCCAACGAACCTCTGCGGCCGGGATCGCGTCGAGGATCCGGCCTTCGAGCTGCTCCTGCTCCACTCGAAGCCGGATCAGCCGGCGCAGCGTGGCCGGGGCGTCCAGGTCAAGCCGGCCCCGCGGCCGAGGGAGGGAGGAGCGAGCGGCGGAGGGCGACCGGAGCTCAACGACGACCTGGACGAGACGACCCTGGTCGGCGAGCGCCGGTCCGCGTGCGGACGCAAGCGCGGGTAGCGCTGCGAGCATGCAGACCCCGAAGAAAGCCGCCCGTCTCAGACCAAGAATCGTACGCGCCGGGCGTTAAGGACTTTCGATGCGGATGAGAGGACTTGAACCGCGAAGCGGCCACTAGCCAGCGAGCCGCTGGCCTGAGATCCTCGAGAAGGCCGGAGGCGCAAGCGCCGCGGCATTCGGCTCGCCGCCGGCCCCCGCTGCAACGCACTGAGACGCGGTCGACGGGGCCGAGCGGGCTCCGCGCAGCTACGAAATTGGGCCCCCCGCCCTGCGGCCAGGTGGGGAGCCCAGTCCGGGACCCCCTTAAGGGGCCGACCGGAAGGGAGGCACCATGACAGCGTCCCGGTGTACGAACAAGGGTGCGAGCCGACACGCCGTGCGCAATTTGCGACGAACCTATCCGAGGGAGCCTGTAAGGCCAGGCAGCAGTTGGACCGTATAACGGATACAGGGCCGGGACGGTTTGCGGCACCGCCTCGGCCCTGCTCAAGAGTCGTCCCCGGTCCCCGCCCGGCCGTCCCAGGAGATCCCCCGAGTGTCGTCGGGCTCGCCTGAGGGTTTGACGAAACAGAATCGCGGCTACAACCTTGATTGAGCGCGTTCGTCCTGGCATCAAAGCCGCAGAGGCTCTGCACTTCCTCTTCGAGCTGTCACATCAGGCCTGAGCGCATCAGGGAGCTCAATCGGGTTTTCTGCCTGAACGGAGAAGAAGGAGCATCATATGCATGCGATCATTCGCCGCTACGACGGTGTGGATGAGAATCGCACGGTCGAGTTGACCGGCAAGGTCAACGAGACCCTCGTGCCGAAGCTGGAGAAGCTGTCCGGGTTCGCGGGCTACTACCTGATCGAGGCTGGCAACGGCGTCTTCAGCTCGCTCGGTCTCTTCGAGACGCCGGAGCAGGGCAAGGAGTCGTCGAACGTCGTCGCCACGTGGATCCGCGACGAGAAGCTCGAGACGCTGATCCCCAACGAGCCCAAGATCACGAGCGGCCAGGTCATCGCTCACAGCGACCGCGTCATGGTCGCGTAGCTCGACCGCACCGCATTCGACGAGAGGGCCCGGCTTGCCGGGCCCTCTCTCGTTTTCCCCCGCCGCGCCGCAATCCCATTCCTCACCAGTCGACAAGCACGCGCTCCACCCAATGCTCGGGCCCGGCCCGTGCCGCGTGGGGCTTCCGCGCACTCGGTAGCAAACGTCCTATGTACCCCAAACCTGCCCCGCCTCGACGAGGGCGTTTTAGGCCAGGGCCAGGTGGACGAAAATTTCGAGACCGGGACGGTTGCCGGTACGTACACAACGCTCGCCGGTGGCCGGTCCGAGTCGAGGATCGAGGGTAGTGGCAAGTTCTCCGGCGCGGCTGGCGTGGGCGGCATGTACGAAGGCCAGGTGCACTGCGACGACGGATTCGCCCTCGGATAGCGCTGATCCGCCGAAAGCCGGGACCCGAATGGTCGACGACCGTTTGGGCACTGATTAGGCGCCCAAACCGCGAGAAGTCACTATGCGGATGAGAGGACCTAGGGCGTTTCGCGCGACGCGGTAGGGATTGGCGAAATGGTCGCGGGCTACGCGCGCCCGCGATTTCGGCCAAAGTTCGACGTGCGGCGGCGGGGGTGCAATTTTCTGCAGATAGGAGTAGGATCAGCGACGGGTTCTAGAGCTTCAGGAAGGGGCACCAAGTATGCGTTACGTACTTTCGGTCGTCGCGGTCGCATCGGTCGCACTACTCGCGTTCGCTGGCCCAGGCACCGCCGATCCGAACCTGGTTAACGTGCCGCCACACAAACACTTCGTCATCACGACACAGGGCAAGTGGATCCCGGTCGGCCCACAGGTCTGTCCTGCGGGAACCAACCCGCAGCTGCGGCAGGCCTTCAACCAGTTCCACTTCAACATCCACCACTCGTTCATTCCGGGTGTTGGTCAGATAGACACGCTCGGCCCCCAGCACGGTGCGCCGGGGTTGCACAATCAGACCGGCGCGGACATGACTGGCCGCCCCTGTTCGTTCGTCGCTCCGTAGAACGTTGAAGCATCGAGAGGGCGGTGCGAGTTACGCCCGCCGCCCTCTCGACACCCTTCGGCCAGCTAAGCCGCGAGCGGGACTGCGCGAGCGCGTTCGAGCGCGAGCGCGAGGCGGGCGAGGATGCAAAGGTCAGCGTGAAGCTGGACGCGGGCGAGGCCACGGACGCGGAGCGGGGCGAGCGCGAACTCGTGCTTCAAGCGCCCGAACTCGCGCTCAACGGCGACGCGGCGGTGGTAGAGCCGCTTCCACTCGGGCGACCCGTGCGGGATCGCCGTGAGCGGGATCGGGCGCCCCTTGCGCAGTGCGACGATGGGGACGCAGCCGCGCTCGCGCGTCTCGGCCAGCACCGGGCTGCGGCCGGAGGAATGGCTCGCGCTCGAGCGGCGCGACTTCGACCGTGAGGCCGGGGTCGTCACTATTGAGCGGGTGTTCACGCAGGGCCGGTTGAGTCGTGCGCGAAGACGAGCCGTCAGAGAAGGCGCGTCCCGCTGCGCCAGCGCGTCCTAGACGCCCTCGAAGCCGTCCGACGCGCATGGAACCATGCGCGTCCGACGCGCATGGAACCATGCTGCTGTTTCCGGCCGAAAGAGGCGGCCACGTCGACCTTGAGAAGTTCCGTGACCGTGAGTGGGCTCCGGCGCTCCGTGCGGCCGGGATCGTCCACCGGCGGATCTATGACCTTCGCCACACGTACGCAACGTGGAGCCTCGCCGCCGGTGTCGACCTGTTCACACTCTCGCGGCGGATGGGAACCTCGCTGGCCAACGAGGTCGAGTACTACCGTCAGCGCGGAGCTTTCGGCCACTAACTCCGGCGTTTGCGCCCGGAGTGCGCCCCGAAACCGCATGAAATGGCTATGCGGATGAGAGGACTTGAACCTCCACGGGGTTGCCCCCACACGGACCTGAACCGTGCGCGTCTACCAATTCCGCCACATCCGCGCGGATGCGGATTGTAGCCGCCGTTCTCAGGACGGAAGGGCTGCGAGAACCTTCTCGGCGTGCGTGTCGGGCTTGATCCGGCGCATCACCTTTACGACCTTGCCGTCCCGGTCGATCACGAAGGTCGAGCGCTCGACGCCCCAGTACTTCTTGCCGCCGAAGTTCTTCTCTTGCCAGACGCCGTACGCCTCGGAGACTTCGTGATCCGGGTCGGCGAGCAGGGTGAACGGCAGGCCGTACTTCGCCTTGAACTTGACGTGCGAGGACTCCTCGTCGGGGCTCACGCCGAGGACGACGGCGCCGCGCTCCTCGAAATCGCCGTACGAGTCGCGGATCCCGCGGGCCTGGGTCGTGCAGCCCGCGGTGTCGTCGCGAGGATAGAAGTAGAGGACGACCGGCCGGCCGCGCAGTTCCGACAGGCGGACTTGCTGGCCGCTGTCGCTCGTCAGCTCGAAATCGGGTGCCTCGCCGCCCTCCTCGACCACGGAGGCACCCTATACATTGGCCGCCCGTGCTCGACGCGCACCAATTGCTCGGCCTTTCGATCCTCGCGACCGCGGCCCTGGCGACGATCTGGGGCGCGCTCGCCTACTTCAGACGGCGCGACGCGGGGCGACCGCTTGGTCACGCGCTCGCGCTCGTCCAGACGCTGCTCGTCGCGCAGGTCGGGCTGGGCCTCCTGCTGGTTTCGGACGACCGGCGCGCCCCGGACGACCTCCACTACGCCTACGGGACGCTGTCCCTCCTCGCGGCCCTCTCGCCGTGGTTCTACGCTCCGGCCGATCCGCGGCGTCGTCTGGCGTGGTTCGTCGGTGCGACGCTGCTCGCAGGGGCTCTCGCGACGAGGGCGTACTTGACATCGGGATGAGACGCTTCTTCGCCGACATGAACCCGACCCTCCGCGGGTTCCTGATCATCGTCGGGATCGTCCTGCTGGTGATCGTCCTCAACCAGCAGACGACGCTGCTCTCGCTCGTCTACCTCACGCGAATCGCCTTCTTTCTCGCGATCGCGTTCTTCGTCTATCTCATGTGGCGCGAGCGCCGAGGCGACATCTCCACCTGGCCGGGCCGTGCGCAGTTCGCGTTCTACGGCGCCGCGGCGCTGATCCTCGTCTCCATCGGCGCCTTCATCGTGTACGGCGCCTCGGGACCGAATGCGCTCGCGTTCTTCGTCATCCTCGGCCTGAGCGGGTTCGCCATGTTCCGCGTCTGGCGCGACCAGCACACTTTTTCTTGATGGGGACAGGATTCATCCTGTCCCCATGAACACGATTCAGGCCTCCGCGCGGACCCCGGAGCCGTCGAGGGCGTCGAGCGTGGCCCGGATGTCCATGGCCTGACCGACGAAGATCGGCGTGTCGCGCTCGGTGTAGGCGCTTGCCTCGCTGTCCCGAAGCGTCAGCATCAGGTGCATGAAATCCGCGGGCTCGTCGCACTCGAACGCCGTCATGAACTCCTGGTCGTCGATCCCGAACGAGTACGTCGTGTGGTTGTGGATCGACTCGAACTCGGCGCCGATGCGGATGTGCTCGTCCATTGCGCGCTGCCGTTCCTCCTCGGGCAGCGCGTACCACGGCCGGGTCTTCACGAAGGGGTAGACGACGAGGTAGGGCGATCCGCGCGGGACGACCTTGCGGGGGCGTCGCGCGGCCGTGTACTGCGAGGCCTTCGTGGTGGCGAGGTAGGAGTAGGGCGTCTCGAGCCAGCCGGCGAGCGGAGTTCCATTGAGTTCCGCTCCGAGCTCTCCGAGGTCACCGTAGCGCTGCGTGATCTTCCACAGGAAGAAGTCGGAGTCCGGGCGGACGCCGGTCACCGAGTAGGCGCGCAGGCCGTCCATGCGCCCGGCCCACTCTTCGACGACCTCGGCAAACGCGTCCTTTCCGGCCATCCGCTCCTCGACCGGAAGCCGACGCCAGGCGGGATCGACCCGGTAGAAGCTGTAGGCGACGTACTGGCCGCTCATCGACAGGATGGTAGATCGGCCAGGGCGTCCCGGCTCGATTTGGGCGTGTGATCGGCGTAGTAGGCCCCCGACTGCCAGCCGAGGAGATCCGGCTCGTCCCAGACGTGGAAGACGAACATCCCGACGACGGTCGGCTGGCGGCAGGCGAGGGCGAAGGCCTCCCGGTAGTAGCGAGCCTGGGTCGCTTCGCTCACCGCGTCAGCGGCAGCCGGCGACTCGTGGTTCGTGTAGACGCCGCGCTTCGCTGTCGGGATCTGCGTCTGGACGCCGAACTCGGTGTAGAAGATCGGGATGTCGGATCCGGGCTGGGAGGTGCCGTCGAACGCCTCACCGAGGAGCTGCACGAGCTTTGGGTAGTCGGCGAGCGCGATCGTCGTCGAGCGCGGATGCGCAAACCCGGGTGGGATCCGGGAACTCTCGAGGTAGGGGTGATGTGCGAAGGCGTCCATCACCGGCCGGTCGCGCCCGCTAGCCCGGTAGTACCGGCCGAGATCCCGGATGAACGCGGTGGGCGAGTGCGTCTGTCGTCCGGAGCTTGGGTCGTCCCCGCCGCGCGGGGCGAGCGCGCCTCCGATCACGCGGATGTCCTTCGAGATCGCCTTCAGCGCGTCATAGGTCTCGGCGAGGAGGGCGAGGTAGTCCCGCGCCGCGACGTTCTCGCCGTTCGGCCCGAATTGGGGCAGCCAGAACCGGTTCAGGTTCGGCTCGTTGGCGACGATCACGTCGCGGAACTCGGGAATCTGCTCGGCGAGCGAGGCGGCATAGGCGGCGAACTCGGCTCGCCGGGCGGGTGTGCGCGGGGTCGTCCGGCTGCCGACGTGAGTGACGATCACGAAGGGATCGATCTCAGCCTGGCGGGCGGCGACGGCTGCGTTCCGAAGCTCTGCCACCTCTTTCGCCGCGGGCTTGCGCTGGCCAGGCGCCCAGAAGAGCTGGAGGACGACCGAGCCGAAGCCGGCGCGCTGCGCATCTCTGATCTTGCGTTTCGCTACCGCCGGGCTCGGGTCTCGCAGGAAGTACTCCCACACTCCGACCTTGAAGGCTCGTTTCTCGGCCGTGCGCGAGGTTCCGGTCGTTGTTGTCGGCGTCCCTCCTGCGACCGTTGCCTCTCCGGTCCCCGTCTCGGAGGACGAGGTCGTGGGGCGGGTGCCGGCAGCGGCGGTTCGCGTTCCCTGAGCTGAAGGCCTGCGGGTCTCGGGTGCCGGGTCCTCACGCTGCGTCGCGACCGCGAAGCCGAAGATGGCCAAGGCGACGGCCCCGACCCCGAGGGCGATCCTGCGACGCACGGGCCTGAGGCTACCCTCAGTCCGCATTGGCCACGTCCCTCGAGCCCAAGCTGAAGGCGCTCCCGGCGAAGCCTGGCGTCTACCTGTTCCGCGACGAGGCCGGGAAGCTCCTCTACGTCGGGAAGGCGAAATCGCTGCGCTCGCGCGTCCGCAGTTACTTCCAGCAGAGCGGCGACACGAGATCCGGGATCGCGCGCATGGTCGGCCGCATCTCCGACCTCGAGGTGATCGTCACCGGCAACGAAGTCGAGGCGCTGCACCTCGAGCAGAACCTCGTCAAGCGGCACCGCCCGCCCTTCAACGTCCGGCTCCGGGACGACAAGTCCTTTCCGTACATCGCCGTCACCGTCGACGACGAGTACCCGCGGGTCATGTTCACGCGGGAGCGGCACCGGCGCGGCGTCGTCTACTTCGGCCCCTACGCGAACGCAAAGAAGGTGCGCGAGACCCTCGACGTCCTCAACCGCGTCTTCCGCTACCGCCCCTGCGAGGGGCCGAAGCCGGGCCGCCACAGCGGCATCCCGTGCCTCGACTACCACATCGAGCGCTGTCACGCGCCCTGCGTCGAGTACATCTCCAGGGACGCCTATAGAGCCGTGATCGAGCAGGTGATCGAGTTCCTGTCGGGTAACGACCGGCCGATCCGCCGCGAGCTCGAGCAGCAGATGCGCCGGGCCGCGGCCGAGGAGCGCTACGAGGACGCGGCTCGCTACCGCAACCGGCTGCACGCCGTCGAGCGGCTGTCCGAGCGGCAGGCGACGGATCGGCGATCGGTCGGCGACGTCGACGTGATCGGGCTCGCCGTCGACGAGGAGCGGGCGGCGGTGCAGGTTTTCCCGCTGCGCGAGGGCCGGATGATCGACCGCTACTCGTTCCATCTCGAGAACGCGGCCGGCGAGGAGCCGACCGACGTGCTCGAGGCGTTCTGTCTCGAGTACTACGGCTCGGCCCCGTCGGTGCCGCCGCAGGTGATCGTGCCGATGCACGTCGGCGACGTGTCGGCGCTCGAAGGCTTCCTCTCGGAGCTGCGCGGCTCGCGGGTCGAGGTGCGCGTGCCGGAGCGCGGCGAGAAGCGGCGGCTGCAGGAGCTCGCGCAGCAGAACGCGCAGCTCTCGCTCGGCTCGGTCGTCTTCCAGGCCGAGACGAAGCGCCTGCGGCGCGTCGAGGCGCTCGAGGAGCTACGCGAGCGCTTGAACCTCGAGTCGTTGCCGATCCGGATCGAGTGCTACGACATCTCGCACGCGATGGGCTCCGAGATCGTCGGCTCGATGACCGTCTTCGAGGACGCGCAGGCGAAGAAAGCGCACTACCGCAAGTTCGCGATCCGCTCGCTCGACACCCAGGACGACTTCGCGGCGATGGCGGAGGTGATCTCGCGGCGGTTCGCGCGACTTGCGGTCGAGCCGGGCTCCGACGACTGGGACGAGTCGTTCACCCAGGTGCCGAACCTGGTCGTGATCGACGGCGGCAAGGGCCAGCTCTCGGCGGCGCTCGCGGCGATGCAGGCCTACGACCTGCCCCGCGTCGCGGTGATCGCGCTCGCCAAGAAGGTCGAGGAGGTGTTCGTCCCGGGCCAGGCGGGGTCGATCCGGCTCGACCGCGGCTCGCCGGGCCTGCAGGTGCTCCAGCGGATCCGCGACGAGGCGCACCGCTTCGCGGTCGGCTTCCACCGCCAGCGCCGCGACGCGCGGGCGCGCGAATCGATCTTCGACCGGCTCGAGGGCGTCGGCCCGGCCCGGCGGCGGGCGTTGCTGCGGCACTTCGGCTCGGCCGAGCGAGTCGTCGAGGCGAGCCAGGAGGAGCTCGAGGGCGTCCCGGGCCTGCCGCCGAAGACGGCCCGCTCGGTCTACGCGCAGCTGCACAAGACCGGGCGCGCGTGAGCGAGACGGCGCCGGAGGTACGCACCGGTCCGCGCGCGGTCCTGCACGTAGTGCGGCAGCGGAACTTCCTGCCTTTCTTCATCGGCAACGCCGTCTCGTCGAGCGGCACCTGGTTCCTGAACCTGGCGGCCTCGGTGCTCGTCTACCGCCTGACCGGCTCGGAGCTCCTGCTCGGCGTGCTCAACGTCTCGCAGTTCGCGGCGATCCTCCTGCTTGCGCCCTGGACGGGCAGCGCCGCCGACCGGTTCGACCGGCGGAAGCTCACGATCGCGATGCAGGCCCTGTCCGCGATCATCTCGGGGATCCTCGCGACGCTCGCGTTTCTCGGCCATGCAGGCGTGGTCGTCGTGATCGTCGCCTCGCTGGTGCTCGGAGTCGCGAGCGCCTTCTCGATTCCGGCGCAGATGGCGCTCGTGACGTCGCTCGTGGAGCCGCGAGACATCCCGACGGCCGTCCAGCTCAATTCGAT
>JBKKAR010000057.1:0-4155 GCA_046714355.1 Gaiellaceae bacterium | reverse complement strand
GGCGGCCGACTGCGCCCTTCCGGGCGCCGGCCCGAACCGCGTCGGTCAGCGTGATGTAGTGGTTGAAGACGATCCCGAACTGGATCACGCCGAAGAGGAGGAGCGCGAGCAGTGGGAGGACGAGAGCAAACTCGGCCATCGTCTGTCCGTTCTGCGCTCGGAGTGAAAGTTTTTTGCGGCTGTTGCTCATTGCGGCGATGAATTCCTTGCGGTTGTGACTCGTTGGCGGGGTGCTTCTTGGTGAATGTGAGGTGGGCGGGTCCTTCGGGCGGCGAAGGACCCGCCCGCCATGCCGGAACTTGTCCTTAGGTGATGTAGCCGGCGACGCGGGAAATCGCGTTCACGATGTTCCCGGACAGGAGGGTCAGGGCTCCGAACACGGCGATCGTAATTACGGCCAAAACGACGCCGTACTCGGCCATTGTCTGTCCCTCCTCGCGCGACTGCAGCGCGGTGAAAAGCTTCTGCACTTGCTTCACCTCCCTTCTCTTCCTCGGGCGGCGCAGCGGGGCCGCCGACGACGACATACCGAATGAAAAGGAGGAGAACTGTCCTGCTTTTCTCGAGCCACTCAGTTGTTTGGCAACGCTCAGATCGCTCACGCCGAACTACCTCTCGTTCGTGTCTTAGGGCGTGGCCGCGCCGCCTATGGCTCAGTTGGCCCGTTCATCGTGCGCGGAAGCGCTACCGGTAATCCCTCGGACTAGTGATTGGCGTAGGGCGTTCCCCTATTCGGGGGAGTGGGCCCACCCGCCGCGCCCCGATGAGTGGCTCACATTCCGTAAGCGGCGGCGGAACTCACTGGAGATCCGTGCCGATGTGGCGGCCTCGGCGCTCAACGAGAGATGGGAGCAAGGCAAATGCCACTACGGAGACATCGCCTTCCAAGCCTGATCACTCGCCTCGTCCTGCTTTCGCTGGCCGCCGTTTCCCTGGCGGTCCTGCGACCGGCTGGGCGCGCGGGTGCGCGGGTTCAAGGCCTACGGCCCCTGAAGTCACGCCGCTCAAGCCTTCGCAGAGCCGCGGTCAGCCTGTCGTTCGCAACCCTGTTCTTCGCCGGTGCCGCCTTTTCGGCTGGAGCCGGCGATCTGCTCTCGCAGGCCGTCGAGGACCAGCACTCCGCCGCAACCGCGCCGGCCGAGGCCTCACCGGACTCGGCCGAAGAGGCCGACTGCGACGACCTGCGTAGCGACTGGGACGCCGAGGACGGAAGTTGCCCTGACGAGGCAGCTGACGAATCCAGCTCGGAGGACGCCGCCGCCGGCGAGTCCGCCGCGCCCGATGCGTCAGCCGAGGCCGGCGCCGAGGAAGCGTCGCCCGAGACGGCCTCGCCCGAGAGCGCATCCCCGAGCACGGCCGCCGCGATCGCGGCCGCCGCCGGCAACGTGATGCCCAACGCCGGCCAGGCGAATAGCTCGCGCTCGCAGACCCCGTCGCTGAAGAGCGCCGTGCGCGAGCGTGCGAAGCGTAGTCGGCCGCGCGACTCTGCTCCGCCTGTGATCGCGCCGCAGTCGGCTCCCCAGAAGCACGCCGCGCTGCCCGATCCCGAAGCAGATCTGCCCGGGATGGCCGCGACGATCTGGCTCCACCGGGCGCTTCCGGACCCGACTCCGGCCTCGAAGCGGCTGACCCGGCCGTTCGCGCGGAACCTCAGGTACGCATCGGCGCGGAACAACGTGCACTGGTCGCTCGTGCTGGGCGCCCTCCGGGCGCGGGGCGAGCGTGGCTCGGTTCCGGCCCGCAAGCAAGGCCTCAACCGGCTCGCGAAGCACCTTTCACAGCTCGGCGCCCGCCGCGACGAGTGGACGGCCGCGCTGGCCCTCGAGGGCAGGACGGCGTTCGCCGACCGCACCGTGGCGCTCGCCCGCTATCACCGCGCGGTCGGGCTCAATGCCCTCGTTCGCGGGCTCGAGTGGGCCAGGCCGAAGCTGGCCAAGAAGCTCCTCGCGGATATGCGGGTCTCGATCTATCCGGGCGGCCGTGAGGACATCCGCTCCGGCAAGACCAACGTCCGCGTGATCGTGCTCATCTCGTACCTCGCAGAAGCTCACGGCCAGGTGACGGTCTCCAGCCTGACGAACGGGCACCGGATCTACTCCCGCCCGGGCGTCGTCTCGGCGCACACCTACGGGCAGGCCGTGGATTTCGGCGCGCTCGAGGGCAAGAGCATCGCCGGCAACCAGGAGCCGGGCGGCCTGACGGAAATGGCCGTTCGGAACATGCTCCTCCTGCCGGCCGAGCTCAGGCCGAACCAGCTGATCTCACTGCTGGGGCTCGGCGGCCCGTCGTTCCCGATGGGCAACCACGACGACCACATCCACGCGGGGTTCTAGGAGCCGCTGGATCACGCAATGCGCGAAGTAACCCTCACGCGGGAGAACGGCGACGTCGTCTGCGACAAGTGTGTCGTGGCCGACTCGCCGGCCTCCCGCATGAGGGGTCTTCTCGGTCGCAGCGAGCTGAAGCCGGGCGAAGGGCTCCTGCTCCGCCCGGCTTCCGCGATCCACACCTGGTTCATGCGCTTTCCGATCGACGCGGTCTTCCTCGATCGCGACCTCCGCGTCGTCGGGATCTCCGACGGAGTCGCGCCCTGGCGCACCGCGGGCCGACGCGGCGCGAAGGCCGTGCTCGAGCTGCCGGCGGGCGAGTCCGCCCGCTGTGGGCTCGCGCCGGGCGATCTGCTCGTCGCCTAGCCTGACCCCGGGCTAGGCTCGCGGCCGGATGCGGTACCTGATCACGGGCGGAGCAGGCTTCATCGGCTCCCATCTCAGCGACGAGCTGCTCGAACGCGGGCACGAGGTGCACGTGCTCGACGACCTCTCCACGGGCTCGCTCGGGAACATCCGCCACCTCAAGAGCAGGCGTGGGTTCGAGCACACGATCGAGTCGGTGGCGAATGCCCCGGTCGTGGCGGAGCTCGTCGACGCCGCCGACGCCGTCTACCACCTCGCGGCGGCGGTCGGAGTCCAGCTGATCGTCGAGAGCCCGGTGCGAACGATCGAGACGAACGTCCACGGCACGGAGGTCGTGCTCGCACAGGCCGACAGACAGAAGACGCCCGTGTTCATCGCCTCGACCAGCGAGGTCTACGGGAAGAGCGCCGACCTCCCTTACCGGGAAGACGGGGATCTCACGCTCGGGCCGACCGTCAAGGGCCGCTGGTCGTACGCCTGTTCGAAGATGCTCGACGAGTTCCTCGCGATCGCGCACTGGAAGGAGCGCCGCCTGCCGACCGTGATCGGCCGGCTCTTCAACACCGTTGGACCGCGACAGACGGGCCGCTACGGGATGGTGATCCCGAACTTCGTCGCCCAGGCTCTCGCCGGCCGGCCGATCACGGTCTTTGGCGACGGAACTCAGCAGCGCTGCTTCTGTCACGTCTCGGATGTGGTGCGCGCCCTCGCCGACCTGATGGAGCGCGACGACGTCTACGGCGAGGTCTTCAACGTCGGCTCCCAGAACGAGGTTCGGATCATGGAGCTCGCCGAGAAGGTGAAGGAAGCCGCTGCTTCCTCCTCGGAGATCAAGCTCGTCCCCTATGACGAGGCTTACGAGGAGGGGTTCGAGGACATGCAGCGGCGGATCCCGGACACGACGAGGATCAAGGACCGCATCGGCTGGGAGCCGACGAAGTCGCTGGAGGAGATCCTCGATGACGTCATCTCCGAACATCGCTCGGGTCCGGCTTGACTCGAAGGCCGCCTTTCACTAGCTTGGCGTAGAGCTAGTAATCACTAACTTTGGCGGAGGTAGCGTGGAGGCAGGTCACAACGGAAGCCGGGACGGCGCGGTCGTCAATGCCCACGAGATCACCAAGCGATACGGCGAGGGCGACACGGCGGTAGACGCGCTGCGTGGTGTCTCGCTCGAGGTCGAGCGAGGGAAGCTGACGGCGATCATGGGCCCGTCGGGCTCGGGCAAGTCGACGCTCATGCACATTCTCGCTGCGCTGGACCTCCCGACCTCCGGCTTCGTCACTCTTGCCGGCACGCGCCTCGGCCAGCTGAGCGACAACGACGTCACGAGGCTCCGGCGCGAGCACATCGGGTTCATCTTCCAGTTCTTCAACCTGCTTCCGATGCTGACGGCGGACGAGAACATCCAGCTGCCGCTCTCGCTGGCCGGCGAGAAGCCCGAGCGAGGCTTCTACGACGA
>JBKKAR010000056.1:0-2685 GCA_046714355.1 Gaiellaceae bacterium | reverse complement strand
CGCTCTTCGCCGGACTCGTGATCGGCACCGTCGGGTTCGCGCTCCTGCGGGACGCCGCACCGGGCTTCACCGGGAACCGCTGGGTTGCCTACGTCCTGTCGCTGATCCTCTCGACGGCCGCGGTGTTCCTCTTCCTCGTGTCGATCTACTACCTGCTGACGAACGTGAAGCTGAGCTTCAAAGACGTGCTCCCGGGCGCCGTGCTCGCGAGCATCCTGCTCCAGGTCAGCTTCCAGACGCTGCCGCTCTACGTGGCGCTGTCGCAGCGGGACGAAGTGCTGACGCTCCGCGCCCTCGGTGCCCCGGTCATCCTCCTGATCTGGCTCTACGTGATGGCCAACGCGATCGTCTTCGGCGCCGAGGTCAACTGGTGGCGAACGCGGGGTCAGGAAGAGGATCGGGACGCAGTGCCAGGGCTCGCCTGAGCGCTCGATCGGCGCGTGGGGTCAGACCTCAAAAGGGCAGGGTTTGAGTTGTTACACCCTCGGCACGATTAGCGCTTGACACACCCTCGGCACGATTAGCGCTTGACACCGAGCGGTGTCCGACACCGAAAGCCAAGCGGTCGCCCCGCACCCCCGCGTTCCACACCGACCCGGCCGCCGCGCCTGGCACCCCGCCCCAGGCCCCGTCCCCCGACAGCCCTTGGCGCGCACCCGGCACACTCCACTCTTGACAACCCCGGAGTGTCTGACACCCTGGTCTGCAGCTGGGGTCGGCTCCGCGAAGTAGAGCACCTCCGCAATGGATCTAGGCGGAAGCCAGGTGCACCCGAGCTTCTGAATCGTCGTGTCTGACGACCCGGCAGGCCTGAAGATCATCGGGGCTAGTTCCAGTGGGGAGGGCAGCGTGATACCCATTCGTCCCGAGCGTCGCATCCACCGGTGAGCTGGTCGGCGGCATTGTGGTCGTACGTGGTCGTGACGCCGTTTACGGTCTGGCTCGTGCGGTTCGAGCTCGCATCGTAGGCATACGCGTAGCTGTTCAAAGCGTTCCCGCGGACGAACGCTCCTCGGCAAGCGTCAGCCGAGCGAGCACGTCGTAGGAGTAGACAGTCTGTCGTGGGTCAGAATTTCTTGGACAGGTGAAAGTGGTACGCGAGCGCGGAGGATCGAGATGGGCCGGAAGCCGTTCAAGAGCGCCGAGGAGAAGCTGCAGGTCGTGCTCGGCGTGCTCAAGGGTGAGATGACGCAGGTAGAGGCAGCGCGCCGTTTCAAACATCGTCGTGACCGAGACGGCCGAGCAGCGCCTCCGCTGCGCGGGCCCGGTGCGAGTTCGCCCGCTTCCATCCGTCCCCGAGCTCGGCGACCGTTTGCTCCTCACCCTCGGGCTGGAAGACCGGGTCGAAGCCGAAGCCGCCCGTGCCGCGTGGCTCGTCGGCGATCCGGCCCTCGAGGATCCCTGTGCCCCGCACCTCGTCACCTTCGGGCGAGAGGGCAACGAGCTCGCAGACGTACCGGGCGCGACGGCCGTCTCCCTCGACGCCTTTGAGCTCCTCGAGGACCCGCTCGACGTGCATGCCTCCCGCGAACCGGGCGGACCTGATCCCCGGCGCGCCGCCCAGGCCTTCGACCTCGAGCCCCGAGTCCTCGCCCAGAATCCAGGCGCCGGACCGGTCGACGGCTTGTCCGAAGGCGGCTTTTTCGCGAGCGTTCTCGTAGTACGTCTCACCGACCTCCGGCGGGTAGTCGTCGGCGTCGAGCGGCTCGATCTCCCAACCAGGCAAGGCGTGCCGCAGCTCCCGCAGCTTGCCGTCGTTCCGGGATGCCAGCAGACCCTTTAAGGGTTCCAGCGGGCGCCCCGGACAGCCTCGGCCTTCGTCAGGGCGTCGATCAGCTCGGCCGCGGTTCGGCCGCTTCCGAGCCGGACCCGAAGGTCGACCCGGCGCCGGTCGCCCTCCTCCTCGAACTCGAGAGCGGTCACGTCGGCGCCCGCCCCCTCCACCGCCTCGAGCACGGAGACCGCGCTCGCACCGGCCGGAAGGTCAACGGCGACCCTGCCCTCCTCCGGCCGCGTTCTCGCGGACATCCGGTAGGCGAAGATCCTGAGCGGCCCGAGCGTGACGAGGACGAGCGCCGTCGTCACGAAGGCAGCCTCGTAGTACCCGACGCCGGCGGCCATGCCGATCGCCGCAACCACCCAGAGCGTCGCCGCGGTGGTCAGCCCCTTGACCGAGAGCCCCTGGCGGATGATCGCGCCGGCGCCGAGAAAGCCGATCCCGGTCACCACCTGCGCGGCGATTCGAGTCGGGTCGAAGACGAGGCCCTCACGATTCGAGAACTGCCAGTCCGTCCACGCATAGGCCGAAACCATGGTGAAGAGCGCGGAGCCAACAGAGACGAGCAGGTGCGTCCGAAGCCCCGCCTCCCGTTCGCGCAGCTCCCGCTCCAGGCCGATTGCGCCGCCCAACACCGCCGCGAGGCCGATGCGAAGGACGATCTCGAGCCAGGAGAGCTCAGGCAAGCACGGTCTCCACGGCTCGCTGCTGCAGCTCGGCTATCTCCTCGATGCCCGCGGCGGCCAGGTCGAGCAGCTGGTCGAGCTGGTCGCGCGTGTAACGCTCGCCCTCCGCGGTCGCCTGAACCTCGATCAGGCGGCCGTCGCCGCTCATGACGACGTTCAGGTCGACGTCTGCGCGAGAGTCCTCCGAGTAGTCGAGATCGAGCAGTGCCGCCCCGTCGACGA
>JBKKAR010000055.1:0-38355 GCA_046714355.1 Gaiellaceae bacterium | reverse complement strand
CGGTGACGTTTCCTCACGCTGTTCCCCCTTCGTTCAAAGTTGCCGGACCGCTGAGGTGGGTGACGCGGGCCGCGTCCTGACCCAGGTGCCTTCCCAGTCGCAGAGAACGCCTAAACCCGATTGACCGATCAGTCAGCGATTTGCAGGGATTTCTAGGCTGGAGCGGCGGTTTTGGTGTCCGCCGAGCCGGCATTCGGCCAGCCCGCGATCGCGGCCACCAGCAGGTCGGCGAGATCCGCCGCCTGCGGAACGAGCTGCCCCGCCGTCGCGACCGATCGCGACGCCCACCGGGGGCGCGCACGTGGGACTACAGCGCGCTCTGCCTCAACAGCTAAGCGGACGGAGCGGAACGAGCAGAGGAGAGGGCGGCCCCAGGGGGCGCCCTCTCTCGTTTGCCAGCGGCTAACGTCCGCCGGCCATGGCCGCGGTCTTCCACCTCTCCGACGGACGCGCGCTCGGGTATTCCGAGTCGGGCTCGCCCGACGGCGTTCCCGTGCTGGGCTTCCTCGGGACGAGCCTCTCCTGGCTCGCGCACCTCGGCGACGAGGCGCCGCGGGCGGCCGGCGTCCGGCTGATCCTCGTCGACCGGCCCGGCTACGGGCTCTCGGACTTCCAGCCGAAGCGGACGCTCCTCGACTGGCCGCGCGACGTCGCCGAGCTGGCGGACGACCTCGGCATCGAGCGCTTCGGAGTCTTCGGCATGTCGGGCGGCGGGCCGCACGCCGCCGCCTGTGGGTATGCGCTGCCCGAGCGCGTCTCGTCCGTCGGGCTGGTCAGCTCCCCGGCGCCCGTCTGGGACCGTCCGGAGCTCCGCTTCTCCGCTCCTCCGCACCGGCAGCCGATGATGGAGCTGGCCGAGCGCGACCCCGTTCTCGTCGCGACCCAGCTGCTCGAAGACTGCCGCGCCGAGCTCGAGGAGATAGCGCGCGGGTCGCGCAACGGCGACAGCGGTGGGCCAGAAGCCGACCGGGAGGTGATGGCCGACCCGGACGTCCGCGCCCGTTTCAAGGCCGCCAGGCTCGAGACGGTGGCGCGGGGCCCGGAGGGCTACGCGCACGACCTCTTCCTCCTCTACGTCGCGCCGTGGGGCTTCCGTCCTGAGGAGATCGGGGTCACCACGCACATCTGGCAGGGCGACGCCGACAGAGCGGTCTCCCCCCGGATCGCCGAGTTCTTCGCCGAGACGATCCCCCATAGCCGACTGCACATGGTCGCCGGCGCCGGGCATCTTCTGCTCTGGTCTCACACCGAGGACGTGCTCACCTCACTCAAAGCGGCTTAGACTCGCTGCAGCGCCATGGCGCAGAACCATCTGATCGGACTGCTCCTCGCCACCGAGGAGGACTGGCCGACGGCCTTCGAGTCGCTACTCGCGCGCCTGGGGCCGATCACGTGGAACGGCGCAACGCACGATTTCACGACCGAGCGGATCGTCCACGAGCCTTTCGACCTCCGTTACAAGCCTCGTTACCAGCTGATCATCGACCGGCTCGCCTGGTGGTACGAGGTGCCGCGCGAATGGCTGAAGAAGCTCGCGCTGATGGACGAGGTCTATCTCCTCAACAACCCGTTCACGTTCCAGGCGATGGAGAAGCACTCCGCCTACTGCGCGCTGATGCGGCTTGGGATCAAGGTTCCGGAGACCTGGCTGATCCCCCACAAGCTCCCACCGGACAATCCCCGCTATGTGCCGATGGCGGAGCGATACAGCCCCGAGTTCGACCTCGACTACGTCGCCGAGCAGGTTGGCTACCCGCTGTACATGAAGCCGTTCGACGGCGGTATGTGGGTCGGTGTCACTCGGATCGAGTCGAGCGAGGAGCTGCACCGCGCGTACGAGGAGTCAGGCGAGCGGCTCATGCACCTCCAGGCGGCCGTGAACGACTTCGACGTCTTCACGCGCAGCCTCTCGATCGGGCCTCAGACGAAGGTCATGCAGTACGACCCGTCGGCCCACGGGCACTACCGCTACAGCGTCGACGACAAGTTCCTCGAGCCGGAGCTCCACCGGGAGGTCGAGACGATCGGCCGGCTCGTCAACGCCTTCTTCCGCTGGGAGTTCAACTCCTGCGAGGTGATCGTCAAGGACGGTGAAGCCTTCCCGATCGACTACGCCAACGCCTCGCCGGACATGGCGATGGTCAGCCTCCACTACCACTTCCCCTGGGCGATCCAGTCCCTCGTCGCCTGGTGCGCGTTCTGCGCGGTGACCGGCCGGTCGATGCGCGTGAACCAGAACACGCGTGACTATTTCGACATCGCCGACGACCCGACGCTTTCCTACGAGGAGAAGCTCAGGCGCTACCGCGAGCTCGCCGATGCCTACTTCCAGGCCGATGCGTTCGAGGAGTTTCGGGCCGAGGCGCTGCCAAACCTCGATGAGCTGACGGTCGAGTACTTCGAGAGCTCGCAATTCGACGACCTGATCGTCCACGCAGTCCGGCTCGAGGTCGAGCCCGAGAACCAGGACAAGCTGATCGAACGCTCTCGGTCGGCGTGCGCCGCCTGGGCGGCAGACCGGCGCGCCACCGCCGTCTCTTGAACTCTTACGGCATGGGCAACTTGAAGATGATCACGAACACAGTCACAGGATAGGGCGGATCTGATCCGCCCTAAATCTAGTGCCGGACGGCCCTTGTTAATCGCGGCTTAACAGCGCCCGGTTGGCTTTGCGTAACCGTTCGAGTGGACCGCGGTAGTCCTCGATCGGCACGCCGAGCTCTTCCTCGATCGCCCGCTCTGCCGCCCGGCCGTGGATCTCGATCCGCGTGCGCATCCCGACCTGGGTCGGCGGATAGCCGGCGCGCAGGAGCTCCCGAACGAAGACCTGGCTGGCGAGCGAGTTGGCGACGGCTAGCTCGAGGAGGACGGGCCTCCGGGTTCCGCTGGCATGCCGCGGAATCATAGGAAGTCGCGTGTTTTGGAGCGTTGCCGGTGGGTAGGAGGGTGTTCTCTGTCCAGTTACTGTCTCAAAGGGGGACTGCTTCAATGTTCGCCGCACTGAACATCGGCGACAGCGTCGAGCGGGGGTTCAGCGTTTTCTTCGCCTGGATCCCGGCGCTCATCGGCGCGGTCGTCATCCTCGTCGTCGGCTACTTCATCGCCAAGTTCGTCCAGAAGCTCCTGACGAGCGGGCTGACTCGAGCCGGCCTCGATAGACACCTTCTCTCCGGAAGCACCGGTGAGTGGGTTGGGAAGATCGCCGCCAGCCCGTCACGGCTGATCGGCCGGGTCGCGTACTGGGCGATCTTTCTCGCGTTCGTCTCGATCGCCGCGTCGGCGCTCGGCATTGAGGCCGTCTCGGCGTTCGTCGCCGCGGTCTGGGGCTACCTGCCGAACGTGATCGCCGCACTCGCGATCTTCCTCGTCGCCGGTGCGATCTCGGCCGGCGTCGCGACGCTCGCGACCAAGCTGATGGGCGACACGCCCACCGGCAAGATCATCGCCACCGCTGCCCCGATCCTGGTCATGACGATCGCGACCTTCATGATCCTGGAGCAGCTGAAGATCGCTCACGACATCGTCGTGACGACCTACACGCTCCTCCTCGGCTCGATCGCGCTGGGCGCCGCCCTGGCGTTCGGCCTGGGTGGCCGCGAGGTCGCCGGGCGGATGCTCGAAGGCGCGTACCAGAAGGGCCAGGAGCAGAAGGGTCAGGTCAAGCAGGACATCCAGCAGGGCAAGCAGGAAGCCGAGCGGATGAAGGAAGACCTGTCTCAGCAGAGCGAGACGAGCGAGTCCGGCCTGCCGTCCGAGCGGCCGACGAACGTCCAGGTTCGCTAGGGGTTAGCCAGGCTTTCGCCGCAGACGTCGCAGCGAGCGAACGGCACGATCCGCGGAGGGGCCGCCGAAAGCGGCCCCTCCGCGCAGCACGCGAATCCCGGGAAAGGCCCGTCCGAGCCGCTCGAGGTCTGCTTCGACATCCTCCGCCTGCTCGGGCATCGTGCCGCTGATCGCGAGGACCCTCGCGTCCGCCCCGGCGGCCAGCTCGAACGCATCGTCGAGCGGAGTGTCCTGACCCAGGTAGATCACCCTCCAGCCGTCAGCCTGCAGCAGGGCGGCGAGGCACAGGAGGCCCAGCTCGTGGCGCTCGCCCGGAACGCACGCGAGCACCGCGACGCCGGCGGCACCACTCGCCGTCGTGTCGACGAGCGCGCGGAGCTTGGTCGTCATGAGTTGCGAGACGAAGTGCTCGTCCGCCACGGAAATCTCCCCCCGCTCCCAGAGCTCTCCCGTCCTCTGAAGGACGGGCTCGACGACTCGCGCAACCGCCGTCTCGGGCGGATACACGGCGAACGTCTGGTTCACGAGCGCTTCGATGCGCGAAGGCGAGTGAGCGCCGAGCGCATCGAGGAGCGCATTCCGCAGGTCGTCCGCGCTGCCGACCGGCTCGGCGATGCGTTGGAGCATCGCCGCCGCTTGTCCGATCCGCAGCCCTTCCGCGAGCCGGTCGCGAAGCCACTCGATCTGACGCACGTCGCGATCGCCGTAACGCCGCTGGGCGCCCTCGGTCCGCAGCGGCGCAGGGACGCCGTAGCGCTCCTCCCACTTCCGCAGCGTCGCGGCCGGCACGCCCGTGCTCCGTGCCACCGCCTCGATGTTCACGCCGAAAGGTTAGATGACT
The DNA here is from genome assembly GCA_046714355.1 of Gaiellaceae bacterium. GTDB lineage: Bacteria > Actinomycetota > Thermoleophilia > Gaiellales > Gaiellaceae > JACDAN01. Next base: position 33,731 of record JBKKAR010000055.1, on the reverse strand, counting down.
GATGCCACGATCTCGCGCTTCCGGCTGCGCGACGAGCCGCGCCACAACCTAGCTATGCAAAGAGCGTGAGCTCCGGTTCGCGGAGGCCGCGCAGGACGTCCAGCTCGACCTCGACACACGCGATGCCGCGGGCGGTGGCGAGCGTCGCCGCCTGCGGCTTGAGCTTCTGGGCCGCGAGGATGCCGCGGCAGGCCGCCTTCGCGGGATCGACACGGATGCACTCGAGGTAGCGGGAGAGCTGCTCCACCGCCTCGATCGTTCCAACTCGCTTGATCTCGACGGCGACCCAGCCGCCGTCCTCGTCCCGGCACATCAGGTCGACGGGCCCGACGTCGGTGGCCCACTCCCGGCTGGCGAGGCGGAGCTCTTCGCCGAGGAGTCGCGGATCGGCCGCGAGCGCCTCCTGGAGGTCCCGCTCGACGCCGTCCTTCTCGAGCGCCGCCGCCTCCCCCATCTCGTGCGAGACGTCGCTCAGGAGCTCGAGGATCCGGATCTCCAGCCGGTCCTCGCTCTTTCCCGCGCGCTTGCGCACCACCATGCGCTCGAGCGGCTCGCCCTCCACCTCGATCACGGTGGGCGGGGTCATCCAGTTCAGCGGCTTGTAGCCGCCGGCGTCCGCATGAACGAGCACGGAGCCGTCGTCCTTGACGATCAGGAGCCGTGTCGACTCGGGCAGGAAGGCCGAGAGCCGGCCTGTGTAGGAGACCTCGCAGCGGGCGACGATCAGGCGCACTCGCCGACCGTATCGCGCCTTTCGGACGTGTCCCGGTGCCAGGTACGGGGACATGGCCCTTCGGTACGCTTCCACTCGATGGGCGACTTCGGGCTCTACCTCGCCTTCATGATTCCGCCGCTCGTCATCGGCCTTGCCGTCCAGGCCTGGCTCAAGCGAACGTTCGCGAAGTACTCGGAGATCCCGATCTCGAGTGGGATCCCCGGCGCGCAAGTCGCGCGGCAGATCCTCGACCGCAACGGCCTGTCGGAGGTTCCGGTGGAGATCTCGCCCGGCGGCCCGCTCTCCGACCACTACGACCCGCGGAAAAAGGCGCTGTTCCTGTCGGAGCCCGTCTACCAGCCTCCGAGCATCGCGGCCGCCGCGGTCGCCGCGCACGAGACCGGCCATGCGCTGCAGGACTCGAAGGGTTACGTGCCGCTCAAGATCCGCTCCGTGATGTACCCGGCGGTCGCGTTCGCCTCGACGGCCTGGATCTGGCTTCTGATCATCGGAGCCGTACTGAACGCGCTGAACCTCGTCGCGCTCGCCCTCGCCCTCTACGCCGTCGCCGTGGCGTTCCACATCGTGACGCTGCCCGTGGAGTTCAACGCCTCTCGGCGGGCGTCGACGCAGCTCGTCGAGCTCGGGATCGTCGGCGCGGGCGAGCAGGCGGGAGTCAACAAAGTGCTGACGGCGGCCGCGCTCACCTACGTCGCGGGCGCGCTGGCCGCGCTCTCGATGCTCCTCTACTACGCGCTGATCTTCTTCGGCAACCGCGACTAGCGGTTCGCGATGCTCGCTCGGCAGTCGCCGCGCCGGCTCCTCATCGCGGCCCTGGGCGTCGTCTTCGTCCTCGCAACTTTCGCGTTCTTCCTGCCGCAGATCGCGGACTACCGCGACGTCTGGGGCGTCCTCAAGAGGCTCTCGTGGACGTGGACGGTCGCCCTCGCCGCCGTCGCGGTTCTCAACCTCGTCACGTTCGCGCCGCCGTGGCAGGTCGTCCTGCCCGGCCTGCCGTTCCGTTCCGCGCTGATCCTGACCCAGGTCTCGACGGCCCTCTCCATGGTCGTTCCCGGCGGAGCAGCGGTCGGTATCGCGGGCGCATACGGAATCCTCCGCCGCTGGGGCTTTCGCGCCCGGGACATCGGCCGGGCTGTCACCCTCGTCAGTCTCTGGAATCAGTTCGCGAACCTGTCCTACCCGATCATCGCGGTCGTTCTGCTCGCCGCTTTCGGCGCCGACTCGCCGGTGCTTGCCACGGCCGGATTCGTGGGCGGAGTCGTTCTCGGGGTCGCGGCCGCCGCGTTCGCCGCCGTCCTCTCCAGTGGCCGGACGGCGTTGCGGATCGGCGATCTGACGGCGCGGACGGTCGACCGGGCGCTTGCCAGGCTCGGCCGGCGGCCGGTGCCCTGGAGCGGCGCCAGCTTCGAGCGCTTCCGTGGCGACGCGGTCGACCTGCTCCGCCGCCGCTGGCACGTCCCGACCCTTGCGACGTACGCCCGGCACGCTCACCGTCTTCCTCGTGCTCGTCGTGTCGCTACGCGCTCTGGACGTGCCGCCGTCGGAGGTCTCGATCGTCGAGGCGTTCGCCGCCTGGTCGCTGGCCCGCCTACTCGGCACGATCCCGATCACGCCTGGAGGCATCGGTGTCGTCGAGCTGGGCCTGACGGGCGCGCTGGTGGGCTTCGGCGGGAACAACCCGGGGGTCGTCGCCGCGGTGCTGGTCTACCGCTTCCTGACCATGATTCCCACGATCGTCCTCGGGCTGGTCGCGGCGGCGACGGTCAGAGGCGGCGGAACGTCTCCCTGGTCCCGATCGCGATCAGCGGCCTCTCCCCCGGCCGAAGCCAGCGGAGCGTCGCGATCAGCTGACTCGCCGGAAGGCTGATGCAACCGGCGGTCGGCCTGCCCTTCGAGACGTGGAGGAAGATTCCCGAGCCGCGGCCCGGGACGACCGGTCGCATGTTGTACTCGATCACGGCCAGGTGACGGTAGGCGACCGGGTCCTGCCACATGCCGGGAGTCGGCGTGCGGAAGGGCGGACGACGACCGCACGGGACGTGCTGCAACGTGTTGTACGCCGGGGAGGCGGGATCCTCGACCCACCAATCGCCGCAGACGACCTTGCGGTAGCGGAAGCGGACGCCCGGGTTCGGCGCGCTCCCGTACATGACCGGGCCGATCGAGTAGACACCCGTCGGGGTCGTCCCGTCACCCTCCCGGCGGCGGTCCTTGATCCCGTTCACCCCCAGGCGGGCCGTCCAGGGGGCGCCGACTGGAACGAAGCATTCGCCCGTGCGGCTCCAGCGCCGAAGTGTCGCGTAGGTCGTCCTGTAGCGGGATGCCTCGACGGTGATCAACTGATCTGCCGCGCCGACCGTTTGTAGACGGTTCGCCAGGTTCGGGGCGCACTTCGCCGCGACGCCGGTCGTCGGGCCGGAAGCCAAGAGCGCCGCAGTCGCGATGAGCGGGACGATGAGCCAGCGCACGGCTGCTGAGACTACCCTCGGGCCATGGCGAAGCTCGTTGTCGCGGCGTTTTTGCTGCTCCTGCCGGCGACGAGCACGGCCGCTCCGCCGCAGTTCACCGCCATTGTGTCGAGGGTCACGAAGGCCGACCTACGCTACTCGTACCGCCCGGGTTGCCCGCTCGGCCCGTCTCAGCTGCGAGCCATCCGCATGCGTCATTGGGGCTTCGACGGGAAATCTCGAACCGGCGCCGTCATCGTCCACGCATCGGTCGTCACGCAGATCGTCGCCGTCTTCCGACGCCTCTACGAGGCCCACTTTCCGATCCGCCGGATGCTCGGCGTCGAGGTCTACAAGGGCAGCGACGACGCGTCGATGGCGGGGGACAACACGTCCGGCTTCAACTGCCGCCGAGTCGGGGCGTCAGGCTCGTGGTCCGAGCACGCCTACGGGAAGGCGATCGACGTCAACCCCGTCGAGAACCCCTACGTTCACGGCGGACGCGTCGAGCCACCGGCCGGCAGGGCGTACATCGACCGTTCCAGGCGCCGAGCGGGGATGGCGATCCGGTCAGGCGTCCTCGTTCGCGCGTTCGACGACGCCGGGTGGTTCTGGGGTGGCCGGTGGCAGTCGTCGAAGGACTACCAGCACTTCTCGACGAGCGGCCGCTAGGGAGTGGACGCCCGCGAGTGGATCCCGGCGCTCGGGGCATTCGCGCTCATCGCCGCGCTGGGGCTCGACGAGGGCGGGTACGCAGCGACCGCCTGGGGCTGGAGCGCCGTCGTCGTCCTCGCCGTTCTGGCCGTGCTGCTCTGGCGAGGCGTCGAGCGCCCCACCCGGCCGGCGCTCGCGCTCGTCGCCGGCCTGGCGGGCCTGACAGCGTGGACGGCTGCCTCGGTTCTGTGGTCGAGCGACGTGGCGGCTTCCGTGCTGGAGATCGAGCGGATCCTCGTCTACCTCGGCGCGGCTGCCGTCTTCGTCTTGGCGGGCTCCGGCCCCGCGCTGCTGGCCGGTTTGCTGGGAGCGACCAGCCTCCTCTGTGGCGTGGGGCTTGCCCGCTGGCTGCTCGGGGACCCGGAGGTGCCGCTCTCAGCCGACCCGGGGGCGGCCGACCGGCTGTCGGAGCCGATTGGCTACGCGAACGGCGTAGCCGTTCTGGCGGTGATGGGTCTGGTCCTCGCCACCGGCTTCACGGCTCGCGCCGTGCGCACCGGATCTGCGGTCGCCGCCGCTGCGCCGGTGCCGCTCCTCGCCGCCACGCTCCTCTTCACGTACGGGCGTGGAGCGTGGCTCGCGCTCGCATTCGGGCTGGCAATGGGAGTCGCCGTCGGTCCGGCCCGGCTTCAGCTCGCCGCCACTGCCGCGGCGCTCGTACCGCTCGCGGCCGCCGCCGTCCTCGCCTCGCATGCGCTGGACACAGGCGCCGCGCTCGCGATCGTGATCCTCCTCCTCTGCGCCGCTTCCGCAGCGACCGCAGCGGCGCTCCGTTCCGTGAGGATCACGGTAACGCGGCCGGCCCGAACGGCCTTCGCTGCAGCACTGGTGGGGATCCCGCTAGCGGCTGCTGTGGCGGTTCTCGTCCGGCTGGGAGGCCCGGGCGGCGCCTACGAGAAGTTCAGGGAAGCCCCGGCGCCAGTCCACGGCGATGTCGGTGGCCGGCTGCTCACCGCGTCCGGCAGCAACCGCGCCGACTACTGGGGCGTCGCGTGGAACTCCTTCCAGGACGCGCCGCTCCTCGGGGAGGGCGCGGGGACATACGCCCGGACCTGGCTCGCGGAGCGGCCGATCCCGCAGCCGGTGCGAGACGCCCACAGCCTCTACCTCGAGATGCTTGCCGAGCTCGGGCCGTTCGGCCTGCTCCTGCTCGCCGTTGCACTCGCGGCCCCGCTCGCCGGGCGGCGCTCTCGGTGGACACCGGTCGCCCTGGCGCCGTACGCAGCCTTCCTCCTACATGCCGCTCAGGACTGGGATTGGGAGCTCCCTGCTGTGACGGTCGCGGCGATCGCGTCAGCGGCGGCGCTGGTCGTCCCGCCGACGGGCCCGCGACTCCCGCGGCTCGCGGCGATCGCGCCGGTGGCCCTCTGCGGCCTCGCTCTCCTCGCATACGCGGGCAACCGCGTGCTCGCCGAGTCGGCCGCCGCTGCCGACCGTGCGGATTTCTCTGAGTCCGCCGATCGAGCGCGGACGGCCCAGCGCCTGCAGCCGTGGTCGGCCGAACCGTGGCGCCTGCTCGGGGAGTCCGACCTCGCCGCGGGAGCGAACGCTGCCGCCCGACACAGCTTCCGGCGCGCGCTCGAGCAGGACCCGGACAACTGGGAGCTCTGGCTCGATCTCGGCCTGGCAAGCGAAGGGACGGAGCAGCACGCAGCCTGGGCGCGGGCGGCATCCCTCAATCCGTTGAGCCCGGAGCTTCAGGAATTGGGGTTCGCGGGCCGATAACGCGGGTAGAGTGACCGCCGGCCCCCCGGCCGCACGATGCGGCACGCCGCAAAACGACCAGGAGGTTCCGAGGACGATGAGAGAACGTTTCAGGCGCGGCACCACGTTCGGTGTCGTCGCCGGGGTAGTCACAGCCTTCGCCGTCGCGGGGATGGGATCCGTCGGTGCAGCGGTTTCGCCCGCGAGCGCTCCGGCGTCCGCCTCCCAGTACGAGCGCAAGGTAACCATTTGCCACCGCACGGGCTCGAAGAAGAACCCGTTCCGCACGATCCGCGTATCGCGGAACGCGGTCAAGGCGCACCTGCGACACGGAGACGCGCTCGGTCCGTGCTCGACGGCCGTCTTCACCATGTGCCACAAGACCAAGAACGGCAAGAAGCAGACGGTCAAGGCCAAGGGCGCCCGAAAGGCTCAGCGCAATTTGAAGCGCGGAGACAAGCTCGGGAAGTGCAAGTCGCAGAAGAAGAACAAGCCCGAAAAGGGCAAGCAGAAGGGCAAGAAGAAGGGCAAGAAGAAGGGCCCGAAGGGCTAGACGCAAAGAGCCCCGCCTTGGCGGGGCTCTTTCGTTCTCGGGTACGTGAGGATGGCGTCGTAGCGTAGGAAAAGCCGACGGGCTCGGAGACCGGACGCCGGCTAGATCTCGCGGACGGCGATCGTCACCCGACTGACCGCGCAGAGCCGGTCCTGGTCGTCCGTCATCTCCACGTCCCAGATCCATGTCGTCCGCCCGCGGTGCCGCCTCCGGGCAACGGCGTGGATCGTTCCCTCGGAGATCGGTCGCAGGAAGCTCGAGTTGTTCGACTGGCCGAGACCGATCTTCCCCTCCGGCACCACACCGACGTTCGTCCCCACGGAGGCGAGCGCCTCGGCGATCGACGCATGGACGCCGCCGTGCACGAGGCCGACCGGCTGGAGAACGTGCTCACACACCGGGACGCGACCACGAACGACCTCGTCCGTAGCCTCGTCGATCTCCAGACCGTAGTGACTGTCGAACGGTGACGGCTCAACGAAGTTCATCTCGCGGGAATTCTGATTCATCCAACCCGAATCTAGCCGGACGGCTCCCGGTGGATCGCGACGGACGTCACGACGAGCCCGACCGCAACGACCTCCACCAAGCTCGGGACCTGGCCGAGGACGATCAGCAGCGCACGAGCGCCTGGTGCCATCGCAGCAGCGTGCGCGTGTGACCAGAAGCGTCTGGCTCGATGACCGCGGCAGGTGACAAGCGGCAGCCGCAAGCAGGGCGCCTCGCCCGGAGAAGGCGCAAATGGCACCCCTCACGTATTTTCGACCCATGGTGGCGTGCCTATGCTTGTCCCGTGGAAACCGGCGAGTCGTGGCGCTGCGCCGCCTGCGGCGGCGAGAACCCGGCGGGAATGGGGTTCTGCGGCCACTGCGGAGCCAAAGCGCCTGCGGCGGAAGCGCCGGCCGCGCCCGACGTCGCCGCCGCGCTTCGCAGCTTCGTGTCCGGCCGCATCGCCGACCGCCTCGTCGAGACGGGCGGGCACCTTCCTCAGGAACGGCGCCTGATCACGGCGCTATTCGCCGACGTGTCGGGTTTCACGTCGCTCGCCGACCGTCTGGATCCCGAGGAGCTGATCGAGGTAATTGATCCGGTCATCTCCGCGCTGGGCAGGATCGTCGACCGCTACGAAGGCTATGTCGAGAAGTTCGCGGGCGACGCGCTGCTCGCGCTCTTCGGCGCCCCGGTCAGCCACGAGGACGACGCCGCCCGCGCGCTTCTCGTGGCGTCGGAGATGCACAGCGAGCTCGAGCGCCTCTGCACCATTCTGCCCTACGACGCCGAGTTGACACTCCACGTCGGGGTCAACTCAGGGCACGGGATCGCGCGGATCCACGGGAGCGAGGCGCGGATGGACTACGGCGTCCTCGGCGACTCGATCATCCTCGCGCAGCGGCTCGAGTCTGTGGCACCGGCCGGTACGACCTACGTCGCGGACACAACGTACCGCCTCACACAGAGCCGCTTCGATTTCGAATCCGTCGGCGAGCTGATGCTGAAAGGCAAGAGCGAGCCCGTCCATGCCTGGCGACTCGTCGGCGAGCGCCGCGCAGCGAGGGCGGCACCTTCCGAGCTCGTCGGCCGTGAGGCCGAGCTCGCGGTCATCACAGACGCCCTTGAGGCGCTCGCGCAGGGGGAGGGGGGCGTCGTCACGGTCACCGGTGAACCGGGAGTCGGGAAGTCGCGCCTGACGTCGGCCGTCCGTGCACGCGGCGAGGCGACCGGCATTCGCTGGCTGCACGCCCGATGCCTTTCGTACGGCGCCGGACTCGCGTACTGGCCGCTCGCCGACCTCCTCCGGCAGGTCGCGCAAATCCGCGGCGACGAACGTCCCGACCAGGCCCGAGAGCGGCTCGCCTCCGCACTGCACCTCGTCCCGGACGTGGTGCCCTATTTCGCTCGGCTGCTCGGCCTGCCGCCTTCGCGAGCAGACGACCACGTCGCGTCCCTCGAGCCCGAGGCCTTTCGCCGCGAGCTGCATGAAGCCTTTGCATCCTGGCTGCGCGCGTTGGCCCGGGAGGGGCCCGTCGTGCTGGAGCTCGAGGATCTCCATTGGGCGGACGAGTCCACGATCGCCGTGGCGAGCGAGCTCGTGCGCGCCTGCGCCGACGAGGCGGCAATGCTCTACCTGATCGCACGCCCGGAAGCCCAGGACGTCGTCGACGCGATCGCGCCGGCGCGACACGCGGTGCGGCTCGAGCCCCTCGATGCGGACGGCGTACGCGAGCTTGTCGGGACGCTGCTCGGCGGGCCGCCGCCGGAACGTCTCGCGGATTTCGTCGCCGAGCGCGCGACCGGCAATCCGTTCTTCATCGAAGAAATCGTTCGGTCGCTGCAGGACGGAGATGCACTCGCCCGGGTCGACGATCGCTGGGAAATGCGGCCGGGGTGGGACGCGCGGACGTTGCCGGCGACGATCGAAGAGGTCCTCTCAGCGCGCTTCGACCTCCTTCCGCGCCCAGCCGCGACCGCCCTACAAACCGCATCCGTGATCGGGCGCCGCGTGCCCCTCTCGCTGCTTCAAGCCGTCGGCGAGGAGCCCGACGACCTCGACTCCTCCGTCGCACAGCTCGTTGAAAGAGGTTTGCTCGATCGAGCGGACGAGGCCGGCGAGAACCTCGTTGTCTTCCACCACGCACTCGTCCAGGACCTTGCGTACTCGCGCCTTCTCCGCCGCAAGCGCCGCGAGCTGCACCGCCGAGTGGCCGAGGTAGCCGAGACGCTCTACGGAGCCGGCGACGACGCCATCGACCTGCTTGCGCGCCATCTGTATCTCGGGGATGCAGGCGTCAAGGCCGTCGACTACCTCGTGCGAGCGGGCGAGCGCGCGAAGCGCCTCTTCGCGAATACCGAAGCGATCGTCCATCTCCGCCGAGCGCTGGAGGTCGCACAGACTGAGCCAGCGTTGTCGGAGAACCTGCCCGACATCATGCTCGAGCTCGCAGACCTCCACGAACTCATCGGCGACTACGAGCTCGCGCTCGAGCTCTACACCGAGGTCCGTGACGCGACCCAGGACGTACGGGCCTGGCGCGGCCTCGCCTCAACGCGCCGGAAACGCGGCGAGTTCGAGGACGCGCTCGCAGTCGTCGACCAGGCGTTCTCGACCGAAGCGCTCAAGGGGCGCGATCTGCGGCCGCTCTGGCTCGAGCAAGGCTGGACGCTGTCGGTCGCCGGCCACTACGACGAGGGAGTCCACGCGTTCGAGGCCGGCCTGATAGTCGACGACGCGCAAAACGACGAGGTGGCGGGTCAGCTGCTCCTGCAGACGGCGCGGGCGGAGACGCTCCGCGGTCGGCACGAGGCCGCGCTCGAGAAGGCGCTCGCAGCCGAGCGAATCTTCGCGGAGCTGGAGGACCTGCGCGGGCTCGCGTCGACGCTGCGCATCGTCGGCGATGCCCATCGCGATGCGGGTCGGCCCGCCGAAGCCGTCGAGGCGCTTCGCCGCGGGCTCGCGCTCGCCGAGCGCGTGGGGAGCGCCGAGGAGATCGGGGCCTGCCTGATCAATCTCGGCCTGGCCGAGATGGAGCGCGGCGAGCTTGCCGAGGCGGTCGCGTGCGATCGACGGGCGATCGAGGAGTTCGAGCGGATCGGCCACGGTACCGGCCGAGCGACCGGCTACGCGAACCTGGCGGAGAAGCTCGCACTCGGCGGGGACCACGAGGAGGCTCTCGAGCAGTGCACGAAGGCGCTGGAGCTGTCGCGTGCGATCGGCAACTCGGTCACGGTTGCGGACACGCTTCGGACCGTGTCGCGCATCCGCCTGGAGCAAGGCGACTTCGCCGATGCGGCGGCTCAGGCCGAGGAAGCGGCGAAACTCTTTCGCGAGATGGGGATCACGCGGTGGGAGGCCGAGTCGCTCGAGCTGGCTGCGAGCGCGCTCGAACAGCACGGCGAGGGCGAGCGGGCCGACACGCTGCGTGCCGAGGCCCGCTCGCTCGCCTGATCGCTACTGGAAGCCGACGCCACCGCCGCTGTCGGGTGCGATCGGAACGCAGCCCTCGCCGTCGGGAGCCCGGTCGGCGACGTGCCTGCCGAGCGAGGTGGTGCCGACCAGGCAGACGCCGTCTGGGTCGGCCGCCGGCCCGCCGGTGCCGTTGAACGTCTGGCTGAAGTTGACGCTGGCCGCACCGCTCACCCCGCGGACGGTCTTGGTCGCGAGGAGCGTCGTCCCGGTCGAGTTGTAGATATAGAGCGTGTACGTGACGGCGGCGCAGCTCGGCGACGCGAGGTCGAACCGCCAGGTCAGCGACGGCGGCGTGTCGGACAAGGCGTAGCCACCGTCGCCAAAGACGATGTCGGCGCAGGGCGGCCCCTTCGTGTCGACGGCGACCGACGGTACGGCGAGCACCGCCGCAACCGCAGCGCCGACCGTCAGAAGTGCGATGAGTCGTTTCACGTAACTCCTTCCTGATCGGTCTACTTGAGCGTGAAGGCGAAGCGGATGTTCGTCCCGTCCTTGAGCGGGATGTAATACCCGTACTTGAAGCCGGCGCTCAAACTCTTCGTCCCCAGGTTGAACCGCCAGTGCTTGCCCGAGCCGTTCCAGCGGAAGTTGGTATCCGCCGTCGTCGAGTCCACCAACTCGTTGAGGGTGCCGCCCGCCGACGCCTTCGTGCAGAGAACCGGTGCACGCGTGGACGGCGTCGGTACGGGCAACGGCACGGTGCAGTCCGAGGGATGCGTGCTCGCGCTCGGCGGGGTGACGACATCCGCAGCGTCGATCGCCAAGCCGCTCGCGTCGCAGACACGGAACTTCACGGCAACCGTACTGGCTCGCTTGAACACGCTCGACCCATCCGCGTTCACCGGCTGCAGAACCATGCGGCTCGGCTCGCCGAGGCAGATGCTCGCGGCAAACACCACGTCGTAGCTCGCCGTCTCGGTGCTCGTGTTGCCGGCGACGTCGGTCGCGGTGCAGGTGACAGTGAAGTCCTCGCCGACGGTGCTCGTGACGACGGGATCGCAGCTCTGCGAGGCAACTCCGGACATCGCGTCGGTCGCATTCGCGCTCGCGGTCGCCGTGCCGTTGAGGACAGCCGGATTCGGCGAGACGGTCGGGCTGAGGACGGGCGGCGTCGCGTCGACGTAGATGAAGTCGTTGACGGTCGTCTGGTTGCCCGCAGCGTCTGTCGCGGTACACGAGAGCTGTTCGATGCCATCGATCGACGGGTGCAGCTGCTCGGTGTGCGTCGGCGCTGGGGGCGAGAACGTGTTCGACGAGAGCAGCGTGAGGTCCTCGAAGCAGAAGACCGACGTGAGCCCGCTGTCGTTGGCCCCGTCGTCGCTGGCATTCAGCTGGACGTTGATGGGAAGCGTCTTGTTCCAGGGCGAATTGCCGTTCGGCGCTGGCAGCGTGAGCGTCAGTCGCGGCGGTGACGTATCCGCCACTACGTGAATCGTGACCGACGTCTCGGAAATGTGGCCCTGGGCGTCGGTCGCGCGAAGCGTCACGGTGTGCGTGCCCGGCGTGGGCGCGACCAGGTCGAACGCCCCGGTCTCGCCGAGCAGGACGCCGTCGAGGTACCACTTGAGCGACGGCCCGTCGAGCTCCCCGTCCTCGGGATCCAAGGCTGTGCCGTAGTAGGGGACCTTCGTGCCGACGCGGAAGCTCGCACCGTCGTACGGTGCGACGATGTCCGCCGTCGGGGGCTTCGAGGAAGGAGCGACCGGGATGTCGGCGTCGATGTCCGTGAGCGGGCTCTCGTAGATGCCGTTGCTCGCCGTCACGAAGATCGTCGGCGTTCCTTCGCCGCACGAGTGCTGCTCGTAGAAGGTGAACGTAAAGGTGGAAATAGCGTCGGTCAGGTCGGTGTCGCGGAGGCTCGATGCAATCGGGTAGTAGGGGTCGCCCGGGCGGCCGCACGTGAAGTACGCGGTTCCGACGAGGTCGGGCGCGTTCGCGCTGAACGTGTGGGTTCCCTGCCCGTTGGCCCCGCAGGGCACCTGGTAGGCCCGGACCTGCGGCACGCTGCTCGTCGCCTGGTTCGTCCAGAGGGCGCAATTCGGCGCGAAGGTGACGTCGTCGAACTCGATGTCCTGCGCGCTGTAACCGGCAACCGTGAACTTCACTCCGTCGGCGGCACCCGTCTTCGACGTGTGCACGAACGTCGTGCTGCCGCTCGTGGCGAGCGAGGCGAGCCAGAGGCCGTCGTCGTCGCTCGCGATTCCCGAGTTGCAGTCCGCGCCCGCGGCGACCGTGCTGAATGACGACACGTCCGCGCCAAGGCGCGTGGTGATGTAGGCCTGTTTCGCGAGGTCGGCGCTGAGCACGAAGCCGCCCTGGAAGTTCTCGAGGCCGTTGATCGCCTTCGAGTTCGGCGTGGCGCACGTCGTGCTGCCCGTGAACGGGTAGCGGAAGAGCTTCGTGACGGTTGGGCTCGTGCCCGTGGTGATCTCGTAGACATTGCCGGCGAGCTCCGGTTTGCGGTTAGCCAGTTCGTAGTGACCGCCGTAGAGCGTCCCCCGCTGGGCGTCGTAGGCGAGCGCGCCAATCGGCGTGCCGATGTTCTCTGTCCTGAGAAGCGCCCCCGTGGTGCTCACCTTGTAGAGCTTTCCGTCCATCGCGTTCGACGAGTTCGGCCCGAACGTCGCCCACAGGTCTCGGCCGTCGAACGCGATCGCGCGACCGTTGACAGACGTTCCTCCGAACGGCTGCGGGAGCGGGAAGGTGCGCAGCAGGGTGCCTGTGCTCGCAGGCGTCGCCCGCCCGGTGTTCGTGACGTTCGGGATGTCGCCCGGCTGGGCGGCTCGGCAGTACTTCACGTCGCCGCCGCTCCTGAGCTGGACGACCGTGGCGCCCGCCGGGAAGGGGACGTTCACGTGGAATCCGCTCGGCGCCCCCGTCTCGAAGAGCTCCGCATGCCCCTCGTCGCCGAGGATCGGAACGCCGAACTCCGCGCCCAGTTGGGTGCCCGGCGACCCACACGAAGCGCCGTTCAGGAACCGTAGCCTCAACGGGCTCACGGGATCGGGGACGGCGCTCGGGTCCGCCTGCGCAATCAGGCGCGAGTTGGTCACGCGGACGATGCCGGTCTGCTCGTCGTACGTGCCGTCGATACCGAAGATGTCCGCTCCGGCCGGAACGCCTTCCGACGTCCCGACGGTCGTCGCGAGGGTGGCGCACGTGACCGGGTCGGAGACGCTCGGTGGACGCAGGTCGCATTGGAGGTCGTTCCACTGGTCCGGCTCCGCGAGGATGCTGTCGTTCGTGTACGGGATGCTCGAGAAGTTGTAGTTCATCATCGAATGGTCGTTTCCGAGCGTCCCGCCGGCGCGGAGGAGCTTCCGGTGGACGACGTTGTAGCCCTGGTCGGGCGCGCCGACGTCGGCCTCCACGTTCGACGAGTGGAACGAGGTGTTCACCCCGACGACGTACCGGACGACGCCCAGGTTGTGCGCGAGCTCCATCAGCCCCGGCGTCGGGTACGTGCTCGTCGTGGACACCCGCACCCAACCGATCGCGCCCGGCGCGCCGGCGACGGGTGTCGCCGCCCGTCCGTCGTCGCAAATGAGGCCGACGCCGTTGTTGGTCGACCACGCGAAGTCGTCCTTGACGACGCCGAGGCCGATGTCGGCCCGTTGGGTTGGATTCGCCGCGTTGTAGTCGGAGACGGTCTGCTGCAGCTGACCCTTGAGCGTCAAGCCGGCGAACGCTCCAGTCGTCACCTGGCTCGTGGCGAAGTTCGAGCCGTTAGTGCAGAACTTCGTCTGCCCCGAGGCCGTCTTGTACAGGTTGAGGGACTTGACGTCGAGAAGCCCCTGGTTCACGTTGAAGCGGATGCCGCCGCTCTGCCCGGAAGCGAGCGTGCCCCATCCGTCCTGAACGGGGAAGGCACGGGCGCCCGCCGACATCAGCGCCTGAGCGGCCGCATTGGCGGCGTCGTCCCATTGGACTACGGAGCTCGCCGGGTCGCCCAGCGGAATGAGCAGGACTCGAAGCGCGTTCGTTCTGCGGTCGAGCGTCAGCGTCTTCGCCGATCCCACGGCGCCGGCGGGCGTCGTGAGACCTGTCGTCGTCACGCCGCTGGTGACGCGCGTGTAGCCGACGGAGACGGCGAAGGTCACCGTCGAGGTCGCGTTGCCGTCGCCGGGACGGAGATCTTCCGCACGCACGATGAAGAGCGGATCGGCGGTCGAGTCGACCTGCACCACGGACCCGAGCGCCCCCGAGAGCGCGTTGTAGTTCGAGATCGGTGCGGACGACGAGCTACCTGTGACCGTGAGCGTCGCCGATGTCGGAGTGATGGACTGCGTGCGCGCCACGGTGCAGCCGGTGGGCGTGGTGAGGTGTGCGCGCACCACCGCTGACTTGCCGCGTGCGAGCCGGGCGACGGACGTCGGGCCCTGCGTGACGACGAGCTTCCCGAACCGTGGGACGAGGTCTGTCGCCGCACAAGCCGGGAGCGTCGATGGTGCGGCCGTGGACGAGAGCGGAACCATCGCGGCGACGGCCGCGAAGGTGAAGGCGACGGCCAATGACCGCCGTAGGACCTTGTCCTTCAGCATTTAGCTTCCTTCCTCGGGGGCCGCAGGCCAGGAACCTGCCGATAGTTTCACGTCGGGCGACAGGTATCAAGGTTTCCGATAGATAAGTACCGATTCTCCCTGTACCAACATGAAATCGTGTGGGGTGCGTTTACTTTCAGTCCCGGACTGGCTTGCGCTCCGGGGAACGGCCTTTGCGGGATGGCGAGGAGCGGGTGCTGCCCTTCGTTAGGGGAGGTCAGGCTCGAAATCGCACTGAACGTACTCCGCCGGAAACGTCAGCTCGGCGACGGTGAAGCCGTTGACGTCGGCGGACCGATAGACGATGCCCTCGTCCTGCATCACGGTCGCGAAGCCGGCCATACCGACTAGGACCGGCGGCGAAGCAGGGAGTTAGTCCGCGAGAGCGTCGCGAGCGCGCTGCCGCGATCCGACGAAGCGGATCGACTCCAGGCCGATCAGCACCCAGAGGACGACGGCGAGGATCGCGAGTGCCGCGAGAGCCGGCAGCTCGACCGCGAGAGGAATGAGGACGAGGATCAGAACGGCGCAGAGCAGCCTGTGCTTGTTCACGGTGCCGACGTTCCGCAGCCGTTGGCCGACGTGGCCGAGGAGGTACAGCGACGTGCCTCCGAGCATGGCGGAAGCAGTCACCTTGTCGACGCAGAGCGCGGCGACGAGCAGCGCGGCCATCGCCGCGAACATCACTATCCGGACGCCGCCTTCCTCCGGATCGACGACGCTCGTCAACCATGCGTAGCCGACCCACGACCACCACAGCACGCCCAGCACGAGCAGTCCCTTCCCGAGGCCGGTCCAGGTCGGATCGGCCGCCATCAGGGCAGTGCACTGGGTGAGCGCGAGGACGAAGACGAGGTCGAAGAAAAGCTCGAGCGGCGTGACGCGCTCTGTCTGCCGCATCACCGGGGCGAGCCGGGAGGTTCGCGTGGGTGCCGTGCTCAACGAACGGCCCAAGGGCCGACTCCGCCGAGCCGCTCGGGCGTGATCCGCATGATCTGGCCGGGCGGCGGGTCGTCCATGGGTGGGAACTTCACGTCGGGCCCCAGGTAGACGTGCGCCAGGCGCTGGAGCAGCTCCGGCGCGCCGCCGGGCTCGAGCCGCGCCCGCCCGTGGACGACCAGGTACTCCTTCAACCCCGGCGGGTGCACCGCCGTCCCCTCGATCGAGAGCACGACTCGGGGATCACGCCGCACGTTGCGAACCTTCTGCTGCCGGCCGTTGAGGTGACCCGACACGAGCTCGTCGCCGTCGAGACCGACCCAGACGCAAGTCACCTGCGGCGTTCCGTCTGGATTGAGCGTCACGAGGTGGCCGAGCGCCGGGGACTGGATCAGCTCGCGGGCCTCCGGTGGAAACTGCATGCCATCACTTTGCCAACCCCGCCTGACCGTTAGTCGCGGGTCGGCTCGCCTACCGCTGCGCGGCCGAAGGATGCTTGACTACGGTCTCCAAGGATGGGCGTGCTTCCAGAACCAGTCGAGGCCCTGCTCGAGACGGCGCTCGTGAGCGAGCTGACCGTCGTCGATCCGTCCGGCCTACCCGTGACACACCCGCTCATCCCGCTTTACGACGGCGAGCTGATCTACCTCACCTCGAGCATCCTCTTCTCGAAGAAACTCGAGCACATCAAGGCGAACCCACGCGTCTCGCTCTCGATCAGCGATCCAGTCGCAGTCGACGTCGACCGGTTCGCCCGGGCGACGATCCAGGGCGACGCCACAGTGGACGACTCCGATCTCCACGCGGGCTGGGAGCGAGTGCTCCCGCTCTGGCGCAAGAAGGAGCCTGCGATCGACATGTTTCTCGGCAAGCGCGTCGCGCTACCGCTCTTCTTCGAGCGCGCTGTGATCGAGATCCGGCCCAGGCGCGCCTTTCTCTGGGAGGACGGCAGGACGGATCGCGCGCCACAGGTCTTCGAGCTCGCCGAGGCGCTCGCATGAAGCCGACGACGGAGCTGATTGGCGGACTGCAGGAGCGCTTCAGTCACGCCGTGATCGCGTTCGTGGACGAGGACGGCTACCCGCTCTCGGTTGCCACCGAGTTCCGCGCCGAGCCGGGCCGGGGCGTGGTCGTGCTGAACGCAGTCGCCGGCGAAACCATGCAGCCGCCCGAGGACGAGCGCGTCAACGTCGTCTTCAGCCACATTCGTCCCCAGCCGGGGATCGGCTACGACGAGCGGCGGTACGTCTCCCTCTGGGGGGCGGTACGGCGAACAGAGGGAGCGTTGGAGTTCAAGCCGGACCGGGTGCAGCAGTGGGACGAGCAGGAAATGTCCTTCTTCGAGTACTCCGAGCGCGGCGTGCCGCAGGCGCGCCGCTACCTCGATCAGGTCTCGGCCGAAACCGGCCGGACGGTTCGGCCCCGTCTCTCGTTCGGCTGGCTGTTTCTCCGCGCGACGCGGCTCCCGTTTCTCACCGCGACCTTCGTCCCCATCTTGCTCGGGATCGCCGTCGCGGCGTGGACGAACGGCTTCAGCTGGTGGCTCGCACTCCTGACCCTCGTCGGCGGCGCCTGCATCCATCTCGGCCTGAACGTCGCGAACGACGTCTTCGACACCACCAGTGGGGCCGACGAGGCGAACGTAAACCCGACGCAGTTCAGCGGCGGCTCGCGCGTGGTCCTGTACGGCCTGATCACGCTGCGCACGTTGGCCCTGGTCTCGCTCGGCTTCTACGCCGTGGGTATCGCGATCGGCGTGGGCCTCGCCGCCCTGCGTGGCTGGGATCTCCTCTGGCTCGGCGTGGCCGGAGCGCTCCTGAGCTTCTTCTACACCGCGCCCCCGCTGAAGCTCGTCCATCGCGGCCTCGGCGAGATCGTCGTAGCCCTCGGCTTCGGGCCGATCATGGCGCTCGGCGCCTACTTCGTGCAGGCGCGCGAGTACGACCTCGAGCCGCTGCTCGTCTCGCTCCCGGTCGGGATCCTGATCGCCCTCGTCCTGTACGTGAACGAGGTGCCGGACCGGCCTGCCGACGCCGCGGCCGGCAAGCGCACGCTTCCGGTAAGGCTGTCGAAGGACGTGGTCATCAACGGTTACGTCGCCTCGGTGGCGCTGAGCTTCGGGCTGATCGCGGCTTTCGCGGTCAGCGGACTCATCGTCCGCCCAGCGATCATCGCCCTGGTCGCCGCGCCGCTCGCACTGCCGGTGATCCGCGCGCTCCGCGAGTGGTACGACCAGCCCTACGCCCTGATGCCGGCGATGGGTAAGAACATCCAGCTCCACCTCGCCACCGGCGTGCTGCTGATCCTTGGCTACGTGATCGCGCTGATCGCGGACGGGGCCCTGGACGATCCGCCGTCGTTCCTCACCTGACGCATCACTCGGTCTCCGCAGCGGGGACGCCAAATGCTTCCTCGCCTTCGTGCCCGGCCGCCGTCATGCCCGCGCGGAGGAGCGCAGCGCAGACGGCAGCCGACAAGACCACGAAGACTGCGCCGACGAGAAAAGCCGCGTGGTAGCCGCCGTTGAGCGCGACGAGCGGGCCGTCACCTGACGCCTTCAGGCTGTCCGTGCGTGAAGCCGCGAGGCTGGCGAGGACTGCGAGCCCGAGCGCGCCGCCCATCATGAAGGCGGTGTTGACGACGCCGGATGCGAGCCCGGCCTCGGCCTGTTCGACGCCGCTCATCGCGGCAAGGAGGATGGGGTTGAACCCGATTCCGGCGCCAAGCCCGACGGCGAGCGTCGCAGGCAGCACGTCGATGAGGAAGTTGCCGTCCACGGGCGTCCGTGCGAAGAGGATCAGCCCGAGTGTCATCAGCCCCAGCCCCGCGATCAGCGGCGTGTTGATCCCGAAGCGCATGATCAGCCTGTCGGAGAGCAGCAGCGAAGACGCTCCCCAGAGCATGGTCGAGGGGAGGTAGGCGAGGCCGACCTCCATCGGGCTGTAGCCGAGGATTCCCTGGAGATAGAGGGCGCTGAGGAAGAAGTAGGCGAACAGCCCGGCGGCCATGAGCACGCCGATGACGTTGGCGGTGGAGACGTTGCGATTCCGGAAGATCCCCAGCGGCATCAACGGCGCGGAGATCCGCGACTCGATGACGAGGAACAGCGCGAGCAGCACCGCCGACGAACCGAGGAGGCCGAGCGTCTGGAGGGATGTCCAGCCGGCGTCGTTCCCGTTGACGATCGCGTAGACGGCCAGCATCAGCGACCCGGTCACCGTCACAGCGCCGGCGAAATCGACTCGCCCGGTGGCAATCCCGGGGGTGGCCGGCAGGAGGGCGAAGCTCAGCGCGACGACGGCGATCCCGACAGGAAGGTTGACGAGGAAGATCCAGTGCCAGTCGAGGAGGTCCGTGAGAACGCCGCCGAGCAGCACGCCGGCGGTGCCGCCGCCGGAGAGGACGAAGCCGAAGACGCCCATCGCCTTCGCCCGGTCGGCCGGCTCGGTGAACAGGGTCATGATCAGCGAGAGCGCCACCGCGGACACGATCGCGCCTCCGAGGCCCTGCACGGCGCGCGCAGCGACGAGGGTCTCCTGCGAGTTCGAGATGCCGCAGGCCAGCGACGCCAGAGTGAAGAGCGTGGTTCCGATCAGGAACAGCCGCCGGTGGCCGAAGAGGTCGCCCAGCCGGCCGCCCAGGAGCAGGAAGCCGCCGAAGGTGAGGAGGTACCCGTTCACGACCCACGCGAGCGATTCCGGGGAGAACCCGAGGTCTTCCCGGATCGTCGGCAGCGCCACGTTCACGATCGTCCCGTCGAGGACGATCATCAGGTCGCCCAGACAGAGGACGTAGAGCGCGAGCCAGCGTGTGCGGCTATCCATGGTCATCGGATTCTTCCTTTCGGGTCGGTCATCGATTCAGAGGCTTAGACCGCCCCGCGATCCAGAACTCATCGGTCGCCGCGCCGATGAGTTTCTCGCGCCCGGACGGTCTTTGTTCAGATGGGCTCTGCTGCCCTGCCCACGGTCGCTTTCTTCATCCGCGGCCCGATCAGCCGCGCCGACCTGCCCGGGCTCAGTCAGCGTGTCTGCGCGTTGCTGAACGAGAGCGGTGCCGGCGTCGTCCTCTGCGACGTGCACGGGGTCGAGCCCGATGCGGTGACCGTCGACGCGCTCGCGCGACTTCAGCTCGCTGCCCGGCGATACCGCTGCCAGGTCCGGCTGCGCCAGGCGTCCGACGAGCTGCTCGAGCTCGTCGCCTTCATGGGGCTGACGGAAGTCCTGTCGGACCGGCTCTAGGAGTCGAGCCGGGCCAGCAGACCGAAGAGCGGGAACAGCGTGTCGGTGTCCAGAAAGAACGTGAACTCGCCGAGCCGGCCCTCCGAGACTTCGAGGACCTGAAGCGCCCACGGCTCGTAGCCCCCTCCCGCCGCGGGCTTGTACTGCCCGTACGCGGGCGAGCCGTTCGCGGCGACGGTCGGCACCAGGCGCGAGCCGCGACAGCCGGCTCCCGGTCCGAACCACCATCCGAAGATGTCGTCACGGCCGCGGAGCCACAGGTCGTACGGCGGCATCGATTGCGTCGCGTCCTCCCGGATCAGCGAGGTGAGCGCGTCCATGTCGTAGTCCTCGAAGGCCGTCACGTAGCGAGCGAGAAGTGCGCGGTGCTCCTCGTCCAGAAGCGGGGCGGGACCGGTGGCGCTCACATCGGAGGCGGCGAGCGTCGCCCGCGCCCGCTGGAGCGCACTGTTTACCGAGGCGACGCTGGTCTCGAGGAGCTCGGCGACCTCCGTCGCCTGCCAGCGGAGTACCTCGCAGAGGATCAGCACGGCGCGCTGGCGTGGCGGCAGGTGTTGCAGGGCGGCGACGAACGCGAGCCGGATCGTCTCCCGGGCGACGGCCATCTCCGCCGGATCTCCATCCGGCACGACGAGCCCGTCGGGCGCCGGCTGGATCCAGGTCACCTCCGGAAGCGTGTTCAGGTTTGCCTCGATCGGCTCACGAGCGGGCCCGAGGTCCATGGGACGCGCGCGGCGCTCTCTTCCGCTCAGAAGGTCGAGGCAGACGTTCGTCGCGATGCGGTAGAGCCACGAGCGCAGCGCTGACCGTCCCTCGAAGCGTTCGATGCTCCGCCACGCTCGCAGGAAGGTCTCCTGCACGGCGTCCTCCGCCTCGAACGGCGAGGCGAGCATCCGATAGCAGTAGCCGGTCAGCTCGGCGCGATGCTGCTCCAGCCGGAGCTCGAGTTGCCCGCTCGTCGCAGCTGTCTGCCCCGTGTGCATGGTGACCATCGTAGGCGCCGGCGCCGCTCCTGGGTCACAGGGATACGATCGGGGCATGCTCGAGATCGCGCCCGACCTCCGCCGCTGGCTTGCCCGCGGCGAGAAGATCGCGCTGGCGACAGTCGTAGCCACACGGCGCTCGGCTCCCCGCCCGATCGGAGCGAAGCTGGGTGTTTCCGAGGGCGGCGAGCTGGCCGGGTCGGTATCCGGCGGCTGCGTCGAGAACGAGGTCTACGGCCTCGCGCAAGAGGCGCTGGCGGGCGGGCCCCCCGCGCTCGCGAACTACGGCATCTCGGACGAGCTGGGCCTCTCCGTCGGACTGCCCTGCGGAGGAGAGATCGACGTCTTCGTCGACGAGTACTCGCCGGAGCTGATCGAGCGCCTCCTCCAGGCCGCGGAGCAGGAGGAGCCGGCGGTGCTCTACCAGGTTGTCGTAGGCGACCAGCTCGGCGCGAAGCTGCTGGTCTTCGAGGGCGGCGAGGTGCTCGGCAACGGTTTCGGCGATCCGCCGCTGAGCGTCGAGGAGCTCCTCCGTCGAGGGCGCAGCGTCCTCGTCGAAGAGGACGGCAGGACGGTCTTCTGCGACGTCTTCGGGCGACGACCGCACCTGATCGTCTTCGGCGCCGTCGACACGGCGGAGCATCTGTGCCGCTCTGCGACGGCCCTCGGGTGGCGCACGACGGTGGTCGATGCGCGCGCCATGCTTGCGACGGCCGAGCGGATCCCGAGCGCCGACGAGCTGATCGTCGACTGGCCCGAGGAAGCACTCGAGCGAATTCAGCCCGACCACGCAACATCGATCGTTGTCCTGACCCACGAAGACCGGTTCGACATCCCCGCGCTCAAGAGCGCGCTGGGAAGCGATGCGTTCTACGTCGGCGCTCTGGGGTCGAGGAAGAACCAGGAGCGGCGGCGAGAGCGTCTGCTGGCGGAAGGGCTCGACGAGGCAGCGATCGACCGGATCTCCGGCCCGTCGGGCCTCGACCTCGGCGCCTCGACCCCGGCTGAGACGGCCCTGTCGATCCTGGCCGAGATCCTCGCGGTCCGCGCGGGCCGCGACGGCGGTCGCCTGAAGACCGCGAAGGGTCGCATCCACGCTGAGGCTTGACGGACGACCCCTGGGAGGAGTCCTTCCAGCGCCTGGACACCCTGCTCGACGAGCTGAAGACCGACCAGAAGCAGAAAACGTGGACTCACGAACCGAAAGAGGAGGTAACCAGTGAACGCCACTGGAACATTGGAAGTAACGACGCCCTCGGAGCGCGAGATCGCGATGACCCGCGTCTTCGATGCTCCGCGCAACCCGGTCTTCGACGCTTGGACCAAGCCCGAGCTGCTCAAGGGCTGGCTCGGGGTCCGAAACGGCTGGTCGCTGGCGGTCTGCGAGATCGAACTGAAGGTGGGCGGCGCCTATCGCTTCGTGTGGCATGGCCCGGACGGAGCCGAGATGGGGATGGGCGGCGTCTATCGCGAGATCGTGGCGCCCGAGCGCCTCGTCTCCACCGAGAAGTTCGACGACGCCTGGTACGAGGGTGAGGCGCTGGACACGATCGTCCTGGTCGAGCAGGACGGCAAGACCACGGCCACGACGACGGTGCTCTATGAGTCGCAGGAGATTCGCGACGCTGTCCTCGAGTCCCCCATGAAGGACGGCGTGGCCGAGAGCTACGACGTGCTCGCCGAGCTGTTGGCGTCGAGCTAGCGAAAGATCTGCATCGGGAGGGCGGCGAGCGGCTCGCCGCCCTCCTCGGTGACCAGCCAGGTGTCCTGCATGTAGAGGCACTCCAGCCCGTCCTCGGAGATGACGTGCGGGTGCATCGAGAAGACCATGTTGGCCTCGAGCACGGTCTCGACTCCCTCGCCGATCTTCGGAAACTCGATCATCGTCATCCCGATCGAGTGGCCCGTGACATGCCCGAGGTGGTAGCCGCGGTCGAGGAAGCCCTTCGAAACGGCTCGATGGACGTCGTGAGCCGAGGCGCCGGGCCGGAGCGCGCCCTTCGCCGCCTCGAAGTACTCCTGGTAGGCCTCGTACATGCGCCCCACCTCGGCGCTCGGCGTCCCAAGCGCGCGGGAGACCTCGACCCAGTGGCCGCCGGGGCCGGCGATCTCGAGCGACGGAATGCAGAAGTCGCCGAGGACGATGTCCTTGCGGGCGATCGCAAACTCGGGACCGACGAGGACCATGTTCATGGTCAGGCGGCCGCAGCCCTCCTCGATGAAGAGGCGCTCGGCGGGAGCGAGCACCTCAGCCGCCGAACGGCCGGGCGCGTAGGCCTCGCGGAAGGCATGGAAGCCCTCGGTGTTGATGCGGACGCTGTCGCGCACCGACTCGAGCTCCTCGTCGCTCTTGACCGCGCGGGCGTGGTCGAATTCGAGCTCCCAGGGGACGAGCTCGACCGCATCCCGCATCGCGGCGAAGTCACGTACGGTCATGGCGTAGTCGAGGCCGTAGACGCCGACGCGCTGCCCGCGAAGCCGGTCGGCCAGCCAGGCGCCGGGGTGGTCTGCGAAGACCTGATCCTCGATCCAGCTGGTGCCGTGCTCGCCGACGTAGCGGGCCTCCGTCGGGAAGACGATCGTCGGGTCTCCGTCGAGCGGGAGGACGACGTAGGCGTATCGATGGACGATCTGGAAACCCGACAGATAGGTCACCTGGCCCTCGAAGCCCGAGTACTCGGTCCCGCAGACGAGCGCTGCATCGAGGCCGTCCCGGGCGAGCGCCTCGCGAACGCGGGCATAGCGGCGGTCGATGTCCGCCTGGCTCACGCGTCCCACGAGCGCTCCAGCCCCTTGATCAGCGCCGTCACTGCGTCGTTCAACGGCGTCGGGACACCGTGCTCCCGGCCGAAGCGGACAACTCCCCCGTTGAGGAAGTCGATCTCGGTCTGGCGCCTCGCCTCGACGTCTTGGAGCATGCTCGCCTTGTGGTCATAGGCCACCTCGGGCCTGGCTGCGAAGTCGATGAGCTGCTCGGGATCTTCGTCGAGCTCGATCCCCTGCGCCGACGCAACCGCCTTGCCTTCGTCCACGAGAGCGCTGACCAGCGTGCGCAAGGCGGGGTCCTCGCACACACGCCCGTGTGTGAGTCCGGTCAGAGCGCCGATCGGGTTTGTGGCCGCGTTGAAGATCAGCTTGCGCCACTGAGGGCCGCGGGCGTCGGGGACGGCCTTCGTCGGCATCCCCGCCCGAGTGCATGCGTCCGCGAGCCGCTCGATCTCGCCCAGCTCCGCAGGGCTCGGCTCGAACGGGCCCAGCGTGGTGTCGCCTTTGACGTCCCACTGGACATGCCCGGGTTCGACGATCTTGCCGGCCGGAAAGGTCGTCCCGCGGATCACCCGCTCCACGTGCTCCGCGATCGCCTCCTCGTTGCCGACGCCGTTCTGTACGGAGCAGACGCTTCCCTCGGCGAAGGCGTGCGCGACCGCGGCGACCGCCTCGCCCGTGTGCATGCTCTTCGTCGCGACGATCCCGAAGTCGCAGGCCGGCACCTCTCCGGGATCGCTCGTCGCGCGCAGGCGCCCGACCACCTCCCCTGCGCCGCTGAGCCGAAGGCCGTTGTGGTTGATCGCCTGCACGTGCTCGTTCCAGACGTCGAACGCCCAGACCTCGACGTCATCGAGCTGCGCGAGGTTCGCCGCGAAGAGGGCGCCCACCGCACCGCATCCGACCACGCAGACCCTCATCGGACGAGGCGGAACTCCCGCCCGCCGGTCAGCCCGCTCGGTCGCACGATCAACACGATCGCCATGATCGCTCCGAGAAGGATCAGCCGGGTCCCCTGCGGGAGATCGAGCGAGACGCCGACGTCGACGCCCTGCTCGGCCTCGATCAGGAAGGCGTCGAGAGCACTGACGACGAGCGCGCCGAGAACCGCCCCCCACAGGCTCGTCAAGCCGCCGACGACGAGCATCGCCAGCGTCAGGAAGGTGAGCTCGAGGTAGACCTGCTCCGTCGTGATCGATCCCAGCAGATGGACGAGGAGCGCCCCGGCGAAGCCGGCCAGTGCACCGGAGAAGGTGAAGGCCCAGAGGCGCTCGCGGTGCACGCTGACGCCGACTCCCCGGGCAGCGGCTGTGTCCTCGCGGGAGGCCCGCAGCCGTCTGCCGAAGCGGCTGAGCTGATAGGCGAAGGCGGCGGCGATCACCGCAAGCGCACCGATCGTCGCCTGCACGGCGTCTGTCGTCTCCGGGACAAGCGAGAGCGTGGTCGCGCCGGGCCCGATCTTCGTCCACTCACGGAGGATGTTGTGGGTTACCTCCAGCACGGCGAAGGTCGCGATCCCGGCGGCGAGACCGGACAGGCGCATCAGCGGAAGCCCGACGACCAGCGCGAAGATGCCGCCCGCGGCGGCGCCGAGCAGGAGTGACGTCACGTTGTTGACCGTGTGATCGCGAAGCACCGGGAACAGTTCCGGAAGGACTCCGGTCTTCGACTCCAGAGGGATCGTCATGACGCCTGCCACGAACGCGCCGACCGCGACGAAGCTCGTCTGCCCGAACGACAGGACGCCGGAGTTCCCGATGAAGACGTAGATCGCGACCACGATCGCGACGGAGACGAGAGCGTTCAGGAAGTAGATCTCGTTGGCCGAGGAGACGAGCGTCGAGCCGATCCCGACGGCGATGACGAGCGCCACCGGCGCGGCAAGCTGGACGAGCAGGTCGAGATAGCGCCTCACACGCGCTCCGTAGCCGTGCGGCCCCAGGCGAACAGGCCCGCCGGCCGCAGGAGAAGCACGAGGATCACCAGCGCGAAGACGGCCGACGGGAGGAAGACCGTCTGCTCGGTCGGGAGCGCGCCGTTGATGACGCCGGTCACGAACCCGATCGCGAAGCCGCCGAGCGTGGCCGTCCAAAGGCGGTCGATTCCCCCGACGACCACGCCGACGAGCACGACGATCGTGTCTCGCAGCGCGAAGTCCGGCCCGACGAACGGGAACTGGACGGTCAGCATCACGGCGACGATGGCCGCCAGCAGGCCGGAGAGGAAGACGGCGAACGCGATCACCAGGTTGGCACGGACGCCGAGGAGCCGCGCGGTGCGGAAGTCGGCCGCGGCGGCGCGCATGTGCAGTCCCACCGTCGTCCGCAGGAGGAGCAGCGCCATCAGGCCGAGCACGACGGCCGTCACCAGGACGGCCACGATCGTGATCTTGCGGACGTCGACGCCCGCGAGTGTGGTCGGTTGGTTGAGGGGCGCGATCGAGGTCGCGATCTCGCCGATCGTGTTGTCCCGGATGTCGACGAGCAGCGCGATCGCCTGGAGCATGAAGGCGATCGCGAAGGTCGTGACGAGCATGACCGCCGGCGAGGCGCCGCGCAGAGGCCGGAACACCGCGAGGTCCATCACGAGCGACAGGGCGACCACGACGACGAAGCAGGCGACGATGCTCCAGGCGATGCGCCAGTGGGCCGTGAAGGCGAGTGTGTACGCGCCGGCCATGATCAGCTGGCCGTAGGCGAAGTTCACGAGGCGCAGCACGCCGAAGACGAGGCCGATGCCGACCGCCATCAAGGCGTAGATCGCGCCGAGCCCGACCGCGTCGGCGAGTGTCTGGGCGTCGAGGGCTGCGAAGAGCATGGCCAGGGTCATCCGCCGAAGTAGGCCGCGATCATCTTCTCTGTGTCGCCGGCGTCGTTCGGGCCGAGAGTCAGGCGGAGCTCTCCGTTCGAGAGGACGTGCGTCCGGTCGGCCAGCGCGACCGTGCGCTGCGCGCGCTGCTCCACGAGCAGCACCGCAAATCCTCTTTCGCGGATGTCGGCCAGCACGGCGAAGACGTCGTCGACCAGCGACGGCGCCAGGCCGAGCGAGGGCTCGTCCAGCAAGAGCACGTCCGGCTGCGCGACGAGGGCGCGCGCGATGGCCAGCTGCTGCTGCTGTCCGCCGGAGAGCACCCCGGCCTGGCGGCGGCGGAAATCCCTCAGCACCGGGAAGAGCTCGTAGGCCCTGTCCAGGGCGCTCTTGCCGTGCCGACCGCGTCGAGCCGCCAGTCCCAGCCGCAGGTTCTCCTCGACCGTGAAGTCCGCGTAGACCCGCCGTCCTTCCGGGACGAGAGCCACGCCCCGGTGCGCGATCGTCTCGGGTGAGCGACCGAGGATCGGTGAGCCCTCGAGGCTGACCGAGCCGCGCCTCGCGGGAATGAGGCCCATGATCGCGTGCAGGGTCGTGGACTTCCCCGCGCCGTTCGGTCCGATCAGGCCGACAATCTCCGCCTTCCCGACCTCGAAGGAGATGCCGCGTACCGCGGAGACCGCGCCGTAGCGGACCTCGAGGTCACGGACCGCCAGCGCCGGTTCAGCCATCCCCGTCCTCGACGACGGCGGTGTCGCCCAGGTAGGCGGCGGTGACGTCGAGGTTGCCGCGGATCTCGGCCGGGCTTCCCTCCGCGAGGGTCCGTCCCTGGTCGAGGACCTGGATCCGGTCGCAGACGGTCATCACGAGCGCCATGTTGTGGTCGATCAGGAGGACGCCGGCGTCGTGCTGGTCGCGAACCGAGCGGACGACTGACGCGAAGTCCGGCACCTCGGCCTCGGGGAGCCCGGCCGCAGGCTCGTCCATCAGCACGAATCGAGGCTCGGTCGCGAGCGCCCGCGCGACTCCCAGACGCCGCTCGTCCCCGTGCGCCAACGCTGCCGCCGGGACGTCCTGCAGCGCCTCGAGGCCGAGCAGCCGGAGGAGCTCCTCTCCGCGGCGGCGAGCCTTTCTGGCGCCGGCGCCGGCGCCGAGCGCCGCGACCTCGACGTTCTCGCGAACCGAGAGCCCTCGGAAGGAGCGGCTGTGCTGGAACGTCCGGACCAACCCGGCCCGCGCTCGGCGGTGGGCGCTCCAGCGCGTGATCCGCCGGCCGGCGAGCTCGACCGTCCCCGACGTCGGGACGTCGAAACCGGTCAGGACGTTCACGAGGGTCGACTTCCCTGCGCCGTTCGGGCCGATCAGCCCGACGACCTCGTGGCGGTGAAGCTCGAGCGTCACGTCCTGGAGCGCGCGAACGCCCTCGAAGGATCGCGAGACGGAGGAGGCCCGGAGAATGTCCCCGGGCCTCCTGTCCGCCGTAGTGGCGGGGGCTTCCCTGCCCAACGCCGCCCTAGAGCTTCGGGACGACCTTCGCGGTCACCAGCCCGACACGCTTGCCTTTGTTGTTGTGGACCTGGATGACCCGGTACTGCCGCCCGAACACGGTGTGGAGCGAGCGCGAGAAGCTCACCTTGCCGGAGATCGTCGGCACCTTCTTGAACTTCTCCATCTGCGTCGCGAGCGCGGCGCCGCTGGTCGAGCCGCCCGCCCGCTTGATCGCGATGACCACGCCGTCGATCGCCGCCGGGCCGGCCACGAAGCCGCCGGTCGCCGCCTTGACTTGAACCGCGAGCCGACGAACGGCCGGGCTCGGGTCGTCTCCGAACACCGACGCGTAGGTCACGGCGTAGTAGTTCGTGATCTTGGGGTTCTGCGTCACCCAGTACGTGCCGTCGCCGGCCCACGAGTTGAGCACCGGCGTCTGGTTACCGAGCGAGCGGAAGCCCGACGCGAAGGCCGGAAGCTCGCCGAAGGCCGTCGAGGTCACATAGACGGCTGCGCGGCGCTGGTTGAGCCGGTTCACCGCGGTCTGGACGTTGTTCGCGCCCGTCGCGTAGCTCTCACGGCCGACGATCCGGCCGCCGAGCTGCGTGTAGCGCTTCTCGAACGCCGTGACGACGTTCTTGAAGTACACGAGCAGCGTGTTCGTCCCCAGGCCGGCCGTGCGCCAGCCGCGCCTGATCGCGTACTCGGCCATTGCGGAGCCCTCGTCCTGCGCGACGTTGCCGAAGCTGAACGCCAGCCGGCCCTTCGCCCGGCCGAAACGCTTCGGGCCCATCTGATCCGTCCCGATGCACGGGGCGACCGCCAGCTTGCCGCGGTTGATCGCCTCCTGGACCACAGGCGTGGCGAAGTCGACGTCGCAGGTGACGAAGACGACATGTGCGCCCTTGGCGAGGAGATTCCTCGCGCAGGTCTTCGCCCGAGCGGGGTTGTTGTTGTTCGTGTCACAGGTGTCGATCCGCAGCGGGCGCCCGTTGACGCCGCCCTTCGAGTTGATCTGCTTGATGTGGATGCGAGCAGCGGCGAGAGCCGGCCCGTCGAACGGCGCCATGTTCCCCTTGCTGTCGAACGCCCAGCCGATCACGATCGCGGGCCTCGTCGCCGCCGACGTGTTGCTGCTCGCTCCTGCGAGCGCTGCGAGCGCCACAGCCGTCGCCAGGAGAGCCGCAGCCGCCCCCCACCTTCTCGCACGTTCCTTGCGCATTCATTCCTCCCGCGTCAGGTAAGGACCGGTTTCGAAAGATCGAGGTAGATATTGAACCTACGGGGAGCCGCGGTCAATCGGATGTCCACGAGGCCTCCCGCGCTTTGACGAGCCGATACATGGCGGTCTGGAGCGGGACGTCGACCCCCAGCCGGCCGGCCTCCCGGACGAGGGCACCGGTGATCTGGTCGATCTCCGTCCGCCTTCGCGCCTCGACATCCTCGAGCATCGACGGGTAGTGCCGGCTGCCTCGCTGGGTGGCGAGAACGTTCATCTCCCAGGGGTCCTCGTGAAGCTCCACGCCGGCCGCTTCGGCCACGCGCTTGCCCTCGAGCATGAGGTCGTGCACGAGGTGGCCCAGCTGATCGACTCGTTCTCGCTCGGCGAAGTGCGGGTCATGCGGGAGGCCGGTCAACGCGGCGACGGAGTTGACCGTCGAGTTGAAGATCAGCTTCGACCACTGGGCGGGACGCAGGTCCTCGAAGGCCTTCGCCTTCAGCTCGGCCTCGACGAGCAGCGCCGCGATCTCCTGGACGAGGCTGAACGGGGTTTCTCCATACGGCCCGAGCCAGGTCTCGGTGTCGAGGATGTACTCGACGTGGGTGTCGGCGTGCCGCGTGCCGCTCATGAACGTCACGGCCGAGACCAGCGGCCAACTCCCGTGCCGGGCGGCGACCTCCTCCGCGCCGAGCCCGTTCTGGACGGTCATGACGGCAGCGCCCGGCCAGTGGCCGGCCAGGCGCGAGACGGCGACGTCGAGCTCGGTCGTCTTGGTCGCGACGATGGCGAGATCGGCCTCGGGAAGCTCGCTGGGGTCGGTGGCCGCCTGGACCTCCGCGGTGAAGTCGTGGCGTCCCGAGACCCGGAGACCCTCGGCGTTCAGCGCCGTGGCGTGTTCCTCGCGGCGGCAGAGCACGGACACATCCGCCACGCGCGCGAGGTGCGCGGCGTACAGGCTCCCGATCACGCCTCCGCCGACTACGCAGACACGCTGGATAGCGCCTCCACTCCTCGGCGGGCGAGCTCGCGCGGATCCTCGTTCCACAGCGAGTCGGGCAGCTCCGGGTCGGAGAAGATCTCGAGGTCGTAGAGCCCCTCCCACCGGAGCGCCTCGACGATGGGCCCGTACGCGATAACGCCGTCCCCGGGCAGGACACGGTCGTTCGTGTTCCTCGTCGGCTCGCGCCAGTCCGCGAGGTGGACACCCGCGATGCGGTCGCGATGACGCTCGATCTCGTCGAGCGGCCGGTTCCAGAGGTGCCAGACGTCGTACATCAACCCGACCTCCGGGCAGCCGGCCTCGTCCAGCAGCCCCACGGCCTCGTCGAGCGAGGTCGGGATCGACCAGAGGTGGGCGAACTCGCGCTGAATGGGCTCGATCGCGACCTGCACACCGGTGCGGGCCCCTTCGGCGGCGATCGTCCGGATCCCCTCGAGCACAGTCTCCCGGTCGTCGCCCGGGCCGGTCAGGAACAGCACGCACTCGGGCTCGAACGAGGCGAGCCGGCGTATTCCGGCGCAGATCGCCTCGACGCGTAACTCCGGGTCTGTTGGGCCCTCCATGAGCGGCAGCGGAAGGATCGACGGGACCGCCGGCACCGCCGCGGCCGCCTCGAGACCGCCGGCCCGAAAACGCTCGAGCGAGTCGTCTCCGAGCTTCATCTCCCAGATGCCGATCCCCTGAGCGCCGGCTGCGCGATAGGCGTCGAGGTCGTCGGCGAACGACTGGCCTACGGTCGTGATCTGGGAGATCGAGAGGCGCGGCGTCATCGGCGGACGAGTCGGCGGGCACGTGAGATGAGCGAGGGCTCGAGCAGTTGCCGCGCGACGAGGGTCCCGGAGCTACCGCCCAGGCCAGGGCCGGGATGGGTGCTCGCCCCGATGTGCCAGACACCGGGCACCGGCGTGCGATGGCCCGGCTGCGACGGCAGCGGCCGCCAGAGGAAGTTCTGGTCGAGCGCGAGCGAGCCGCCGTAAGGGTCGCCGTGGCGCAGGTTGATGTTCGCCGCCTGGAGGTCCGCCGGAGAGAGCGCCGTGCGGCCGAGGATCGCGGACTCGAGGTTCGGGATGTGCCGCGCAAGGCGGGCCTGGATCCGGTCGGCGTAGCGCTCCCGGAGATCCTCGGTCCATTCGCCGCTGCCCACGTCGATCTCACCCGCTGCGTCCCCCTTGATCCGCCACGGGAGCTCCTGGAGCTGGATCCAGAGCAGCCCGTTGCCCTCCGGCGCCCGCGACTCGTCCATCGTCAGTGGCTGTCCGACGACGACCGTCGCCTCGGCGGGAAGCAGCCCCCGCTCCGCCTCGTTGACCGCGCGCGACACGCCGTCGAGGCCAGGCGTCAGATGCACGATCGCCGTCCTTCCGAGCCGATCGTCGCCCTCCCAGCGCGGCGGCTCGGAGAGCGCGTAGTGGATCTGCATCTCGGACCGCCCGTAGCGGAAGCCCTTGGCCTTGTCCTCGAAGCCCTCGAGCAGTTCGCCGTAGAGCTGCGTCGGCGTCACGTTGCAGATCACCGCCTCCGATGCGGTGATCGTCGCCCCGTCCGACGTGCGCACGCCGCCGGTGAAGACGCGCTCGACGTGGACGCCGGTCTCGCAGACCCCGTCGTTCGCTCGGATCTGCGCAACCAGGGCATCCGCGAGTTTCTGGCCCCCGCCGCGCGGAATCGGCATCCCTCCTTCCTGGACGGCCACGGCGATCACCTGGGCCATGTAGCCGGAGGCGGCCGCATCCGGGCCGAGTCCGGTGTGCAGCACCCAAGGCGCGAGCAGACCGTGAGCCCGTTCAGAGACGAACGCGGTCTCCAGCCAGTCGCGGGCTGAGATGAGCAGCCGGCCGGCGAACTCGGCCGCGCCCTTCCTGCCGAGCCGGCGGACCGCCTTCAGGCCCAGGCCGGCGCCCTGGCGTGACCAGAGCTCCGTGCCGAGGATCCCGAATGCGAGGTCGGCGTTCGGAAAAAACTCCCCGAGCATCGCCCGCCAGGCGTCGCCGTCGCCAGGATGGTGGCGATCGAGCTCGGTCGCGTTCTCGTCCGCGCTACGCAGGAGGAAGGCGCTCTCGCCGTCCGGATAGAGCGTCCCGGTCGGGAGCTCCGTGTTCAGGTATTCGAGCCCGTGGGCCGCGAGAGCCTCCCCGAGCTCCGCATGCGCCGGGCCTCCCACCCAGAGCGGGTGCCAGGCGCTGAAGACGTCGTGCCGGCAGCCCGGCACGGTGATCTCCTCCGTCCTGATCGCGCCTCCGAACCAGTCGTTCCGCTCGAGGACGCAGATGCGCCACCCGTTTCTCGAGAGCAGCGCGGCGCAGGCGAGACCGTTGATCCCGCTGCCGACGATGACCGCGTCGACGGCCCGGTCGCTCAGGAAACGACCGCCGTGCACTCGATCTCGATTAGGCAGCCGGGGACGGCGAGCCCCGTGATCCCGACGATCGTCTGCGCCGGATGCTCGGCGCCGCCCGTGACCTCGTCGATCGCGCGAGTGATCGTCTCGTACTCGGTCGGCTGCGTCGTGTAGATCGTCCTGCGAACGATGTCGTCCCAGCCGACGCCGACCGCGTCCATCGCCGTCTTCAGGTTGCGCATCGCGGCCGCCGTTTGACCGTGGAGGTCGTCGGCGACGAGCGAGAAGTCCATGCCGATCCCGAGCTGGCCCGCGAAGTGGACGACCTTCTGGCCGTGCGCGATCGCGACGTGGCTGAAGCCGGGCGCCGGGTGCAAATCCGGCGGATTCACGAGCTCGCGGTGGTGGCTCATGGTGTTTCTCCTTCCGTGACGAGCCGGCGGAACTCTTCGTCCGTGACCAGCCCTCGCTTGTCCGTTCCGAGCTTCTTCACCGCCTCGAGCAGCCCGGCCCGCGCTTCCTCGGGAACGCCGAGACCGAGCTCCTCCGCCTTGATGCGAATCGAGTCCAGGCCGCTTTTCTTGCCGAGGACGATCCCGCGGTCGGCCGAGACGAGCTCCGACGAGTACGGCTCGATCGCCTCCGGCTCGTGGAACTGGCTCGCGACTGCGCCGCTCTCACGGCGGAAGAGGTTCTCGCCGGTGAGCGGCTTCCAGGGCTCGAGCTCGTAGCCGGAGAGCTCCTGCACGCGATCCGCGAGGCCGCGGGCTTTCGTCAGGTCGAGCGCCGTCTCGACGCCGTAGACCGCGCGAAGCGTGAGCGCCACCTCGCCGAGGTTGGCGTTTCCGGCCCTCTCCCCCATCCCGTTGACCGTGCCGTGGATCCAGCGGGCGCCGGCCTTCACTGCGGCGACGGCGTTCGCGGTCGCGAGTCCGAAGTCGTTGTGCCCATGGAAATGGATCGGGATGTCCGGCCCGAGCAGCTCGCGCGTCCGGCCGACGAGGTCAGCGACCGCCTCTGGGCCCGCGACGCCGATCGTGTCCACCACGACGACCTCCGCTGCGCCGGCCTCGACTGCGGCTGCGTAGGCGGCGTCGTAGAAGTCCGGTTCCGCACGGGTCGAGTCGACGCCGAAGTACGCCACGAGGATGCCGTTCTCTGCGGCGTACGAGACGGCTGCTCGGATCCGCTTGAGCATCTCCTCCCGGGAGACACCGAGGGCACGCAACTTGAGCTCGGAGATCGGAGACTCGACGACGCTCGCCGGGACTCCGAGCTCGACGAGCG
>JBKKAR010000054.1:0-20980 GCA_046714355.1 Gaiellaceae bacterium | reverse complement strand
GAGCGTCGTCTCCGAGCCGCGAACGTCGCCGATCGCCCGGTAGCCATCCCACTTGACCTCGAACAGCCAGCCAGGGCCGTTCGGAACCTCGGCGGCGAGCGTCGCCAGCATCGGCTTGTAGCGCCGGCGCTTCTGCGGCGCCTCGGTTCCCTCCTCGCGCTTGCGAAGGAGCAGCCAGTTCCGCGGGTTGCCGTCCAGTTTGGCCGGGACGAGCGTCCACACGCCCTCGAGCCGCCGGCCCCGGAGCCGGACGGTGAGACCGCCGTCCTTCTTCTCCTCCAGGAGCTCGTAGGTGCCGTTGTCCCAGATCTCGACGGGGCCGGCGCCGTACTGGCCCTTCGGGATCACGCCTTCGAAGGTCGCGTACTCGAGCGGGTGGTCCTCGACGTGGACGGCGAGCGCTCTTTGGCCGGGCTCGAGCGGGACGCCTTTCGGCACCGCCCAGCTCGCGAGCGCGCCGTTGCGCTCGAGGCGGAAGTCGTAGTGGAGCCGGCGAGCGTCGTGGCGCTGGACGACGAAGATCGGCTGCTTCCCGCGCTCCTTCCCGCCGAACGGCTCCGTGGTCTGCTTCGGATCTCGCTTCCGGCGGTACTCCTGGAGCTTCGCCACCGGTCCCGTCTACCCCCTGCGGTCAGGGACGAAAACGTCGATTTGCTTACTTACGACTGGGTGCCGGCTCGGTGGACAACCCTGTGGACGCTGTGGACGCTGTGGACGCTGTGGACGACGCGTAGACGCCCAGCGAGCGGAACCGGTCGCGTCGGAGGCGCCGCAACTCGTCCCCCGGGATGCCCGAGAGATCCTCGAGCGAGCTCTGAAGCGCCTCGCCGAGCAATCTCGCGGCCTCGTCCGGGTTCGTGTGGGCGCCGCCCTCGGGCTCGGGGACGACGGCGTCGATGACGCCCAGTTCGAGGCAGTGAACGGCGTCGGGCTTGAGCGCGGCGGCGGCTTTGACCTTTTCGCCTCCGTCCCGCCAGAGGATCGCCGCACAGCCCTCGGGGGAGATCACGGAGTACATCGCGTTCTCCTGCATCAGGACCCGGTCGGCGAGCGCGATCGCGATCGCGCCGCCCGAGCCGCCCTCACCGATCACGCAGGTCACGATCGGAACGGTCAGCCGACTCATCAGCGCCTGCGACCGCGCGATCGCGCCGCCCTGGCCGTGCTGCTCGGCCGCGACGCCGGGGTAGGCGCCCGGAGTGTCGACGAGCGAGATGATCGGGAAGCGGTGCCGGTCGGCCAGGTCCATGACGCGCATGGCCTTCCGATAGCCCTCGGGATAGGTCATCCCGTAGTTCCGGCGAATCCGGTCGTGCGTGTCACGGCCCTTCTGCTGGCCGAGCAGAGCCACCGTGCGGCCCCCGAAACGCCCAAGTCCGGCGATCATCGCGGGATCCTCCGCGCGGGACCGGTCGCCGTGGAGCTCGACGAAGTCCTCGAAGATCCGCTCGACGTAGTCGAGCGTGTACGGCCGGTCGGGATGCCGCGCGAGCTCGACGTGCTGCCAGATCTCCTCGTCGGTCGGCTCGGACGTCCGTTCGAGTTGTCGCTGCAAGCGGGCGAGCTCGCCCGAGATGCTGGCCCCACGAAGCAGGCCGAGGCTCTTGAGGCGGCTCAGCCGTTCGCGCAGGTGGAGCTCGGCCTCACGCGGCATTGTTCGAGAACAGGCGGAGAACCCGCCCGAGGTAGGGACGCAGGTCTCGCCGTCCGACGATCGCGTCGAGGTGGCCGAAACGGACGTTGGACTCGGCCAAGCCGAAGTCCTCCGGGAGCTTTTCGCGCGTCGTCTGCTGCACGACGCGGGGACCGGTGAACGCAAGCAACGACCCGGGCTCAGCGACGATCACGTCGCCGAGCGACGCGAAGCTCGCAAGCACGCCTGCGGTCGTCGGGTGCGCCATGACGCTGATCATCGCGCCTCCGGCGTCCTTGAGATCCTCAACGGCGCAAACGGTCTTCGGCAGCTGCATCAGTGACAGGATCCCCTCCTGCATGCGCGCGCCGCCGGACGAGGTCACGCTCACGAGCGGGACGTTCCGGGCGGCGGCGCTCTCACAGGCGCGGGCGAACTTCTCCCCCACAACGCTGCCCATCGAGCCACCCATGAACGCGAAGTCCATGACGGCGAGCTCGCACTGCACGCGCTCGATCGCGGCGCTGCCGATCATCATCGCGTCACCCTTGCCGGTCTGCTGCTCGGCCTCTGCGAGCCGCTCGGTGTACGGCCGGATGTCGAAGAACTCGAGCGGATCCTCGGAGCGCAGGTCGGCCGCCTCCTCCTCGAACGTCCCCTCGTCGGCGAGCTGCCTGATCCGATCGGCGGCGCGCACCCTGAAGTGGTGGTTGCAGTGCGGGCAGACGTGGAGATTGGCCGCGAGCTCGTCATCCCGATAGTGCGACCCGCACTCCGGGCAGGTGTTCGGATGGGGCTTGTCGTTCTTGGACGGCTCCGGAAGGTTCCGATGCTCGATGGAGATGTCGATGCGCTCCGCCACGCGCCGAGTCTAGTCCCCCGCCTACAGGCCGAGGGCAGCGGTGAGCCGCGCCGCCGGGGCCAGGTTCCGCTCGTCGGGCAGCATCGCGGTCAGCCCCGCGCCGAAGACGCTCGAGCCCTCGCGAACCGAGATGAGCACTTCCTCGGCTTCGGCGACCGAGAGGCCGCCGGGCTCGGGCATGAACGGCGCGACCTCGTCGTCCGCCAGGGAGTCGAAGTCGAACGCGACGTACGTGCCAGAGGTGCCTGCGAGCGCCCTTTCAACGGCGGCGCCACCCTGGCCGATGCCGTTCATGGCGATGAACTCTTCCTCGGGTGGGTCGAGGTTCCGGGCGCCGACAAGCACGACGTCCTGCGCTTCCACGGCGCCCGAGTCGAGCAGCATCCGCAGCGGCGTCGCCCACTCGTTGCCCGAGGGGGAGCTTTCGATCGTGTTCAGATCGCCATGAGCATCGAACCAAACGACGGCAATCCGGCCGTGCCGAGCCGCGAGCGCCTCGACCGCGCCGATGTGCGCGCAACAGCAACCGCCCAGGACGAGCGGCCGCTCCGGAAGGTCGAGCGCGAGCGCCAGGCTCTGTTCCGCGAGGGAATCTTCGGCGATCACCGCGGTCTCGGGGTAGGGCAGCGGAAGAGAGGCCGCCTCGGCCATGGCCTCGCCGTCCCGGCCCCAGGCTCGCGGAACCCGCACGAGGCCGGCGCGGAACGTCCGCCCGCAGGCATGGCACTCGTACTCCGGCCCGAGTGCGACCGCCGTGTACGCCCGGCACTCGGGGCACTTGGCGCGTAGCCGCGACAAGGCCTAGAAGCTACCTACGACAAGGCCTTCTCGTAGATGTCCGAGCGGCGAAAGACGCGCATGCCGGCGTTCTCGTACAGGCGATTCGCCCCGGTCAGGCTCTCGGCATCGACCCCGAGCCCGACTCCGTGGAAGCCGCGGCGCCGGTACTCCTGAAAGACGTGGAGGAGGATCGCGCGTCCGAGCCCGCGCCGTCGCCACGGACGCCGGACGCCGAGCACCCGAACCCAGCCCAGGCCCTCCTCTGCGTCGTGTGGCTTGGTGAGCGCGATCGCCGCGACCTCGTCGTTCTCCTCCGCGACGAACCAGAGTGCGAGGTCGAGGTCTTCTTCCACCATCCAGTGGCTCCACTCCTCGTACGGCTCGCGCGCGTGCTCCCACGAGTCCTCGAAGGTTTCCATCTGCGTCTCGTACGCGGTCTCAAGGTCGGCTTCGATCGCCGGCCGAACGGTCACGCCTTCGGGCCATTCCGGCTGCGGCGGGTCTGCATCGAAGTCGATCCGCATCCGGTACGAATGGCGGATCAGCTCGTAGCCGTGGCGCTCGAGCGCCCACTTCTCTGGCTCGTCTGGCTCGTATGCGAACGCGCGGACCAGAGCGCCGTCCTGACCGCCAGCGCGTTCGCGCGCCCGCTCCTCGCCCCAGCCGATCAGCGCATCTCGCGTCTCGTCGCCGGAGGACATCGGAACGCGAAGGTCCAGCCAATACTTCGGATCCGGATGAGCGCCGAGGTCGGCATACCCGATGAGCTGCCCCTCCTGGTCGAGCGCGACGCGGTAGTCCTTGTCGAGCTCGAGATCCGGGGTCGTGAGCCACATTCGAACCGTCGTCTCCGTCTCTTCCGCTTCGCCGAAGAGCTCGTCCGAGACGCGGTTCGCGAGGTCGGCGATCCCGGCAGCCTCCTCGAGCCGAGGCGCTCGCAGCTCCACGCTCATCCGGCGACGAGCGCGTCGAGGACGCCGGCGAGTCCCCGGAGGTTCGGGAGCTCACGGTCCGGCCGAGCGGACCGAGAGTGCTCGTCGAGCCGATTGATCCAGACGCAGCGCAGGCCGAGCTCGTTGGCCGGCGCGATGTCGTGGAACAGGCTCGCAGCGACATGCACGTGCCCGGTCCTGTCGGCGCCGGTTCGCCGGAAGAACTCCTCCCAGTGCGCGTGGCCCGGTTTGTACGACCCGATCTCGGAGGCGACGATCGTCTCGTCGAACGCAACTCCGAGTTGCTCTTTCGAGGCTGCGATGAAGTCGGGATCGGTGTTCGAGAGGATCGCAAGCTTCCATCCGCGGCTCCTCGCCTCCTCCAGCGATTCGCGAACTTCGTGGAAGGGCTCCCACGAGGAGAGCGAGCGGGCGAGAGCATCGCGCTGCCCCTCGAGCAACTCGAAGTCCTCCTCCTCGGCGAGACGCTCGAGCGCCTTCGTCAAGACCTCGCGATAGGTCAGCCGCCCATCGTGCTCGAGCTCCCGTTCGATTCGGTGGTAGCGCTGGAGCAGCCAGCCGGCTTCGGCGTCGCCGAAGACGCGCGCGAGCTCACGCCGAATCCCGTCGTTCCAGTCGATCAGCGTCCCGTAACAGTCGAATGTCGCCCAGCGATCGGCCATGCGCCGGTCTCAGTCTTCGAAGCGGCGGATCACGATGCAGGCGTTGTGGCCACCGAAGCCGAACGAGTTGGAGACGCCGGTCCGTATGTCCGCCTCGCGCGCCTCATTCGGGATGTAGTCGAGGTCGCACGCGGGATCCGGCTCGTCGTAGTTGATCGTCGGCGGGAGGATGCTCCGGTCGATGGCCAGCGTCGTGAAGATCGCCTCCACCGCGCCGGCGGCGCCAAGGCAGTGCCCGGTCGCGCCCTTGGTCGACGACACCGGCGTCTTGCGGGCGTTCTCCTCTCCCAGTGCGAGCTTGATCACTCTCGTCTCACTGGCGTCGCCGAGCGGCGTCGAGGTTCCGTGAGCGTTGATGTAGTCGATCTCGTCCGTGTTGACCCCGGCGTCGGCGAGCGCCATCCGCATCGCGCGGGCAGGGTTGTCGCCGGTCGGATCCGGCTCGGTGACGTGTCTCGCGTCGGAGGAGAGGCCGTAACCGAGGAGCTCGGCGTAGATCTTTGCGCCGCGCTCCTTCGCGTGCTCGAGCTCCTCGAGGACGACAACACCAGCCGCCTCGCCCATCACGAA
Source organism: Gaiellaceae bacterium (assembly GCA_046714355.1). GTDB lineage: Bacteria > Actinomycetota > Thermoleophilia > Gaiellales > Gaiellaceae > JACDAN01. Next base: position 15,520 of record JBKKAR010000054.1, on the reverse strand, counting down.
ACCGTCTCGCCCGGCGTCGAAAGGCCGGCTAGCCTCCTCGGGGGCATCGTTTCGGCGCGAGAGCGCGCGCATGGCGCTGAAACCGGCGATGCCGACCCGCGTGATCCCGGCCTCCGTCCCGCCGGCGAGCATGACGTCGGCTCGCCCGAGCCGGATGGCGTCGGTGGCCTCTCCGATCGCCATGTTCGACGCGGCGCAGGCCGTGCACTGCGACGAGAGCGGCCCCCTCGTGCCAAGGTACATCGAGACCCAACCGGCGCCCATGTTCGGGATGATCTGCGGGATCGAGAAGGGGTTCACGCGGTCGGGGCCGCGCTCGATCAGCGTGTCGTAACAGTCCTGGAAGGCCTTCAGGCCTCCGATGCCTGTGGCGATCGAGGCGCCGATCCGTTCCGCCTCCGGCGCGATGGCGAGCCCCGACTCGTCGCGGGCCTGGAGTGCCGCGGCGACGATCATCTGGGCGAACCGGTCCATGCGCCGCGCCTGTTTCTTGTCGATCCAGTCCGCCGAGTCGAAGTCCTTCAGCTCACACGCGAAATGCACCGGGTACTCGCTCGCGTCGAACTGTTTGATCTCCGCGGCTCCCGACTTGCCGGCGATCAAATTCTCCCATGTCGTCTCGACGTCGTTCCCGAGCGGGCTCACGGCACCGATTCCGGTGATGACGACTCGTCTACGCCCGTTCAGCGCGTTCACATCCCCAGCCCTCCGTCGACCAGCAGCACCTCGCCGGTCACGAATGACGCGGCGTCGGAGCAAAGGAATCTGACGGCCCCGGCGACGTCCTCGGGCTCCCCGAACCGGCCGAGCGGAGTGTTCGCGAGCATCGCGCTCCGGAGCTCTTCCGGCAGCTCGTTCGTCAGCCGGGTCGACACGTAGCCCGGCGCGACGACGTTGGCCCGCACTCCGCGGCTGCCGAGCTCGCGGGCAAGAGCCTTCGTGAAGCCGATGATCCCGGCCTTCGAGGCCGAGTAGTTCGTCTGCCCCGGGTTCCCGTGGAGGCCGACGATCGACGAGACGTTGACGATCGCCCCGCCGCGACGGCGCATCATTCCGCGCGCAGCCGCCCGACAGGTGTTGAACGTCCCGCCGAGATTGGTGTCGAGCACGACGCGCCAGTCCTCGTCTGACATCCGCGCCAGGAGCCCGTCCCGTGTGACGCCCGCGTTGTTGACGAGGATGTCGATGTCGCCGGCCTCCTCCACGAGCCGCTTCGCGTCCTCGGCCTCGGCGACGTCGGCCTGAACGGCCCGGCCTCCGATCTCGGATGCGACCGCCTCCGCCTCCTCGGCCCCCGAGCGGTAGCCGACGACGACCGACGCTCCGGCGCCGGCGAGCTCGGTCGCGATCGCCTGTCCGATCCCCCGCGAGCCGCCGGTAACGAGCGCCGTCCGGCCTTCGAGCGAGCAGAACCCCGTCACCTAAATGGACTCTTCGACCTTCTTCAAGCCGGCGAGGTTGTTCACGGACACGGCCTTGACCGTCTGGTCGATCCTCTTCAGCAAACCGGACAGAACGTTGCCCGGCCCGACCTCGACGAACGTCCTGGCGCCATCCTTGATCAGCCCTCGCGCAGCCTGCGTGAACCTGACGGGAGCGGTGATCTGCTCCAAGAGCAGCCCCGCCATTCGCTGCGCCGGCTCGATCCGCGCGGTCACTGTGGACATGAAGGGCGCGACGGGATCGTGGAAGCTCAAGCGCTCCACCGCCGGCCGAAGTATCTCCGCCGCCTTGGCCACGAGCGGGCTGTGGAAAGCGCCCGAGACTTTGAGCTTCACAGCCCGCCTGGCGCCCAGCTCATTCGCCTTGCCGATGAGCTCGTCGACGGCGTTTTCCTCGCCCGAGACGACGATCTGGCCGGGGCAGTTGTAGTTCGCCGGCCACACGCCCTCGATCTGCGCACAGAGCTCTTCGACGACCGCGTCGTCGAGCCCGAGGATCGCCGCCATCGCCCCGTCGCTCTCCCGTGCGGCTTCCGCCATCGCGAGGCCGCGCTCCCGCACCAGGCCGATCGCCTCACCGGTGTCGAGGGAGTTTGCGGCCGCGATCGCCGCGAACTCGCCGACGGAGTGTCCGACCACGTAATCCGGAGCGATTCCGCGGGCGCGCAGGGCTGCCAGCACGGCGAGGCTCGTAGCAACCAGCGCCGGCTGCTGCACCTCTGTCTGCACCAGGTCCTCGATCGGCGATTCGAAGCAGAGCTTCTTCAGGTCGAGACCCGACGCCTCGCTTCCGACGCGATACACGTCCATCGCTTCCGGGACCGCCTCTGCGATCTCGCGGCCCATCCCTTGCTCCAGCGACCCCTGGCCGGGGAAGCAGAACGCGATCTTGCTCATGCCACCCTCCCGTTCGCCGTCCACTCCATCAGCGCCGAGCCCCACGTCAGCCCGGCGCCCATCCCGGTCATCAGGACGAGCGATCCGTCCTTCAGCCGACCGTTCGCCTCCGCGTCGGCGAGGGCCAGAGGAATCGAGCCGGAGGAGGTGTTCCCGTATCTGTCCACGTTCACGACCACGCGATCTTCCGCAATTCCGAGCTTTCGCGCCGCATGCTCGATGATCCGGACGTTCGCCTGGTGCGGAACATAAACGTCGACGTCCTGGATGCCCACGCCGCAGCGCTCGAGTAGCTTCTCCGCCGACGAGACGAGCACACGGGTCGCAAACTTGAAGACCTCGGGGCCGTTCATCTGCGCAAAGTGGAGTTCCTGGGCGACGGTTTCCGCGCTCGCCGGCATGCGGGAGCCGCCGGCGGGCATCGAGAGATGGACGCCGCCGCCGCCGTCCGCGCCGAGCTCGAAGCCGATGAAGCCGCGCCCGCCGTTCCGCTCGAGGACGACGGCGCCGGCTCCGTCGCCGAAGAGAACGCACGTGCTCCGGTCGTTCCAGTTCACGATCTTGGAGAGGACGTCGCCGCCGATCACCAGCGCACGCTCGGAGAGTCCCGCGCTCACCATCCCGTAGGCCTGCGCCAGCGCGTACATGAAGCCCGTGCAGCCGGCGGAGAGGTCATATGCGGCCGCTTCCGTCGCCCCGAGCTGGTCCGCCACGAGCGCAGCGGTGGACGGAAAAGCCATGTCCGGAGTGACCGTGGCGACGATGATCAGGTCGACGTTCTCGGCGGCGACCCCCGCCTGCTCGAGCGCCTGCTCCGCGGCTGGCAGGGCGAGGTCGGACATCGCCTCGTCCGGCGCGGCGATCCGGCGCTCCCGGATCCCGGTGCGCTCGACAATCCACTCGTCCGAGGTCTCGACCAGCTTTGCGAGCTCGTCGTTCTTCATCACGCGCTCGGGGACGTAGCAGCCGAGCCCCGTGATCGTGATCGGACTGCCGTTCGCGGTTCCGATCATCGTTCCACCGCGAAGGTGAGCGTTCCGCGCGCGGCGAGCTCACCGTCCACGGTCGCAGTCGCCTTGCCGCGGCCGATCGGGCCCCGGACGCGCTCGAGGTCGCAGGTGAGCTCGAGCTCGTCGCCCGGCTCGACGATCCGCTTGAAGCGGACCGCGTCGATGCCCGCGAAGAGCGCGAGCTTGCCGCGATTCTGCTCCTCGGACAGCACCGCAACGGCGCCCGCCTGCGCCATCGCCTCCACGATCAGGACGCCGGGCATGATCGGCCGGCCGGGAAAGTGGCCCGCCAGGTACCACTCGTCGGCCCGCACCTTCTTCCGTGCCACAACGCGGGCGCCAGGCTCGATCTCGACTACCTCGTCGAGCAGCAGGAAGGGGTCGCGGTGAGGCAGGATCGCCTCGATCTCTTCTTTCGTCAGGGAGGGCACGTGCGCGATGAGTCTAGTGGTGAAGGCCCGCCTCAGGACTCCCTGCACACGGGCAACGTCGAGCCGCTCCTGCGGGGGCGCTTCGGGCGGCCCTACCTCTTCCTCGAGTGCTGCGAGTCGACCCAGCGAGAGCTGTCGATCGATGCTCCGGAGGGAGCGGTGGTTGCGACCGACGAGCAGACCGCCGGACGCGGCCGCCTCGGCCGGTCGTGGTACGCCATGCCGGGAACGAGCCTCCTCTTCTCGGTCAACCTGAGGCCGTCCGTCCCAACACAGCGCCTGCCGGAGCTCTCGATCGTCGCCGGGCTCTCCTGCGCAGAGGGGATACGCGAGGTGACGGGCCTCATGCCTGAAATCAAGCTGCCGAACGACCTCCTCGTGGGTGGCCGGAAGCTCGCCGGAATTCTCGCCGAGGCTCGCGACGACCGGGTCGTCCTGGGCATCGGAATCAACGTCAACACCCCGGCGGCCGACCTCCCGCAAGACGTCGGCCGCGAGGCGACCTCGTTGCGAGCGGAGCTCGGCGCCTCGGTCGACCGGGCCCGTCTTCTCGCAGCGATCCTGCTCGAGCTCGAGCGCCGCTACGACGTCTGGGTCGCCGGCTAGCGCAGCCGCAGCCGCGGACCGATATTCCCGGCCGCATCTTCGGCGAAGGCGTCCAACCGGGTGAACGGGCGGTCCAGCACGACCGTGAAGACACCGGCCCGAGGGCGCGAGATCGTCGATGCGGCGCCATCGGCGATGAACGTCACCCGTGCCTGCTCAGACAGCGAGACGCGCAGCGGGCGCTTGTTCACGACCTTCAACATCGGCGCGACGCGGTCGACCCGCACCGGCAGAACCTGCGTGACCGGCCCGGTCGAGTCAGTGACCGTCAGCGCGACGGAATAGATCCCATCGCGAACGCCACCCGCCCAGCTCACCGCCTGCGGGCCGGCCGGCACCAGCGCGTCGAAAGGCGACGCCACGTCGGTCATCCCACGGCGCACGGCTAGCCGCGCGATGGCCGAAACGGAGAGATTGAAGGACGCCGTCAGCGAATCGGAGCGCCCGTCGCCGTTCGGCGAAATCGCCGGCGGCACGACGCCGAAGCCCGAAAGCGTCCGGCTCAGCACAATCTGCGTCGTCGCCGTCACCTCTTTGCCGCGGGCGTTTCGCGCCATGACCGCGATCCTGTACCGCCCGTCGGGGTAACCCGTGCCGTTCCAGGAAAAGCTGTTCCGCCCCACAGGCTTCGATCCGGAGTGCAGCGTCGCGAGCGGCCCGCCCTGCTCCGTCTGGAGGTCCACACGAACCGTCGCCGGCGCGACCAGGTCGTACGCGATCACCGTTGTGTCCGTTCGTCCATCGCCGTTCGGCGTGAAGCCGGCCGGCTCCGCCGTCAAGCCGTCGATCACGGCGGGCATGGCGCCGGCTCCGAGTGTCCCCGACGCGGGCCTAACGTTCGGACCGGCCGCGATCCGCCAGCGATAGCCGGGCAGGGGGGTGAAGCGTGCGTCCCAGGTCCACTGGACCGATGTGCCGAAGCCGTTGCCGGTTGCGACGACCTTGCCTGCGCTATCGGACACCGTCACTGTCCAGGGCAGCGGCGCCGACAAGCGCGCCGAGAAGCTGACGAACTGGCCGAGCCCGCCCTCGATCTCGGGCGTATAGAGCTTCGGGAGCCCGAGACCCGCTGCCGCCGAGGCGATGCCGCCGAGCTGGCTGTAGAGCCGCCCGCCCGGGCAGCTCGTGTAGCCGGTGTCGCGATGCCCGGAGATCGCGCGAAGCCAGATCGGCGCGCCTTTGCGGTACTTCGGATTGCCGGCCGAGACGAACGGGGCGTTGGAGACCGGATCGGCGTGGGCGACGTCCAGCCGCCAGGAGAGCAGCCGGACGAGCGCCGAGCGCTCCGCCGCGGTCGGCGCGCGACCCTCGTAGCTTCCGAGCAGCGCGATGCCGACCGACCCCGTGTTGAAGCCGGCGGCGTGAGCGCCGATCACGTTGCGCTCGATCCCGCCGTAGCGCCCCTCGAAGACCTGGCCGAAGCGGTCGACGAGAAAGTTGTAGCCAACGTCGTCCCAGCCGTTCCCCTTCACGTGGTACGCGTAGATGCCCCGGACGATCGCCGCCGACTGCGCCGGCGTCGCAGGCGCGGCGCCCGCGGTGTGGTGGACGATCGCCGTCGAGAGCGCCTTCGCGATCTCCGGGTTGTCGCGGCGGATCCCCTCGTTCGCACCCCAGCCTCGGCGGCTGATGATCTTCGGGCTGCCGGCCATCTGGAGCGAACGCTCGAGCGAGATCTCCTCCGGGCTCCAGACGTAGTGCGCGCGCAGTCTCGAGACCCGCCCGCGCACGCGCACCTCCAGGCGATCCGAGGCGCCCGTCCACCACGGGCTGCCGATTCGCCAGCCGCGCATGCGCCGCGCCTCGTCGGTCCCCCGGTCGGGAAGGTCATCCGCCTCAGCCTCCGCAGCCCGCCACGCGCTCCAGCCGGAAACGCCCCGCACCCGAAACTGCACACGGCCTGTTCCCTTCCAGTGCAGGCCGACGAGGTTGAACCGCTCGGGCGCGGCGGCGGCCGCGAAGGCCCGCTGGCCGGTCACGGGCAGCTCGCGCGTGACGAGTGTCGCCTCCCCCCAGGCAGTGGCCGGGAACGCGAGAGCGATGAGAGCGGCGGCGAGACTCTTCATGGACGACCCCACCCTAGGGTCGCAGCGCCGTGGGGTGGCCGCAAGGGCTCTTGATAGCATCTTTACACCGTGAAATGCCGCGTTCTGCGGGGGATTTTGACCGCATTGGCCGTCGCTCTGCTGGTTCCTGCGACCGCCGCGGCGGCACCGCGGGTTCTCGCGGTCGAGTTCGACAACGACGTCAATCCGGTCACGGCCGACTACGTCATCGGCGAGATCGATCGTGCCAATGAGGAACAGTACGACGCGGTCGTGGTTCTGCTCGACACTCCAGGCGGACTTGCGAGCTCCATGAAGGACATCTACGAGGCGGAGCTCGCCTCGCGGATTCCCGTGATCGTCTTCGTCTCGCCTGACGGCGCCTGGGCCGCCTCGGCGGGCGTTTGGATCGGTCAGGCCGCCGACGTGCTCGCCATGGCGCCTCAGACGAACATCGGGTCGTCCACGCCGATCGACATTGGAGGCGAAGACATCCAGGAAGACCTCAAGAACAAGGTCGTGAACAACGCTGTGGCGTCGCTGAAAGCGCTGATGCGAGAGCATGGACGGAATGCAGCCTGGGCCGACGAGGCCGTACGCGACGGCAAGAACCTGCCGGCCCGCGAGGCGCTCGAGCGGAACGTCATCGACGTGATCGCGCCGAGCCTGCCGGCGCTCCTCAACCAGATCGACGGGCGAGAGACCAAGCCCAAGATGTTCATGCTCGAGACCGCCGGCGCGAAAGTCGACCGGGTCGAGATGTCGCTGTGGAAGCGCATCCTCGACACACTGATCGATCCGAACCTGATCGTCATCCTTATGTCGCTGGGCGTCCTCGGGCTGACGATCGAGCTCTGGAACCCCGGCCTAATCTTGCCGGGAACCGTTGGAGCGATCTCGCTCGTCATCGGCCTCTTCGGACTCCAGATCCTCCCCGTGAGCTGGGCCGGGCTGCTGCTCATGCTCCTCGCCGCCGGATTCTTCGTCGCCGAGATGTTCGTGATGAGCCACGGCGCGCTCGCGCTCGCCGGCGCCGTCGCGTTCGTCATCGGTTCCCTGATGCTGTTCGACCCGGCCGGCGAGGCGTACCAGGTGTCGCTGACGGTCGCGCTCGCCATCGCCGGCACGATGGCGCTCATGGTCGCCCTGGTCGTCACGAAGCTCGTACAGGTGCGCCGCGCCGAGGTCGTGACGGGCCAGGAAGAGCTCATGGGCGAGGTCGGGATCGTCCGCCAGGCGCTCGATCCCATCGGGCTCGTCTTCGTCCACGGCGAGCTCTGGCGCGCCCGGACCCACGGCGACCCGATTCCTCCCGGGGAGCACGTCCGCGTCGAGGGCCTCGACGACGCGCTGACGCTCACGGTCGCTCCCGCGTAGGATTCGAGCGTGGTCATCCTGATCGCCCTTGCGGTCGTCGCGGTTCTCTTGATCCTGCTGTTCTCGGCGTCGGTCCGCGTCGCCAGGGAGTACGAGCGAGGCGTCATCTTCCGACTCGGTCGGCTGAAGTCGCCGCCGAAGGGCCCAGGCCTCTTCCTGCTGATCCCGATCATCGACAAGATGGTCCGCGTCGACCTCCGCACGGTGACGCTCAACGTGCCGCCGCAGGAGGTGATCACGAAGGACAACGTCCCGGTCCGCGTGAACGCCGTCGCCTACTTCCGGATCATCGATCCGGAGAAGGCGATCGTGCAGATCGAGAACTTCATGGTCGCGACGTCGCAGATCTCGCAGACCACGCTCCGCAGCGTCCTCGGCCAGCACATGCTGGACGAGCTCCTGTCCGAACGGGACAAGATCAACGAGATCCTGCAGCGGATCATCGACGAGTCCACGTCGCCCTGGGGCGTCAAGGTCTCGATCGTCGAGGTCAAGGACGTCGAGATCCCCGGCGGGATGCAGCGCGCGATGGCGCGCCAGGCCGAGGCCGAGCGAGAGCGCCGCGCAAAGGTCATCGCCGCGGAAGGCGAGTTCCAGGCCTCGGAGCAGTTGAAGAACGCGGCGCTGGTCCTCGCGGAGAATCCGATGTCGCTCCAGCTGCGCTTTCTGCAGACGATGCTCGAGATCAGCTCCGAGCGCTCTTCGACGATCATCCTCCCGCTGCCGATCGAGCTCTTCAAGCCGTTCCTGGACGCCGGCAACCGGCCACCCAGCTGACGGACGTCCGCGTAGACCCGCTGACGGGTCGCCGAGTCGTGATCGCGCCCGGTCGCGGAAGCCGTCCCGGTGCCTGGCTGCCGGAGATCGAGCCGCCGACTACGGAGGAACTCGATCGCTGCCCGTTCTGCGCCGGCCGTGAGGATCGGACACCGCCTGAGACGCTCCGGATCGGGGACCCTTGGCGCGTGCGCGTCGTTCCGAACCTCTACCCGGCGGTCGATCGGCAGGAGGTGGTCGTCCATTCGCCCGACCACCTTCGGTCCTTCGCGGAGCTGGACGACGACCAGGTCGAGCTCGTCGCGGAGGCCTGGGACCAGAGGATCCGAAACACCGAAGGCTCGGTCCTGGCCTTCATCAACGAGGGTCGCCTCGCCGGATCGAGCCTGCCGCACAGCCATTCCCAGCTCGTCTGGACCGAGCTTCCGGACGAATCGCTCGAACGTCTACCGGAGCTGCTCGCCGAGCACGAGGTCGCGACCCGCGGCGGAGTCGTCGGCGCGGTGCACCCGGTGGGGGCCGGCCCCTACGAATGCCTCATCGCCAGTCCGGACGGCGACGGCCGCCTCGCGGACGGGCTGCTCGTGCTTCGCGATCTCGTGCGACGGCTACATGCAGCTGTCGGCACCCGGCCGTGGAACGCTTGGCTGCACGCCGGCCCGCCGTGGCATCTCCACCTGGCCCCGCGGCTGACGACGCTCGCAGGCATCGAGCTCGGCGCGGCGCTCTATGTCAACGTCGTGCTGCCCGAACAGGCGGCCGAGACGCTCAGGGGCTGAGCAGCGCGCCCGGCTGCTGCCGCTCACGGAAGCGGCTGGCCGCCTCGATCGCGGCGCCGAGGTTCAAGCCCTTGTCCTTGGCCTGCTTGATCAGCATCACGGTCTCGACGGCGTCCATGTCGTAAATCCGCTGCTTGCGGCCTTTTGTGGGGATCTGGGCCTTGTTCGTCCAATAGTCGAGTTGCATCTTCGAGATACCGGCGATCTGGCAGACCTGGCCGAGGTAGAGCTCGACCTTGCCGAGGTGCTCCGCGAGGTTGATGGGCTCGAGGAGGTCAGCTTGTGTACTTGGAGACATACGGCACCTTCGTTCGATTCAGATTCCGACCCCGCAGGGAATGTATAGCGCTCCCTGATGAGCTTGCCAAGGGTGAATCGCGGTAAATCCGCATAAAACTTGCGTATCAGGCCGAAAAGGACCTAGTTTGTGGGCGCTTCGGTAGTTTCCGTCGTCTCGGGCATAGCATCGGGCGCTTCGTCAGCGAGGTCTTCATCATCTGGCGCGTCGGACTCCACCACGGGCGCGAGCGCCGACACCTGCTCGCCTTCGCGCAGGCGCATGACGATCACGCCCTGCGTCGAGCGGCCTAATCGCTTGACGTCCTCGACCGGCATCTTGATCACGGTTCCGCCGGTCGAGATGAGCATGACTTGATAGCCGTCGCGCACGGCCCGGGCGCCGGCGAGCTGGCCCTTGGCCTCGGTCAGCTGCACGGTCTTCACGCCGAGCCCGCCGCGGCCCTTGACCGGGTACTCGTCGACGCGGGTCCGCTTCCCGTAGCCGTTCTCGGTCACGACGAGGAGGTCGGCGTCATTCTCGGCGCGGGCGATCTCGATCACAGCGTCGCCCTTGCGCAGGTTCATCCCCCGCACGCCTCCCGTGGCCCGTCCCATCGGCCGCGCTTCCTTCTCGTGGAAGCGGATCGCCTGGCCCTTCCGGGACACCATGAGGATGTCGTCGTCGCCGTCGGTATGAACGACCCCCACGAGCTCGTCGTCCTCGCGCAGGTTGATGGCGATGATCCCGTCCGCTTTCAGCGGCGTGTTGTAGTCGCCAAAGCGGCTCTTCTTCACGACACCATTCTTGGTCGCCAGAACGAGGTACTGAGCCTCGGTGAAGTCGCGGGTTGCGATCACCGCGCGGGTCGTCTCGCCCTGCTGGTACGGGAGGAAGTTCGGAATCGCCCGCCCCTTCGCCTGCCTCGTACCGAGCGGTAGCTCGTGCACCTTCAACCTGTAGATCTTGCCGCGCGTGGTGAAAAACAACAGGTAGTCATGGGTCGAGGCGACGAAGAGGTGCTCGATGTAGTCGTCGTCCTTCAGGTCCATGCCCATGACGCCGATTCCGCCGCGGCGCTGCTCGCGATATGTCGTGACCGGCAGGCGCTTGATGTATCCCGAGCGGGTGATCGCGATCACCATGTCTTCTTCCGCGATCAGATCCTCGAGCTCGAACTCGCCCTCGGCGGCAACGATCTCCGTGCGCCGGTCGTCGTTCTTCGCGTAGATCGACTTGATCTCGAGAAGCTCTTCGCGGATCAGGCCGTCCACTCTCGCCTCGTCTCCGAGAATCGTGCGCAGCTCCGCGATGCGCTCCTGGAGGTCTGAGAACTCCTCTTCGATCCGCTTGCGCTCGAGGCCGGTGAGGCGCTGCAGGCGGAGGTCGAGAATCGCCTGCGCCTGAATCTCGCTCAGCTCGAACTCGCGCTGGAGGCCTTCTCGCGCCTCATCCGGATCTGCCGAGCCGCGGATCAGCGCGATCACGGCGTCGAGGTTGTCGAGCGCGGTCAGGTAACCCTGGAGGACGTGCGCCCGAGCCTCGGCCTTCCGTAGGTCGAACTTCGAGCGGCGAGTGACGACCTCGCGCTGGAAGTCGAGGTAGTGCTGAAGCATGTCGCGCAGCGAGAGCGTCTTCGGAACGCCGTCCACGAGCGCGACGGCGTTGAAGCCGAAGGTGCTCTGCAGCGCCGTGTGCTTGAAGAGCTTGTTGAGGGCGACCTGCGGGATCGCGTCGCGCTTGAGCTCGATCTGGATCCGCATGCCCGACCGGTCGGAGTGGTCGGCGAGATCCGAGATCTCCGTCAAGACCTTGTCGTGGACGAGGTCGGCCATCTTCTTGATCACGCCGACGTCCCCGCCCTTCTTCACTCCGTACGGGAGCTCGGTGACGATGATCGCGGACTTTCCGCCGCGCAGCTCCTCGATGTGCGCGCGCGCTCGCATGATGATCCGCCCGCGACCCGAGCGATAGGCCTCGCGGATGCCTTCGCGGCCGACGATGATCCCGCCGGTCGGGAAGTCGGGGCCCTTGATGTGGCGCGTCAAGCGCTCGACGTCGATCTCCGGGTCGTCGATGATCGCGACGACGGCGTCGATCACCTCGGTGAGGTTGTGCGGCGCGATGTTCGTCGCCATGCCGACCGCGATGCCGGCGGAGCCGTTGACGAGCAGGTTCGGGTAGCGCGCCGGCAGGACCGTGGGCTCTCGGCGCGACTCGTCGTAGTTCGGTTTGAAGTCGACAGTGTCGGCGTCGATGTCGCGGAGCAACTCGGTCGCGATCCGGGAGAGCCGACTCTCCGTGTAGCGCATCGCAGCCGCCGGGTAGTCGTCGATGTTGCCGAAGTTCCCCTGGCCCTGGACGAGCGGGTAGCGCATCGAGAACGGCTGTGCCAGCCGCACAAGTGTGTCGTAGATGGCCGTGTCGCCGTGTGGGTGGTACGAGCCCATGACGTCGCCGACGATGCGCGCAGACTTCTTGAACGGGCGGTTCGGCTGCATGCCGGCCTCGTGCATCCCGAAGAGGACGCGCCGGTGCACCGGCTTTAGCCCGTCCCGCACGTCGGGCAGGGCGCGCGACACGATCACGCTCATGGCGTAGTCGAGGAAGCTGGAGCGGAGCTCCTGCTCGATGTCGCGCGACTCGATGCGGCCGGCGCCGAGCGGCTCGAGGTCAGACACGGTCACTACCTCGACAGGTCGTGCTCACCGGCCGCGAAAACCAAGGGTCGCAAAGCCGCAGGCCTCGTTCGTAGCCGGAGGCTACGGGCGTGACTGAGGCTGCGGCGAGCCGCCGGTTTGCAGCGCCCCGGTAAGTGCGAGATGGCGAGGTCGGGGCCGGATCAAACATCCAGGAACCTGACGTCCCTGGCGTTCTGCTCGATGAAGAGCCGGCGCGGCTCGACCTGGTCGCCCATGAGCATCGAGAAGGCGAGATCGGCCGCGGCGGCGTCCTCGACTTCGACCCGAATCAGCATCCGGTTGGCCGGGTTCATCGTCGTGTCCCAGAGATCCTCGGCGTCCATCTCGCCCAAGCCCTTGAAGCGGCCGACCTCGATGCCGTCCTTCGCCAGGTCGAGCGCCTGGTGGCGGAGCTGCTCGAAAGTCTCTGCCTCACGCGACTTTCGCCCGAGACCAATCCGGAACGGCGGCGGTCCGGCGATCTCCACGAGGCGGGCATAGGACCTGGCGAGGCTGGCGTAGTGAGGCGAGACCAGAAGCTCGACGGGCACGATCACATGGCTCGCCGCGCTAGTCTCCTTCTCGATCACCTTGACCCGGAAAGACTCCGCCGTCTTCTCGACGAGGTCGAGGTCGTAGCCGTCGGTGTCGAGACCCTCGAGCGTGCGTCCCAGGTCGCTGCCACCGTCGGCGCCTTCGATCAGCCGATGCTCGATCAGGAAGTTGACCGTCGGCGCCCCGTAGTCGGCACGCAGCCTGGACGCCCACCCCTCGAACTCGGTCAACGCGCTCGTGAAGCGCTTGTACCTCGTCTCGGTGAGCTTGAAGGTCGAGCCGGCGCGGTCCGTGACGTCCATGTCCTTCACACGCTCGCGGACGAGGAGATCCTCGAACTGCGATTCCTTCTCGACGTAGATCTCCTGGTTCCCGATCTTCACGCGGTAAAGCGGCGCCGCGGCGATGTACACGTGGTTGCCCTCGACCAGCTCCGGCATCTGCCTGAAGAGGAAGGTGAGGATCAGCGTTCGGATGTGAGCGCCGTCGACGTCGGCGTCCGTCATCACGATCACGCGGTGGTACCGGAGCTTCTCCATGTCGAACTCGTCGCCGATGCCGGTGCCGATCGCGGTGATCATCGCCTGGATCTCCACGTTCGAAAGCACTTTGTTGATCCGGTTCTTCTCCGAGTTGATCACCTTGCCGCGCAGCGGCAGGATCGCCTGGTTCACCCGGTTCCGGGCTTCGACGGCTGACCCGCCGGCCGAGTTGCCCTCGACGAGGAAAAGCTCGGCGTCTTCGGGATTCGTCGTTTGGCAGTCGGCAAGCTTCCCCGGGAGCGCCGAGCTCTCGAGCGCGCTCTTGCGGCTCAGCTGGCGCGCCTTGCGCGCGGCCTGGCGCGCATTTCGCGCCGTGACCGCCTTCGTGACGATCTGCTTCGCGTCGGTGGGGTTCTCCTCGAGGAACTCAGCCAGGCGCTGGTTCACGGTCTGCTCGACGAGGCCTCGCACCCATGGGTTGCCGAGCTTTGTCTTCGTCTGCCCCTCGAACTGCGGGTCCCGGAGCTTGACGGAGATGACAGCCGCGAGACCCTCACGGACGTCCTCGCCCTCGAGGTTCTCCTCCTTCTCCTTCAGGAGGCCTTTCTCCCGCGCGTACTTGTTCAGCGTCCCCGTCAGGGCCCCCTTGAAGCCAGAGAGATGCGCCCCGCCCTCCGTCGTGTTGATGTTGTTCGCGAACGAGAAGACCGACTCGACGTACGAGCCGTTCCACTGCATCGCCACCTCGACCGCGCCGTTCTCCATCTGGCCGTCGAAGAAGACGATGTTCTTGTGAATCGGCTCCTTCGCGCTGTTGACGTACGCGACGAAATCCCTGATTCCACCCTCGTAGTAGAACTCGTGCCGATCCTCGCCCTCCCGCTCGTCCGTGAGGACGATCCGCAAGCTGCGCGTGAGGAACGCGGTCTCGCGCAAGCGCTGGACGAGGGTCTCGGTCGACCACACGAACTCGTCCTCGTCGAAAATCTCGAGGTCGGGCAGGAAGGTGATCGTCGTCCCGGTGCTCTCCCTGTCGCTCTTGCCGGCGACCGTAAGGTCAGTCGTGGGCTCGCCCCGGGCGAACTCCTGCTGGTGGACGTTGCCGCCGCGGTGGATCTCCAGCTTCAGCCACTCGGAGAGCGCGTTGACGACGGAGACGCCGACGCCGTGCAGGCCGCCGGAGACCTTGTAGCCATCACCGCCGAACTTTCCTCCGGCGTGGAGCTTGGTCAGCACGACGGTCGCCGCCGGCAGGCCCTGCTCGGCCATGATGTCGACAGGGATCCCCGAGCCGTTGTCGGAGACGGTCACGGAATTGTCGGGGTGCAGCGTGACCTCGATGCGATCGGCGCGGCCGGCGAGGGCCTCGTCGACGGAGTTGTCCACGACCTCGTAGATGAGGTGATGGAGGCCTCGTGCCCCGGTGGAGCCGATGTACATGCCTGGGCGCAGCCGGACCGGCTCGAGTCCCTCGAGGACCGTGATGTCCTTTGCGGTGTACGCTGCCTCAGTCAAAGAGAAAAAGCCCTGCTAACTGCATGTTTTAGGGCTGGCGTCAGTCTATCAGACAGAGCGGCCGCCCGGCGGCTTGGCGAGGCTCGCGGCAGCCGCTTTCGCAACGACTTTGCGCAGGTTCTCGTCCGAGATCGTCGCGGCCAGCTCTTCGCCCGCCTGGAGATGCTGCTCGGTGACCTCAGGAGCGCGGCCTTCAGCCTTCGAGGGCTCCGGCGCGGCCGCCTCGGGGAGCGGGCCGGGGGCGAAACGGAGGCGTAGGGGCGCGTCCTTCCCGACCTCCGTCGCCAGGCGCTCGCGAAGCTTCTCCTCGAGCAGGCCGAGCTCGAAGGCCCACGCCGAAGAGCTCGTCGAGACGTGAAGAGTTCCGTCCCGCGCGATGCGCGCCGGCCAGGCGTTTCGAGCGATGGAATCCCCCACGGCCACCGGCCAGGCGGCCACGACATCCGCGATCGCGCCGGCCGGTCCGAACTTGCCGAGCTCGTGCCGAACGCCCTCGCCGATCCGCTCCGGCTTCACGCGCTGATCACCGCCTGCCCCGGGCTCACTTGAACGAGCAGGTCGGCGGGGCGCGGGGGCGCCGCCGGCGCGGTTTGGGGGAGGGCCGCCAGCCCCCCGCATAGGCGGGTGGGGGCGGCCCGGCTCGCGC
>JBKKAR010000053.1:0-4657 GCA_046714355.1 Gaiellaceae bacterium | reverse complement strand
GCTCCACACCGGGGCGCTCAAGGAAGGCGAGGCGCGAGCCGAGATTCAGCGAGTCGGGGAGGAGACGGGTCTGCCCACGGACGATCCCGTGCGGTTCGGCGCCGATCGCGTCCTCGACGCCGTCCTGAAGGTCGTGCAAGACTGATGCGGTTTCGCCGAGGAATGAAGGGGTTCGTCATGAGAAAACCTGCCGCTCTGCTCGCCTGTGCCTTCGGGGCGCTCGCGCTGGTCGCGCCTGCACTGGCCGACGTCGTCGTCGGCGTCGCCGACGACCGCGGCAAGCTCTCGGCCGACGGCGGCGCAGCGCTCCTCGCTGACATGCGCGAGATCGGACTGACCGAGAACAGGATCACGGTCGCCTGGGATCCGGACCAGCCGACCACGATCCGGGAAAAGGACGCCCTCGACCGCTACATGGCGAACGCCACGGCCGCCGGGATCCGCGTCTCGATGGTGATCGCCCCGAGCCGGGCCCGCGCGCTCTTCGGCTCCACCTCGGCCACCGGCCAGTTCGTCAGCTTCGTCGCCGCCGTCGCCCGGGCGTATCCGCAGGTGAAGGACATCGCCGTCGGCAACGAGCCCAACCAGCCGCGCTTCTGGCAGCCGCAATTCAGCTCGAGCGGCGCCGGCCTCGCTTGCACCTCGTACCAGCGTGTCCTCGCGGAGAGCTACGACGCGCTCAAGGCGGTCGACAGCTCGATCACGGTGGTCGGCGTCTCGCTGTCGCCGCGCGGGAACGACAACGCCCTCGCCGCCACGAATGCCTCGACCTCGCCGGTTCGCTGCATCAAGGATCTGGGTGCCTCGTACCGCGCCAGTCGCCGGAAGCGGCCGATCATGGACGAGCTCGCCTTCCACCCGCACCCGAACTCGAACGCCGACAGCTTTCTCGTCGGGTATCGCTGGCCGAACGCCGGGACGTCGAACCTTGGACGGATCAAGCAGGCGATCTGGGACGCCTTCCGGGGGACGGCGCAGCCCGTCTTCGCGGAGACCGGCCGGCCCGTGTCCCGCGCCGCCTTGCCGCCACTGCGCGTGCGCCTCAACGAGATCGGCTGGCAGGTCGGAGTGCCCGCCAGCTCGATGCATGCCTACTACGGACGGGAGTCGGTCGCCCGCCTTGCCGAGGAGCGCGCACAGGCGGACACGTACGCGGGCCTGGTCCCGTACTACGCCTGCGACGCCTCGGTTCGCTCGATGCTCTATTACGGCCTCGTCGACGAGCCGGACCTTGACCGCTGGCAGGCGGGCCTGATGCGCGCGGACGGAACGCGCCGCCCTTCGTACGGAGCCGTGAAGTCGGTGCTGGCCCGTGGCCTTGCGAAGTGCAACCGGAGGCCGATGGCGTGGCGCCACTCCACCGTCGTCGTCGGCGCGAGTGCAAGGTTCGGGGAGCGGCGCCGGTCGGCGTCGGACACGAACTGGACGTTCGTCGCGAGCTCTGAGGAGGCGAGCACGCTCAGTGCCGCCATGTACCGCCTCAAGGGACGTGGCCTGTCCGCCAAGGGGCGCAAGCAGCTGCTCGCGGCCGTGGGGGTCAAGCGTGCGCCGGCGCCGGTGTTCACGGCTCGCGGGAAAGCGCGCGCCCATCTCGGCACTTTCGTGCGCTTCAAGCGGAAGCGCCTCACGCCCGGCTACTACGTCTTCGCGATCCGACTCCGTGCGGAGATGAATCCGACCCGGGCGACCGCGCTCGTCAGCAAGCCCTTCGCCGTCGGAACGCCGTCAGCCGGAGCCAAGTAGTGCGCGACCCGCGGATCGAGAAGCTCGCGGAGCTGATCACCGGCTACTCGCTCGACCTCCGCGAGGGGCAGGTCTACCGCATTGACGGAGAGGAGATCGCGATCCCTCTAGCCGTGGCGCTCTACCGGGCCGCGCTCCACCGGGGGGCTCAGCCGTACACGAAGATCGTCCCGTCCGGCCTGGACGAGATCGAGCTCCAAGACGCGTCGAAGGAGCAGCTGTCGCACATCCCTGAGCTCGAGCGCCTTGCCAGCGACGGCCTCGACGCCTGGACATCGCTTTGGGGAACCGTCAACACTCGCTCGCTGACCCGCGCCGATCCCGAGCGCAGGCGGCTCCAGCTCTCGACCCACTACCGGATGGTGAACCGGCGCTGGGAGCGGATCTCCAGCGGCGAGCTCGCCTGGTGCGGGACGCTCTACCCGAGCCAGGGCCACGCGCAGGACGCGGAGATGTCCCTCGCCGAGTACGAGGACTTCGTCCACAGCGCCTGCCACACGCGTGAGGGCGACGATCCGATCGCGCACTGGCAGGGCGTCTCGGCCTCGCTCACCGCGCGGGCCAGGGACTTCGAGGACCTGCGCGAGCTGCGCATCGTCGGGCCGGACACCGATCTGCGCGTCGTCGTCGAGGGCCGGCGCTGGATGCCTTCCGACGGCAAGCACAACATGCCCGACGGCGAGATCTTCACGAGCCCGGTCGAGACGGGAACGAGCGGCGAGATCTACTTCGCCTTCCCGTCGGTGTTCCAGGGACAGGAGGTCGAGAACGTTCGCCTTCGGTTCGAGGACGGACGCGTTGTTCACGCCGAAGCGAGCTCCGGCGAGGACTATCTCCGCTCCCTGCTCGAGACCGACTCCGGAGCCAAGATCCTCGGCGAGGTGGCCTTCGGGCTCAACTACGAGATCGACCGCTTCACCCGCGACATCCTCTTCGACGAGAAGATCGGCGGCACGATGCACGTCGCCCTCGGCGGCGGGTTCGACGAGGCGGGAACCGAGAACAAGTCCGACCTCCACTGGGACCTGATCTGCGACCTGCGCGAGGAAGGCGAGGTCTACGCAGACGGCGAGCTCGTCTGGAAGGCCGGCGCCTTCATCTCAGAGCCGGCGGCCGAACGTGTTTGACCCGCGCCACGCCAAGCTCGCCAAGGTTCTCGTCGGCTACTCGACGGAGGTTCGGCCGGGCGACAACGTTCGCATCGAAACCGTGGGGTCCGGGTCGCCGCTCGCCCGCGAGGTGTACGCGGCCGCTCTTCGCGCCGGTGGTCACCCCGACGCAAACCTCGTCCTCGACGAGACCGAGGAAGCGCTGCTGCGAGAGGGAAGCGACGCGCAGCTCGAGTGGATCCGCCCGGACCTCGAGTGGACGGTCGACAAGGGCGACGTCTGGATGATGATCGACGCGCCCGTGAACACGAAGCGGCTCACGGGGGTCGACGCCGCCAAGATGGGCACGAGGCTCAAGGCTCGCGGCCCGCTGCAGTCGCGCTACCTCGAGCGCTCAGCGGCCGGCGACTTCCGGTGGCTGATCTGCGGCTATCCCACCGAAGCGTCCGCCCAGGACGCCGGCATGTCCCTGAAGCAGTTCGAGGACGTGCTCTACCGCGCAGCCTTCCTCGACCAGGAGGATCCCGTGGCGGCCTGGATGAGCTTTGGCGACCGCCTCGAGGTCGTCGGCGCCATTCTCGATACGAAGCGCGAGCTGCGGATCGTCGGCGAGGAAACCGACCTCAAGCTCGGCGTCGAGGGCCGGACCTGGATCCGCTCGAAGGGCCTTCGCAACTTCCCCGACGGCGAGATCTTCACCGGACCGATCGAGACGAGCGTCGAAGGGACGATCAAGTTCACCTTCCCCGCGATGATGCGCGGCCGCCAGGCCGACGGCGTCCGGCTCCGGTTCGAGGGCGGCGAGGTCGTGGAGGCCACGGCCGATCGGGGCCAGGACTTCCTGCGCGAGATGGTCGCGCTCGACGACGGCGCCCGGCGGGTCGGCGAGTTCGCCTTCGGCCAGAACGACGCCATCAGCGAGTACACCGGCAACCTGCTGCTCGACGAGAAGATCGGCGGCACCGTCCACCTGGCGCTCGGCCGTTCCGTCCCGGGGACCGGCGGGGAGAACCAGTCCGGGCTGCACTGGGACATCGTGTGCGACCTGCGGAATGGGGGAGAGGTCTTCGCGGACGGCGAGCTCGTGTACCGCGACGGCCGCTTCCTCGAGCTCTGAAGCTCGCGGTCATCTCCGATACGCACATGCCGCGGGGGACGCGGCGGCTTCCGGCCGAATGCCTACGGCTGCTCGACGAGTCCGACCGCATCCTCCATGCCGGCGACTTCGTGTCGCTGGCGGTGTACGAGGAGCTCGGTGAGCTGGCGCCTGTTCGGGGCGTCGCGGGGAACATGGACGAGGCAGACCTGCGGGCGTTCCTCCCGCCGCGGACCGTCGTCGAGGTCGAGGGTCTACGGATCGGGATGGTTCACAACGCCGGCCCCGCGCTCGGGAGGGCGGATCGGCTCGTCGAGGTGTTTCCCGGCTGTGCCGCGGTCGTCTATGGCCACACCCATATCCCCGAGGCGACGCAACACGGCGAAACCTGGATCCTGAATCCCGGCAGCCCGACCGAGCGGCGCTCCGCTCGGAGCCACGGGATGATCGTCCTCGAGGCTCAGGAAGGATCACTTGACGTACGAACATACGTTCTCTAGCATGGCGAACACATGTTCGTTCGGATCGCATTCGTCACGCTCCTCGTGATGGTTCTCGCCTGGAGCGTCATGACCCGGGTCTCGGAAGGAGCCGGGGCGGGCACGCCCTACCGCGTGCAGGCAGGGGACACCCTTTGGTCGATCGCGGCTCAGCGCTACGAGGGCGATCCGCGCCGTGGCGTCTGGGCGATCCAGCGCGAGAACGGGCT
>JBKKAR010000052.1:0-8503 GCA_046714355.1 Gaiellaceae bacterium | reverse complement strand
GTCGACGCGGGAGCTGCGGCGATGACGCTCATGCTGGCCGCGATCGACGAGGGCCTCGAAACGGCCATCTTCGGCGTCACCGACCTTCCGGCGCTCTACGAAACGCTTGGGCTCCCGGACAACGTGCAGTTCGTCGCTGTCGTTACCGTCGGCTACCCCGCCGAGAGCGCGGACGAGCCGAGCCGCGACGCCAGCGTCTTCACCAAACGGCGCAGGGCCCGCGACGAGGTCGTCCGGTGGGAACGCTGGTAGCGGTCTACTCGACCGAGAAGGTGGGGTAAAGCGCCCGCACCTCGTCGATGTACCCGGCGAGACGCTCCGCGAGCTCCGGATCCTCGAGCTCGAGCACGTTCTCGGCATTCATCTCGCCGGATCGCGAGTGGTTGTAGCTCCCGACGAACACCGTGTCGTCGGCGACGGTGACTTTCGCGTGCATGAAGTCGTGGAGCGTGCCGATTCCCCAGGGCGTCGAGCGCTTCCCGGAGAAGGGCGCCTGCATCACGCGCTCGAGCAGCGGCAGCTTCCAGGACACGTTGCCGTTCTCCCGCCACTGGTAGACGACTCCGCGAACCTGCGGCTGGTCGACGCACCCGGCGACGTCGACGCGCTTCTCGGAGATGACCTGCGCGAGCGTGGAGAGGATCGGCGCAGCTGTGATCACGGGCGATGCGATGCGAACACGGCGCCGCGCCCGCCCGATCGCTTGTCCGATCCGGAGCGAGAGGTCCTCGCCCTGGCCTGGCGTGAACCACGGTCTCACACTGAGGTCGCCGACCTTCACAGCGCTCGAGTCGACGAAGCCGCTGCGTTCCACGGAGCCGGTCTCCCAGAGCTCGTCGAAGTCTTCGCGGAAGCGCTCCGCGAGGTCGCGCGACTCCGCGACCACGATGAGGTTCTCCTGCCGAGACCAGGACTCGTCGGTCCAGTTCGTCGACCCGGTCCAGACGGCTTCGCTGTCGCGGACGACGAACTTGTGGTGCATGAGATCCGGGACGCCCGCAATCGCGCGCACCGGGACGCCCAGCGATTCGATCAGCTTTCCGTCGGGCTCCGGGGGAGGCGGGACCGGGATCGGGTTCCGGTGGTCGAGGTTGTAGAGAAACCGCACGGCGACGTCCCGAGCCGCCGCTTCTTTGATCGCGCCACCGACGACTGACGCCGTCTCGCCGCCGAGATGGAAGTCGTAGTGGGCGAAGTCGAGCGACGTCTTGGCGGCGCCGACGAACTCCGCCACTTCATGAGCGATCTGGAGCGGCTTCTGACCGCCGTCGTACAGGGTCCTCACGTCCAGCACGCCGGGGATCTTTCCGGAAGTCAGAATTCCAGTCGTGCGAACCACTCTCGACCACTGCGTGATCGCCGTGTCGGACTGGGAGCGCTCGAACACCTTCTACCGCGACGTGCTCGGGGCGGAGGTCGTGGCATACGTGTGAGGCGCTTCGTCGACGCTCTAGCCGCCGCGCACATCGGCGCGACCTTCAACCAGTACGCGGGCTCGGAGCTCCGTCGCGAGCGGCTCGCGTCCTACCTGGAGCGGCGGAGCGGGGCGCGCTACCTCCTCGTCGGCGAGGCGGCGGGCTATCGCGGAGCCCGTGTCAGCGGTCTGCCCTTCACGTCCGAGCGGCAGCTGACCGGCGAGGGGCCGGCGGAGGCGACGGCGACGATCGTGCACCGCGTCCTCGCTGAGCTCGAGCTCGAGGACGACGTCCTGCTCTGGAACGTCGTGCCGACTCATCCGGGCACCGACACTTCGAACCGGCCGCCGACCAGAGCAGAAGTACGTGAGGCCATTCCGTTCCTGCAGGAGCTCGTCCACGGCCGGACGCCGATCGCCGTCGGCCGACTGGCACACGGGGCGCTCGGTGGCCGCTACGTTCGGCACCCGTCCCACGGTGGCTCCGCGGCTTTCCGCGAAGGCCTCCTGCTATCCATAGGGTGATGCGGAACCTGCTGATCGCCGCCGCCGCGATCGCCGTCGCCGTGGCGTTGTTCGTTGCCCTCCGGCCGAAAGACGACAACGAGCCGACTGCGAGCCCGCCGACCACGACGGGCGGAGCCACGACCAACGGCAACACCGTCACCGCGCCGGTCGTCCCGCAGCCGCCACAGCCACCGCCCCCGCAGCCGACCGTTGTCGAGATCACGATCGAGAACGGGGCACCCGTCGGCGGCGTCCGCAGGGTCACGGTCGCGAAGGGCCGACGAGTCGCTCTCGTGGTGATGTCCGACGTCGCCGACCACGTGCACCTCCACGGCTACGACCTGACGAAAGACCTCGTACCCGGCAGGCCGTCGACGCTGGCGTTCCGGGCGACGATCGTCGGGACCGTCGAGGCCGAACTCGAGGAGCGCGGCGTGCAGATCGCGAGCATCACGACCAAGCCGTGAGCCTCACGCTGCCCCTCGCGCACGGGCTCGGCGAGATCCAGGACCTCCCGATCCCGCGCTGGCTCTTCTACTACGCGGCGTCGATCACGCTGATTCTCTCCTTCGTCGCGCTCGGGATCCTCTGGCGCGAACCGAGGCTCTCCAACCGCGAGGCCGGGAGGCCGCTCTCCGACGCCTGGCAGCGCTTCCTGCTCTGGCCGGGCTGGCGGATCCTCCTCGGCGGGATCACCGTCGGACTACTCGTCGTCGTCTGGCTCGCCGCGCTCGTCGGCAGGCCCGACGCCGGGGACAACATCGCCCCGGTCTTCGTCTACGTCGTCTTCTGGCTCGGTCTCGTGCCGGTCGTCGTGCTCTTCGGGAACCTCTGGAGCGTGCTCAACCCGTGGCGGGCAGCGGCGAACGCGGTTGCCTGGGTCTGGGCGAGGTTGGGGCGAAAGTGGGCTCCGGCGGCGGACTACCCAGAGCGGCTCGGACGCTGGCCGGCGGCGGCGCTCCTCCTCGCCTTCGCGACACTCGAGCTCGCCTGGCCCCGATCCGCCGAGCCGCGGACACTCGCGCTCGCGATCGTGATCTACAGCTGGATCACCTGGGCGGGGATGCTGATCTACGGCCGCCGGCCGTGGCTCGAGAACGGCGAGGCGTTCACCGTCTACTTCGGCGTTCTGTCACGGATTTCTCCGTTCGCGGTTCGGGAGGAGAACGGCGAACGGCGGGTCGTGATCCGCCCGCCACTCGCAGGGCTCGCGTCCGGGGATTCCCACCCAGGTACGGTCGGATTCGTCGCCGTGATGCTGGGGTCGGTCGCCTTCGACGGGCTCAGCCGGGCGACGTGGTGGCAGGACAAGCTCTACGAGCTCGAGGCTCGTTACGTCGTCGAGTCGCCGACGACGGCCGACTTCGTCTCCCTCGGCTTCAGTCTCTTCGGCCTGGTCGTCGCCGTCGCCGCCATCGGTCTGCTCTACACGCTCGCCGTGGTCGGGGCAAAGGCGATCGGCCAGACCGACGTCCCGCTCGCCGGCGCGTTCGTGGGAAGCCTGGTGCCGATTGCGCTCGCCTACGCGGTTGCCCACTATTTCACGCTCCTCGTGGAAGTGGGCCAGGATTCCGTCTACCTTGCGTCCGACCCGTTCGGGAAGGGGTGGGATCTCTTCGGGACGGCGGACTTTCGTCCGAAGAGGAACGTCTTCTCGCCGAACATGATCTGGTACGTCCAAGTCGCCGTGCTGGTCACCGGCCACGTTCTCGGGCTCGTCCTGGCGCACGACCGAGCGATCTCGCTCTTCTCGTCCGCTCGAAGCGCCGTCCGGACGCAGTACGCGATGCTCGCCCTAATGGTGCTCTACACCTGCACCGGCCTATGGCTGCTGTCCTCGTAGTGCCCTTCTTCGCGCACGGCGGCGTCGGCGGCGCGGTCGTCGAGGTCTCCGGGGCCCTCCTGATCGTGGCGATCGCGCTCGCGGTGTGGGTTGGGGGACGACGAGGCAAGGAGCGGGAAGAGCCCTAATAGGGCTTGGTTGCTACTATCCACCGCCGGCGGGCCGATGGTCCGCCGCTTTTCCGTTGAGATGCAAAAGACCTGGAACGCAAAGCAGGGCGACATCGATCGCCGCTGGTACGTCGTTGACGCCGAGGGCCAGACCCTCGGTCGTCTTGCAACGCGCATCGCCGACACGCTCCGCGGCAAGAACAAGCCCCAGTACACGCCTCACGTCGACTCCGGCGACTTCGTCGTCGTCGTGAATGCCGAGAAGATCGCGGTGACCGGCAAGAAGCTCGACCAGAAGCTCTACCACCGGCACTCCGGCTATCCCGGCGGGCTGCGGACGCGGACGCTACGCGAGCAGCTCGACCGTCGCCCCACCGAGGTGCTGCGGAAGGCCGTCAAGGGGATGCTCCCGAGGAACCGTCTCGCCCGTGCACAGATCACGAAGCTGAAGATCTACGCGGGGCCAAAGCATCCGCACGAGGCGCAGGAACCCGCGCCCCTTCCGGAGGATAAGTAGTGGCCGCCGCCGCTCAGTACCGCGGAACCGGCAAGCGGAAGACGTCCATCGCCCGCGTGATCCTTCGCCCTGGCGACGGCGCGACGTGGATCAACGGCCGGACGATCGAGGAGTACTTCCCCCGGGCTACGCACCGCACGTCTTTGATGGCTCCGCTGAAGGTGGCTGGAGCCGAGGGGACGTACGACCTCCGCGTCCGCGTCGAGGGCGGCGGGGCGACGGGCCAGGCCGAGGCGATCCGGCACGGCATCGCCCGCGCGCTCGTCGAGGCCGACCCGGAGCTCCGCGTGGCGCTGAAGCGCGAGGGCTTCCTCACGCGCGACGCGCGGATCGTCGAGCGGAAGAAAGCCGGCCTCCACAAGGCTCGAAAAGCTCCGCAGTTCAGTAAGAGGTAGCCTCGCGCGCCGTGCGGCGCTACTTCGGCACAGACGGAGTCCGCGGGATCGTTGGCGAGGGACTGACGCCCGAGCTCGTCGAGCGGCTCGGCCGTGCGTCCGCACTGTGGTCGGGTGGCGGGCGGGTCTTCGTCGGCCGCGACACCCGGGGATCGGGCCCCATGCTGGAGGAGGCGTTCGCCGAGGGCGTCGCGTCTGCGGGCGGCAACGCCGTCCTCGGCGGAGTGCTGCCCACCCCGGCCGTCGCGCTGCTTTCGCTCGACCTGGGCGCCGTCGTTTCGGCGTCCCACAACCCGCCCGAGTACAACGGGATCAAGCTCTTCGACGCCAAGGGCCAGAAGCTCACCGACGCAGCGGAGGAGGAGATCGAGGCGTTGCTCGACGAGGCCCCCCGCGAAGAGCGCGGCACTATCGACCGCGTCGGCGTCGCGGCCGACAGCTACATGGAGCACGTCATCGAGCGTTTCGGATCGCGGCTCGACGGCCTGAAGGTCGTAGTGGACTGCGCGAACGGCGCGTACTCGGGCCTCGCACCCACCGCGTTCGAGCGGCTCGGCGCCGAGGTCGCCGCGTTCGCCGACAAACCGGACGGGACGAACATCAACGTCGGGTGCGGCGCGACCGACCTCGCCGCGTTGCAAGAGAGAGTTGTCGCGGGCGGCGCCGATCTCGGGATCGCCTTCGACGGCGACGGCGACCGCATGCTCGCCGTGGACGCCGACGGGAGGTCGGTCGACGGCGACCAGATCCTCGCCATCCTGGCGCTCCACCTCGAGGTCGACGTCGTGGTGGTCACGGTGATGACGAATCTCGGCTTCCACCGGCTGATGGCGGAGCACGGGATCCGGGTCGTGACGACCGATGTCGGCGACCGCTACGTCCTCGAGGCGCTCCGCCGCGAAGGCGCCATTCTCGGCGGGGAACAGTCCGGACACGTCATCTGTCTCGACGGGCATGTCACGGGCGACGGACTCGCCGCGGCGCTCCTGCTCTGTCGAGCGCTCGACGGGCGGACACTCGCCGACGGGGCCGCCGTGATGCCCCGGTTCGCGCAGGTCAAGGAGAACCTCCAAGTTCAGGTCCGGGAGCTCCCGAAAGACCTCATGGACGAGGTCAAACGGCTCAATCAGGAGCTGGACGGAGGGGCCCGGGTCCTCGTCCGTCCATCGGGGACCGAACCTTTGGTCAGGGTTCTCGCGGAGGCCGAAAACGAGCAAGAAGCGGCTATTCTCTGTGCTAGCATCGCAGCTCTCGTTCGTCGAGAGCTCGGCTAGCTGACCGCGAAGAAGGGGTCGGCCGCAGCCGGGCTCTTGTGCGTTTTCGAGGGTAGTGTCCGCGGCGAGCGTCGAAGGAGGTCCCGAGTGTGCGGCATCATCGGATACGTCGGGCCGAGGGCAGCAAAGCCGCTCTTGATCCAAGGCCTCGAGCGCCTCGAGTACCGGGGCTACGACTCGGCCGGGATCGCTCTCCTCGAAGACGACGGGCTTGACTACGTCCGCGCCGTGGGGAATCTCCAGTTCCTGAAGGACGCCACCTCCTCGAACGGCTCCGCGTCCAGCACCGGTCTCGGCCACACCCGCTGGGCAACGCACGGCGGCGTCACGATCGGAAACGCACACCCGCTCACTGCCTGCGAGGACGGAAAGCTCGCGATCGTGCTGAACGGGATCGTGGAGAACTACCGCGAGCTCAAAGCGCGTCTCGGGGAGGACGGTCACACGTTCAGCTCCGAGACCGACGCGGAGACCGTCGCGCACCTGATCGAAGGCCATTACGAGGGCGACCTGACGGACGCCGTCGTCAAGACCTTCCGCGAGCTCGAGGGCCACTTCACCTTCGTCGTCATCCACGGCGACCACCCCGACCTGCTGGTCGGTGCGCGGCACCAGACACCGCTTGTCGTCGGCCTCGGCGAGGGGGAGAACTTCCTGGCTTCGAACGCCGCCGCCTTCCTGTCCGAGACACGGCAGGTCGTCTTCCCCGACGACGGCGACATTGTCTCGATCACGCCCGACAGCGTCAGCTTCGTCCGTGCCGACGGAGAGCCCGTCGACCACGAACCGCTCGAGCTCGACTGGGACGACGAGAGCGCCGAGAAGGGCGGTTACGAGACGTTCATGCTCAAGGAGATCTACGAGCAGCCCGAGGCTGTCGCCGAGACGATCGGCGACCGGGCACGCCACGGGAAGCTTGTCCTCGAAGGCCTCGGGATGGACGACGAGGAGCTGCGCGAGCTGCGCCGCATCGTGATCCTCGCCTGCGGCACCGCGTACCACGCCGGCGTCGTAGGGCGGTACGTGATCGAGGAGTGGGCGCGCGTCCCGGTCGAGCCGGACATCGCTTCGGAGTGGATCTACCGCAATCCGGTCATCGACGAGAAGACGCTTGTGATCGGGATCTCGCAGTCAGGTGAGACGCGGGACACGGTCGGCGCGATGCGCCTCGCCCGCGAGAAGGGGGCCCACACTGTCGCGATCACGAACATGATGGGCTCGCACATCACCCGCGAGGTCGACTCCTCCCTCTACACGCGCTGCGGGCTCGAGGTCGGCGTGGCCGCGTCGAAGACGTTCACGGCGCAGGTCGCGCTGCTCTATCTGATCGGGCTGAAGCTGGCCGAGATCCGAGGGACGCTGCCGCCGGAGGAGATCTCCTACATCGTCGACCAGGTCTATACGCTCCCCGGCAAGATCGCGGCGTTCCTCGACGGCCACCATCCCATCGAGGACATCGCGCAGCGCTTCTACGACCAGCCGTTCTTCCTCTACCTCGGTCGGCACATCGGCCTGCCCGTCGCGCTCGAGGGCGCGCTGAAGCTGAAGGAGATCTCGTACATCCCGACCGAGGCGTACTCGGCCGGCGAGATGAAGCACGGGCCGATCGCCCTGCTCGAGGAGGGCACCCCGGTCGTCGTCGTCGCGACGAAGGCCCACGTCTACGACAAGATCGTCTCCAACATCCAGGAGACCCGGGCGCGCGGCGCGCACGTGATCGCGATCGCGACGGACGGGAACGAGGACATCCAGCACCATGCCGACGACGTGATCTACGTCCCGCGCACTCCGGCGTTCCTCCAAGCAGCGCTGGCCGTCGTCCCGCTCCAACTGCTCGCCTACCGCATCGCTCGGCTGCGCGGCCTCAACGTCGACCAGCCGCGCAATCTGGCCAAGACCGTCACCGTCGAGTAGCGAGCCTGGTTGCGGGAGCTGACCCTGCTCGCGCTGCTCCTCCTCGTCGGCTGCGGGCGGCACGATCAGGTCAGCGCCCCGGAGTTCGTCGAGTTCGCCGCACGAGGAGACGCGGCCCGCGTTCAGGCCTTGCTCGAGGACGGAGCCGACGTGAACTCTCGTGACCCGTCCGGACGCACCGCCGTGACGGCCGCGGTCTACGGCGGGCATGTGGCGGCCGTCCGGGCCCTGGTCGACGCGGGGGCGGATGTGGATCTGCAGGACGACACCAGAGCGAACGCGTTTCTGGCCTGCGGCGAGACCGGCAACGTCGCGGTGTTGCGCGAGGTGCTCCGAGCCGAGCCCGATCTCGGGCGCACGAACCGGTTCGGCGGCACGGCGCTGATCCCCGCGGCCGATCGCGGTCACGTCGACTCGGTGCGGGAGCTCCTCCGCACCGAGATCGACGTGGATCACGTCAACGACCTCGGCTGGACTGCGCTGCTCGAGGCTGTGATCCTCGGCGACGGTGGACGCTCCCATCATGAGG
>JBKKAR010000051.1:0-13232 GCA_046714355.1 Gaiellaceae bacterium | reverse complement strand
CCTCCTCGGCCCAGGTCCAGATGAACGGGAGCTGCTCCATCGTGTGGCTGTAACGGACGAGCGGGTAGGCGCCGCGGCGCGCGATCAGCCGGACGACCTCCTCGAGGAGCGGCCGCGCGTGCGGCTGCGAGATGACCATCACCTGCCAGCTGGGCTGGACGTCGATCGAGCGCTCGACCAACAGGCGGGCGTATTCCTGGACGCGCGAGTCAGCCACGGGCGCAGGGGAGCCTACCGGCGAGCCTGATTTTCGGGCCGAGATTAGCTCTGGCCATCGCGACATCCGCTCGGCTCAAAGGTCAGGCCGCCGGCACAGCCGATGAAGCGCGGCGAGAACCGACTCCTCGCCGAGCTTGCGAACGACATCGAAAGCTCGCAAACTGCGGCAAACGCGAACGATGCTCTCTTGTGGGGCGCTGCCGAGTGTGCGATGCCACACGGCAACTGCGGGAAGACTGGGGGATCCGGTCTGCGGTCGCGGTCCCGAGGGAGAGAGCGACCGATCGGAGGGCCTCGTGAGCCGCCTAGTACGTTCTGCCGTCGGGCCGTTGCGCGACTGGCGCACGCAGGTTTTTCCGGCTGCTGTGTTCGCGCTCTTGCTGCTTCTTGTCTCGATGGTGGGGGCGGCGCGGGCGGCGACGAACGTGTCGGGGACGATTTCGTCGAACCAGACGTGGGACTTGGCCGGGAGCCCGTATGTGATGACGGGCAACGTGACCGTCGCGGCGGGGGTGACGCTGACGATCGACGAGGGCGTGACGGTGCAGGGAAACGCGGCGACGCGAGTCCTGACGGTGAACGGTTCGCTGTCGGCGGTGGGGACGTCGGGCCAGCCGATCACGTTCACATCGACGACGGATTCGGCGCCCGGCCAGTGGCTGGGGATCACGTTCGGCTCCGGGGCTGGCTCGGGGACGTTCAAGTACGTCCAGGCGCGGTTTGGCGGCGGCGGTTCCAGCTCGGGGACGACCGCGATGCTGAAGATCAACGGGGGGACGATCACGGTCGAGGATTCTGTGTTCTCGCGCAGCTCGGCCTCCGGGATCGCGATGCACGGCGGGACGAACGGAACCGCCGGCTCGGCGACGATCAAGCGCACGAAGGTCGAAAACAACGGCGCCGACGGCTTCAACGGGTTCAACGCCCGCTTCGTGCTCGAGGACTCGGCGCTGTGGACGAACGCCAGTAACGGGGTCACGGCCGGGGTTACGAGCGCGTACACGCCTACTCCCTCGGAGATCAGCGGGACGTCGATCTATAAGAACGGCGCCCTCGGTGTGTACATCGACCAGGGGACGGGCGCCGAGGCGCTTGGCCCGGACGGCAAGGTGGCCGGCAAGCCTGCAAACGCGATCTACGGAAACGGCACCTTCGGGTTCTCGCAGACGGAGAAGTGGCAGCAGCTTCGGGCGAGCCGGGCCTCCTTGAACGTCGACTGGACGGGTACCTATTGGGCCCCGGTCGTCCACGTCCCGTGTTCGCTCGGGCAGGCGAACGGCCACCTCAGCTACGGCGCGGCCGACCCGAACCCAACCACGCCGACGCCGGTCCCGCGCGGCCCGGTCTCCTACCAGCTGGAGATCCAGTCCTCGCCCCTCGTCTGGTGCGGCAACGACCACGTCGCTTCCCATCCAGCCGGGACCGTGATGCCCGAGATCCCCTTCCCGCCCCCTCCGCCCACGGTTGGGATCGGGTTGGAGCAGACGTTCGGATGCACGGTCTGTGACGTCGAGGACCCGCAGTTGGCACTCTCGCTCGACGCTCAGGGCAACCCGCTCTTGTACACCGACAATCCGGTCAATACCGCCTCCGGCTCGCTGACGGAAGCGGCCACCGATCTGCGGCTCGCAGGGCCGGGGATCCCGTTCGCGTGGTCGCGGACGCACAACTCGCGGGACACCTCGACGGGCGCGCTTGGGACCGGCTGGGCGCATCCCTTCGAAGCGAAGATCACCGTCTCGAACCCGACGACGGGCGAACTCGAGTACCGCGCCGGGTCCGGGCAGCGGACGAAGTTCACGAGGACATCCGGTACGACCGGGGCAGCGACCTATGCCGGTCGGGGGTTCGACGGAACGCTCAAGCGGCTGACGAGCGGCGCCTACGAGCTCGTGACGCGCGACCTGCGCAAGTTCGGGTTCGACAGCGCGGGCAAGCTGATCGAGGTCAAGCCTCGCTTCGGCCCGGCGACGACGCTCGCGTACGACGCCAGCAACAAGCTCTCTTCGATCACCGACTCGGCCGGCCGGACGGCGACGATCACTTACACGGTCGCCAATCCCGCGCTGATCGAGCGCGTGACGCTTGCGGACGGGCGCTACGTCGAGTACGGGTACACGAGCGGGCGCCTTACCAGCGTCCGCGACCCGCGGGGGAAGACGTGGGCGCTCGCCTACGACGGCAGCGGACGCTTGACGAGCATTCAGGACCCACGCGGCCGCTACGAGCTCCAAAACATCGTCTACGACGCCAGCAACCGGGTCACCAGCGAACAAAACGGCGCCGGCGACACGACCGCCTACGCCTACACAGCAAGCGGCGACTACGACCTCACGACGGTAACGATCCCCGGGCGCGGAGACTGGGTCTACAAGCACCGCAGCTACATGCTCTTCAGCGTCACCGACCCGCTCAGCAACACGACCTCGTTCACCTACGACATGCAAGCGCGCACGGCAACCGAGAAGGACGCGCGCGGGTACACGACACGAGTCGAATACGACGACCACGGCAATGTCGTCAAGGACGTCGCCCCGAGTTCGCTGGGAACCGTAGCGCGCACGTTCAATCCGACGAACGACCTCCTCAGCGAGACCGATGCCCGCGGCAACACGACGAGCTACGCCTATGCGACCGCGGCAGGGGCCGACTACCAGGTCGGCCAGCTGAAGACGGTCACCGATCGCGAGGGCGGGGTGACGACGTTCAAGTACTGGACGACGACCTCAACTCCGACGCCGCCGGCAACGAAGGTCGGTCTGCTCAAGAGCGAGCAGAACCCGCGGCTGAAGACGACCAACTACGACTACGACTCGGCCGGAAACCTGAACACGATCACCAGCCCGCTCGCGTTCAAGACGACGATGGGCTACGACAGCTCCGGCCGGATGACAAGCCGCCGCGACCCGCGCGGCAACATCCCTGTTCCGCCGGCCGGCTATCTGAGCGAGTGGGCCTACGACAACGTCGACCATGTGACGACGTTCACCGATGCTCGCGGCAAAGTCACAAGCTATGACTACTACGACAACGAGCTGCTCTGGAAGGTGACCCGAAACGACGGCGTCGCACGTGTGACGACGCTCGAGTACGACAACGACAACCGGCTCTGGACGACCACCGATCCGCGCAGCGGCGTCGAGACCCGCCTCTACTGGCCCGACGGGCAGCTGAAGTCGCTTCAATCGCCCGAGGGCCGCAAGACAACCTACGACTACAACAACGCCGGCGAGCTAGACGAGGTCGTCGAGCCGAACGGGAACGTCGCCGGCGCCACGCCATCCGACTGGACGTGGACGTACGGATACGACGCCGCCGGAAACCGGATCAGCGAGCAGCACCCCGACGGAGGCACCCGCTCGATCGAGTACGACGCGCTTGACCGACCGTTCCGCTGGACGGATCCCCTCAGTCACGTCACGAGCGTCGAGTACGACGAGAACGGCAACGTCGAGAAGCAAAGCAACGCGGTGAACAAGGACCGCGTTTTCACCTTCGACAAGCTTGACCGCGTCAAGACCGAGACCGACGAGCGGCTAAAGACCACCACCTACGCCTACTTCGAGACCGGCGAGCTCAAGAGCGTCACCAGTCACCTCGGTAACAAGACCACGTACGAACTCGACAACGACGGCCGCACCAGCTCGATGGTCGAACCACGCGGCAACATCGCCGGCGGCACGCCCTCCCAGTACACCTGGACGTACGCCTACGACGAGGCAGGAAACCGCACCCGCGTCACCGACCCACTGACCAACCACGTCGACTACGCCTACGACGCCGTCGACAACCTCACCCAGATCACCGACCAGCGCGGCAACCCGACCGCCTTCGCCTACGACGCGCTCAGCCGGCTCTGGAAAGTGACGCCACCGGCCGCCGGCGCGACCAGAACGCTGGACACAGTCAATGGCTACGACGCCGACAGCAACCTGACGACCCGAACCGACCCCAACGGCCACGTGACGAGCTGGAGCTACGACCTCGACGGTCGCGAGACACAACAGACGACGCCAGTCGGAACCTGGAATTCCACCTATGACGCCAACGGCAATCGCAAGACCGTCGAGACGCCCTCCGGAAGCGCGACCGGGACCGTCGGCGACGGGACGATCACCTACGGCTACGACCGAATGAGCCGACAGACGACGATCGACTACTCAGACACGACGCCCGACGTCGCCCGCGCCTACGACAACGCCGGCCGCCTGCAAACCATGACCGACGGCTCCGGCATGGTCACCTACAGCTTCGACAACGCCGACCGGCTGACTGCGAGCGCGCGAACCGGCGGCGGCTCCGGCCTCAACGGCACGTTCGCCTACACCTACGACGACGCCGGCAACATCACCGACCGCACCTACCCCGACTCGACGACCACAAGCCAGGGCTTCGACGGCGACGGGCGGCTGACGAGCGTCTCCTCAGGCGGCACGACGACAAGCTTCGGCTACGACGAGGCCGGCAACCTGACGATCGAGACGCTCCCCTCCGGAAATGGCCACGTCGCCACGAGGACGTTCGACCGCGCCGGCAGATTGACGTCCGTCGAGAACGCGAAGGCGGGCACGATCCTGTCCAAGTTCCTCTGGACGCTCGACGCGGCCAGCAACCCAACAAAAGCGCAGACGACGCGCGGCGTCACTGATACCTACGACGCGTTCGAGTACGACGCCCGCAACCGTCTGACCGCCTCTTGCTTCGGCGTTTCCGCCGGCGCCGGCGACTGCACCGGGGCCGCGAACAAGATCAGCTACGGCTACGACAAGGTCTCCAACCGCACCCAAGAGGTGCGCACCGGCTCCGTCCCCAACACGGGCACGATCGACTACAGCTACAACGCCGCCGACCAGCTGACGCAGAGCGTCAAGGGCGGCAACGCCACGAGTTACACCTACGACGCGAACGGCAACCAGGCGAGCTCAGGCGGTCGAACGTTCACGCACAACCTCGCCGGCGAGCTCGTTTCTACGACCGCGTCGGGCACAACTACGACGTACGGCTACGACGGCGACGGCCGCCGCCTCTCCACAACCGTCGGCGGCGGCGCCGACCTGCGCCTGACCTGGGATCCGCTCGCCGATAGCGGCATCCCCCAACTGGCGCTCGAGCGTACTCCGGCAGGCGGCCTCGTCCGCCGCTACCTGCACGGGCCACTCGGCGCCTTCTCGTACACCGAAGCGGCGGGGACGTTCTCGTATCACCGCGACCCGCTGGGCAGCGTCACAGACGTCACGAATTCCTCGGGCAGTGCGCAATGGAAGTACGAGTACGAGGCCTACGGGACCCCGCTCACCACGACGAACGTGTCGGGCTCCGCCCCGGAGAACCGGCTCCGCTTTGCCGGCCAACAGCTCGACCCGGAAACGAGCCTTTACCACCTGCGCGCCCGTCAGTACGACCCGGCAATTGGGAGATTCGGTGCGCTCGACCCGCTCGAGAACCCACTCTTCGACCCCTACGCCGGCCCCTACGTGTACGTGAACGGCAAGCCGACGACGCTCGTCGACCCGCTCGGGCTCAGCTGGGGCCTCCCCAACCCAATCAAGGTCGTGAAAGAGGGGGCGAAGGTCGTAGGCAACGCTGCCGCCGGCGCCGCAGACGGAGCGACCGGCGGCCTCTCGACCGTAGCGCTCAATGCCGCCGGCGTTCATCCCGACGAAGACTCGGTCGCATTCAAGGCCGGCCAGGTCGGCGGGACCGCCGCGGCGGTAGGAACCGGCGCCGGGGCCGTTCTCAAAGTCGGCGGCAGGATCGCGGTCAAGACCGCCTTCCGCCGCGGCGCCGCCCGCGCCGCCGCCGGCACAGGGCGGCGAGCAGCCGGCGCCGCCCGCGGCCTCCGCCACCGCCTCAGCCGCCGCGGCCCTAGTGCCGAACAGTGCGCCGCAAAGGGCGCAGGCGAGGCTAGACCCGCGTTCGTAGGCTTCGAGCACGGTCAGTCCGCCTGCAATCGTCCCGAAGGGGGCGACCGGACCGATTCCGACTCGCTCGCCCGGTATCCAGTACGTCGGAGGCGCTGGTGGCCATGGCCTTGACCTACGCGTGACCGGAGTACGGATCATGGACGAAACAGCACACCACCCAGCGCGCGTGATCTACATGAACAAGCAGGGCCGGAGTGTGAACCCGCTCACCGGTCGCACGGTCGAGCCAAATGATCCATGGGCCCACATTCCATGGTGACCAGAGGGACCGACCTCTCCAGCTTGGCGGGGCGCGAGCTGAGCGCCGTTTGTTTCGTCAGAAATTACGTCGAGTTCCACTTCGACGGACCGATTCTTCGGTTTCTCGCGCCGCCGCATGTCCGTCGGCACGACGGGATGGTCCAGTTCCCAGAAGAAGGGTCGTGCGACGTTCTCTGCGCCCTCATCGGCCAGATGGTGGAACAGGCGGAGGATCAGCCCGATCGGCTCGCACTGATGTTTCCGAACGATGTCAGGGTCGAGATGCTCAAGTCCAGCCCGGACACAGGCCCCGAGGTGGCGCACTTCGTTCCGATCGCCGATGGTGCTCCGGATGTCGCGTCCATGCTCATCTGGGAGAACCTGATCCCAACTCCCGGCGATGCAGATGGAGCCTGACCGGTCGGGCTCAATCGTGGGTCGATTCATACGGCTGACACTGCCGTACGTTGTTTTTGGGCGCCCTACTCCTTGTGCTCGTCTCCTGGAGCTCCGCGAT
This sequence comes from Gaiellaceae bacterium, assembly GCA_046714355.1. Taxonomy (GTDB): domain Bacteria; phylum Actinomycetota; class Thermoleophilia; order Gaiellales; family Gaiellaceae; genus JACDAN01. The sequence goes on along the minus strand of JBKKAR010000051.1, from coordinate 6,332 downwards.
CCCACTGTCGTCGAGGAGTGACCTGCCCCCTCGACTAGCCTTAGACAAGCCGTTCTGCCGAACGCCGGTGCAGGCTCGAGCGCGCCGGCTCTCACTAACAACTACGACGCACGGGCCGAGCCTACGACGGCGTCGTCTGACACGCAGAGCGCCGCCCTGCGCGCGTGCGACGCCCGCTGGCACTCTGGCCGTCCCGCATCGGCGCGCCCGGCTCCACCCCTGCCGCAAAGGGGCTACCGGATGAGGCTCTAGGTGGTGAAAACACTGCAGCAAGGTTCGCCGACGGGAGAGGCGTCAATCTGGATGAGGCGGGCCGCCTCCATGGGGTCTCCGTAAACAGCGGCCCGGGCAGGAGCCTCAAAGAGCTGACCGAGGGCATCCGGAACAAGCACGTGGGCGTAACGACAGCAGGGGACATCTGTTCAGCGATCTCTTCACGCCGACGATGAAGAATCCATGGACAGGATGAGCGAGAAGCGGCTTTCCGGTAAGGAGCTGACTGCACTTCGCAAGTTGTGCGAGGCCGCAAGTAGGTCGCCTTGGCGGGCAATGATCGAGGGCCGTGATCACACGTCGGGTGACAGCTTCATCATGATCGGCCCAAGCGACGACCGCGATGAGGACATGTACGTGACGCGCGATTCGGGTCCGGCTTCGCCAGCGGATCTCGATTTCATTGCGGCAGCGCGCGACTCCATCCCTCGTCTGCTTGAAGAAATCAACCGCACACGCAGGGCGTCTTCCGACGAGGGCGTCGCAGATGAAGAGCCGAGTGATTCGTCGTAACGGCCCGCTCGTCGCGCCGGCCTGGCCGGCCGAACTGGTCTCGATACTCGCATTAGTCTTCGGCGTTTTCCCGGCCGCTGGCGCACCGTCACTCGCCGCGGGGGTTGCCACCCCGACCGCGCCGTCGAGCTTTACGTACGACGACGATGGCCAGTGCCGCTACGACCAGCGTCGCCGCATGGCTTAGTACCCCGGCGCCTGTCCAACTGCGGCTTGCACCTCCTGGGCCGTTCTGGCGTTCGTAGAAGAGCGTGCGTATCGTCGGGCTCTGATTACAAACCTGCTACCATCCGGCTTAGATTTTCTCGGCCCTACACACGAAACTTGGAGGACACGCACGCATGGCGAAAACGATTGGCATCGATCTCGGCACGACCAACTCCTGCATGGCGGTGCTGGAGGGCGGTGAGCCGACCGTCATCCCGAACGCCGAGGGCGGCCGCACGACGCCGTCCGTCGTTGCGTTCACGGGCGACGGCGAGCGGCTCGTCGGCCCGCCGGCCAAGCGCCAGCAGGTGACGAACCCGCAAAACACGGTCTTCTCGATCAAGCGCTTCATGGGGCGCAAGCACTCCGAGGTCTCCGAGGAGATGAAGATCGTCCCGTACGAGGTCACCGAGGACCCGAACGGCGACGTCCGCGTCAAGGCGGGCGGCAAGGAGTACGCGCCGCCGGAGATCTCCGCGATGATCCTGCAGAAGCTGAAGGCCGACGCCGAGGCGTACCTGGGAGAGGCGGTCACGGACGCCGTGATCACCGTCCCGGCCTACTTCAACAACGCGCAGCGCGAGGCGACGACGGCGGCGGGCAAGATCGCCGGCCTCAACGTTCTCCGCATCATCAACGAGCCCACGGCGGCGGCGCTCGCCTACGGCCTCGAGAAGGAGGAGGAGCAGACCGTCCTCGTCTTCGACCTCGGCGGCGGGACGTTCGACGTCTCCGTCCTCGAGCTTGCAGAGGGCTTCTTCCAGGTCAAGTCGACCGCGGGTGACAACCACCTCGGCGGCGACAACTTCGACAAGGCGATCGTCGACTGGATGGTCGCCGAGTTCAAGAAGGACCAGGGGATCGACCTCGCGGCCGACAAGATGGCGCTGCAGCGGCTCTACGAGGCCGGCGAGAAGGCGAAGATCGAGCTGTCGTCCACGATGACGACGCAGATCAACCTGCCGTTCGTCACGGCCACGCCCGAAGGCCCGAAGCATCTCGACCTCCAGCTCACCCGGGCGAAGCTGAACGAGCTGACCGCCGAGCTGCTCGAGCGCACCGTCGGCCCGACGAAGCAGGCTCTGTCGGACGCGGGCCTCGAAGCGAAGGACATCGACCACGTCGTCCTGGTCGGCGGCATGACACGCATGCCGTCAGTCGTCGAGAAGGTCAAGGAAGTCGTCGGGAAAGACCCGCACAAGGGCGTGAACCCGGACGAGGTCGTCGCAGTCGGCGCGGCCATCCAGGCCGGCGTCCTCAAAGGCGAGGTCAAGGACATCCTCCTGCTCGACGTGACTCCTCTCTCCCTCGGCATCGAGACCAAGGGCGGTGTCTTCACGAGACTGATCGAGCGCAACACGACGATCCCGACCAGGAAGTCGGAGACGTTCACGACAGCCGAGGACAACCAGCCCTCCGTCGAGGTGCACGTGCTCCAGGGAGAGTCCGAGATGGCGCTCTACAACAAGACCCTCGGCAAGTTCCAGCTCGTCGGCATTCCGCCGGCGCCACGGGGGATGCCGCAGGTCGAGGTCGCCTTCGACATCGACGCGAACGGGATCATCAACGTGTCCGCAAAGGACCTCGGAACCGGAAACGAGCAGCAGATCCGGATCGAGGGCGGCTCGGGCCTCAAGGACGACGAGGTGCAGCAGATGATCAAGGACGCCGAGTCCCACGCGGACGAGGCGCGCAAGCTGCGCGAGCTCGCCGACGCCAGGAACCAAGCGGAGTCGCTCGCGTACCAGACCGAGCGCACGCTCAAGGAGCACCGCGACAAGCTCGAGGAGACCGACGCCTCGACAATCGAGGGCCGGATCATGGAGCTGCGCGGCGTGCTCGAGAGCGACGACGTGGGCGACATCCGCGCCAAGACCGAGGCGCTCCAGGAGGCCTCGCAGAAGCTGGCCGAGGCGATCTACGCCCAGGCGACCGCGCAGCAGGCGTCGCCAGCGTCGGCGTCCGGCGGCAACGGTGCCGAGGGCGGCTCGGACGACGAGGTCGTCGAGGACGCCGACTACGAGGTCATCGAAGAAGAGGAGGCGAAGACCTCCTGATGGCCGAGAACGTCGAGAACACTGAAGTCGAAGAAGAGGCCGAGGTCAGCGAGCTCGAGACGCTCCAGCGCGAGCGGGACGAGCTCGTTGACACCCTCCAGCGGGTTCAGGCCGAGTTCGACAACTACCGCAAGCGGGTCGCGGGGGGGGGGGGGGGCCGCGGGGCGCGCGCGACCTGGAACGCGGGGGCGCGCGGGCCCACGAGCGGCTCGTGAAGGAGCTGCTCCCGGTTATGGACGACGTGGAGCGGACGCTCGAGGCTGCGGAGGCTCACGAGGGCGCCAAGCTCGAGGAGGGCGTCGCGCTCGTCGCCCGCTCCTTCGCGGAGGCGCTCCGCAAGGAGGGCCTCCAGGAGGTGCCGACCGAGGGCAAGTTCGATCCGCACGTCCACGAGGCGCTGCTCTCGCAGCCGTCGGAGGCGGAGGAGGGCAACGTGATCGAGGTGCTCCAGAAGGGCTACCGGCTCGGCGACCGCGTACTGCGCCCCGCGAGAGTCGTGGTGTCGAGTGGCGGCTCGGACTAAGAATCTCTACGAGGCGCTTGGGGTCTCCAAGGGCGGCTCGGCCGAAGAGATCAAAAAGGCGTACCGCAAGCTCGCGCGCGAGCACCATCCAGACAAGAACCCGGGCGACGCTGCTGCCGAGGAACGCTTCAAGGAGATCCAGACGGCCTACGACGTGCTGTCGGATCCCGAGAAGCGGAAGGCGTACGACCAGTTCGGTTCGTCAGACGGTCGTCGTGGGTTCGATCCGCGCGGCGGCGGCTTCAACTACGAGGGCGATTTCAACGTCGGGGATCTCGGTGACCTCGGCGACCTGTTCGGCGGGATCTTCGGGCGTGGCCGGGGTGGACAGCAGCGGGCGCAGGCCGAACGCGGCGCCGACCTCGAGGTGCAGGTCAACCTCTCCTTCGAGGATTCGCTGAAGGGGGTCGAGACGAAGATTCCGGTCGACGTCGAGGCGGCCTGCACCGAGTGCGCCGGCTCCGGCGCGAAGCCCGGCACCTCGCCCAAGGTCTGTCCGGAGTGCCGCGGCCGCGGTGTGACGTCTGAGAGTCAGGGCCTCTTCGCACTCTCGCAGCCGTGCGCCAGGTGTCGGGGAAACGGCACGGTGATCGAGGATCCATGTCCGCGCTGTCGTGGAATAGGCCGGGAGCGGCGGACGAGGCGCTACTCGGTGAAGATCCCGGCCGGCGTCAAGGACGGCACCCGGATCCGCGTCAGGGGTAAGGGTGAGGCCGGCTCACGCGGCGGGGCCGCCGGCGATCTCTTCGTCGTCACTCGCGTGGCCGACTCGCCGGTCTACAAGCGGCGCGGAAGCGACCTCGAGGTCGAGGTGCCGGTGTCGCTGGCTGATGCCGCTCTCGGCACGGAGGTCGAGGTGCCGACCCCCGAGGGCGCTGTGTCCCTGAAGGTGCCCGCCGGCTCGGAGCACGGGAAGCTCCTGCGGATCAAGGGTCGTGGCGCCCCGAAGCTGAAGGGCGGAAAAGGCGACGTGCTCGTCCGTCTCAAGCTCGAGGTCCCGAAGAAGCTGAACAAGAAGCAGCGCCAGCTCCTCGAAGAGCTCAGGAAGGTCTCGTGAGACGGATGAGTTTCGTCCTGATTACGTTTCCGTGGTTGCTCCTTGCCTATCTGGCGGCCGACCGCGGCTCCCCCCTGGTAAGTGTGGGGATGCTGGTTGCGCTGCTCGTGCTCTGGTTCTTCAACGAGCGAATGAGGGCTCGCTGATGGACGACAGGCCGCGTTACATGATCAGCGTCGCCGCCGACATCGTCGGCATGCACCCTCAGACCCTTCGCATGTACGAGCAGAAGGGGCTCGTCCGCCCGCAGCGCACCTCGGGCAACACGCGCCTCTATTCCGAGACCGACCTCGAGCGGCTCAGGCTGATCCAGCGGCTGACGACCGAGCTCGGGCTCAACCTCGCCGGGGTCGAGATGGTGCTCCGTCTCGAGGACCAGATGAGCCGGATGCAGCGCCGCATGCAGCGGATTGAGCGGGAGCTGCGCGAGCAGATGCGCGACATCGAGCGGCAGTACAAGCGCGAGCTCGTGGTCTGGCAGGAGCCGACGCTGCCCGCTCGGAGGAGGGGCTAATGGACTTCAACAAGCTGACACTGAAATCCCAGGAGGCCGTCGGCACCGCGCAGGAGCTCGCGCGCAGGACGGGCAACCCCGAGGTCTACCCCGAGCACCTCTTGCTCGCCCTCCTCGACCAGGAGTTGCCGCAGCAGCTCGTGCCGGACGCGGCCTCGCTGCGTGCGCAGGCCGAGGCGACTCTGAGCGCCAAGCCCTCCGTTCAGGGCGGCGCACAGCAGCCACGGGTTTCCGCCGCCTTCTCGAAGGTGCTGGATCGCGCCTACGACGAGGCGAAACAGCTCGAGGACGAGTACGTCTCGACCGAGCACCTGCTGCTCGCGCTCGACGTCGCTCCGCGCGATCAGCTCGTCGCCAAGCTCGAGCAGGTCCGCGGGGGCCAGCGGGTCACGACGCAGGATCCGGAGGGCACGTACCAGGCGCTCGAGAAGTTCGGCCGCGACCTGACGGAGCTCGCGGAGGAGGGCAAGCTCGACCCGGTCATCGGGCGGGACGAGGAGATCCGTCGCGTGATCCAGGTGCTCTCGCGCCGCACGAAGAACAACCCGGTGCTGATCGGCGACCCGGGCGTCGGCAAGACGGCGATCGCCGAGGGCCTTGCGCAGCGGATCGTCGCCGGCGACGTGCCCGAAGGGTTGAAGGGCAAACGGGTCTGGGGACTCGACATCGGCGCGCTGCTCGCGGGTTCCAAGTACCGCGGGGAGTTCGAGGAGCGGCTGAAGGCGGTGTTGACCGAGATCCAGCGCTCCGAGGGCCAGATCGTCCTTTTCATCGACGAGCTGCACACGATCGTCGGCGCAGGTGCCGCCGAGGGTGCGGTGGACGCCGCGAACATGCTCAAGCCGATGCTCTCCCGCGGCGAGCTGCGCGCCATCGGAGCGACGACGCTCGACGAGTACCGCAAGCACATCGAGAAGGACGCGGCGCTCGAGCGGCGCTTCCAGCCGATCTTCGTCGGCGAGCCTTCCGTCCCCGACACGATCGCGATCCTGCGCGGGCTCAAGGAGCGCTACGAGGCGCACCACGGTGTCCGCATTCGCGACGCCGCGCTGGTGGCGGCCGCCGTGCTCTCCGACCGCTACATCGCCGACCGGCAGCTTCCCGACAAGGCGATCGACCTCGTCGACGAGTCCGCGTCCCGCCTCCGCATGGAGATCGACTCGTCGCCGATCGAGCTCGACGAGGCCG
>JBKKAR010000050.1:0-17360 GCA_046714355.1 Gaiellaceae bacterium | reverse complement strand
GTCGACGTCGAGCCGCGTCTCGCGCACGAGAGAACGAAGCGCTCCCGTGCTGCGAAGGCGCCGCAAGCGGGTGAGAGGGAAGGTGCTCACGAGCCCACGTTAGCCCGCGGCGGGACGGGAGCCTCCGGGACCGGCGGCTCGATCTCCACCTCGACGGGCACCGGCCCGGAGCCGCGCCAGTCCTCGAGCTGGACACGTTCGCCGACGAACTCCCAGAGCTCCCGAAGGCCGGCCAGCAGCGGCAGGGCGACGAACACCCCCGGCAGACCGTAGATCTGGGCGCCGGCAAGCAGGCCGAAGATCACGAGTAGCGGGTGGAGCCGCAGTGCGCTCCCCATGACCTTCGGGACGACGATGTGCCCCTCGATCTGCTGGATGGCGAGAAAAAGCAGCGCGACCCAGAGGGCCGAGATCGGGTCGACGATCAGCGCGTAGATGACCGGCGGGATCGCGCCAAGCCAGGGCCCGAGATACGGGATCAGCTCCATTGCTCCCATCCAGGCCCCGAACAGCAGCGCGTATTGATCCATCCCCTCGGCCCAGCCCAGGAGGCCGAGAATCCACAGACCGATGCCCGCACTCGTCCCGAGGATCAGCGAGACGAGCACCTGACCCTTGACGTAGCCGGCGACCGCGCTCTCGAGTCGCGGGATCAATGACGGAGAGTTCGGACGGGGCGGGAAGCGGCGGTCGGCGGCAGCGGAAAGCCGGCCCATGTCGAGGAGCATGTAGATCGTCACGACGATGATCAGCACGAGGCTGAAGAGCAGCTCGAAAATCGACAGTGCAGCGCCTTCGAGGAAGTCGATCGCGCGGGACGTGTACTCCTGGGGACCTGCTTCGCGGAGGCGTTCGACGAAGTTCTGACCCTGCTGGCGAACCTCGATCCGCTTCAGCCCGTGGTCGTCGAGCCAGGCCTGGAGGCGGTCGACGTCCCGCGAGGCGTCTGTCTGGCCGGTTCGTCCGTCCTCGATCGTAAGGTAGGCGTCGATCCGGTCCGCAGCGTCGCGCGACTGGTCGACGACGACGACGCCGACGGCGATCACGCCGACGACCAGTGCCACCGCGAAGCTCAAGAAGACGACGGCGATGGAAAAACCCCTCGGAATCCGCAGCCTCCCGAGCGCCCGCACCAGTGGATCGAGCAGGAGCGCGATCAGCGTGGCGACCAGGAACAGAAAGACGACGTGAGAGGCCGCGCTCGCCATCGTCCAGAGGAAGAGCAAGACGAGCGGCAGCCCCACCAGCTGGATCCACCGCGGAATCTCGATCTTCGTTCCCCCGGCGGGCATCGTGGTGATCGTACTGCCCGTGTTGTCCCTATCCGCCCCCCTGCCTGGGACTGGAACTTTGCGGAAGATGGGAACCTTGCGCTCGCCCGTCACGAACTCTGGACGGATTTGGCTCTAGAATCCCGCCCCGCGGTGTCACAAACCATGAGACAGAGGCGCGAGCGTGCGTCCGTTAGGGTCCCCTCGGTGCCTTCCCGCAAGGCAGTGGAGCAGGCGCGCCGCGCCCGTCGGCGTCGCGCTGCCGGCCAGCACCGTGCTCGGCGCATAGCCGTGCTCGTCCTCGCCTCGGCGGCCGTCGTGGTGACTCTGCTGCTGACGGCGTTCGGGTCCGGGACGCCGACGCGGGCGGTCTCGTCCGCTCCGGCGCCGGCTCAGCGCCTGCTTCCGACCGGTCCGCCACGGCCACAAGTGATCGCGGTACAGGGCTCGCTCCAGATGCACGTCCCCGTCTTCCAGAACCGGATCACGGCCGTCGGGTACCACGCGGTGGACAACGGCGCCTTGCCGCTCGAGCCCGTCGGAGAACAGGCCAACAAAGGTCTCTTCGCACGACTCGTCCGGCGGCTGGCAGGTGCCGATGAGGCGGGCATCGCCTGGTACCAGCTCGGAGGCGACGGGCCGGCGAACGCAGTGCTCAACGTGGGCGCGGCGCCCGGCACCGACGTGTACGCGCCCGTGGACGGGGTCGTCGTCGGCATCACCGACTACGTGATCAGTGGCAGCCCCCTCGGGAGCCGGATCGACATCCAGCCCTCGAGCGAGCCCTCGCTCGTCGTGTCGCTGACCCATCTCCGCTCGGATCCGTCGCTGACGGTCGGCGCCACGGTCACGTCGTCGAGCTCCAAGATCGGCACCCTGCTCGACTTCTCGCGGGTGGAGCGCCAGGGCCTCGCCCGCTACACGCAGGACAAGGGCAACCACGTCTCGCTCGAAGTGCATCCCGCCGCCACGCTCTCCATCCCGTAAGGCCATAAGGCTCCTCTTCGTCGCCGATGTGAACGGCTCGCCCGGCCGGCGGGCCGTCGAGCGCCTGCTGCCGGGCCTCCGCGAGGAGCTGGACGTCGACCTCTGCGTCGTGAACGGCGAGAACGCCGCGGACGGGCTCGGGATCACGCCCCGCCTCGCCGAGGTGATTCTCGCCTCGGGCGCCGACGTCATCACTCTCGGGAACCACACCTTCCGGCGCCCGGAGATCGCCGGCTATCTGGACGAGTCCGAGCGGGTGATCCGCCCCGCGAACCTCTCGAAACACGCCTCCGGGAAGGGGCTCGCGATCGCGGAGAGCCGGGGCGGGACGCCCGTCGCCGTCATCAACCTGCTGGGTCAACTCTTCCTCGCTCCACCGCATGGGCCGTGGGAGGTCGTCGACGAGCTCGTCGAGGAGGCTCGCCGCACGACGCCCGTGATCCTCGTCGACTTCCACGGCGAGGCGACGAGCGAAAAGGTGGCGATGGCGGCCTACCTCGACGGGAAGGTCACCGCTGTGCTGGGGACGCACACGCACATCCAGACGAACGACGCGCGGGTGTCGCCTGGAGGAACCGCGGCGATCACGGACGCGGGAATGACCGGGCCGCACGACTCCGTGATCGGGGTGATCACCGAGCTGGCCGTCAAGCAGATGCGCACAGGAATGCCGGTTCGCTTCAAGACGGCCGCTGGCGACATTCGTCTCGAGGGCTGCCTCGTCGAGTGCGACGAGAACGGGCGGGCTACGAGCTGCGAGCTCGTCCGGCGCGTGCTCGAGCAGTAAGGACGACGAGCAACCCGACGAGCGTCAGGTCGCGGGCGAGGACGAGCCAGGAAGCGGCGGCGTCGAACTCGAGCGCGAGCTCCCAGTAGCGGAACGGGAACCAGAACTGGGTGAGGACAAGTGCGGCTGCGAAAACGCCGCCGGCCAGGAGACCGCGCCGTCCACGGATTAGCGGGACGAGCGGGAGCAACCAAATCAGGAACTGCGGCGAGAGAACCTTGCCGAACGCGATGAACGCGCAGACGACGGCCGCGCATGCGCGGACGAGCCGGTCGCGATCGGCCGGGCCGCGCGCGTACCAGACCCACACCGCCACCACCGCGGCGACCTGAGCGAGCGTCGTCAGGACTGCGAGGGTGTCAGCCGCGCCGCCGGCGAGGTTCTGCGAGCCGTGGCTCGACTCCATCGTCAGGTCGAGGCCGAACACCTGATGCGCTACTAGCAACAAGCCCGCCCCGAGGCTCTCGATCTGGAGCGGCCGCCCGGCCTGCACCCACAACGAGTGCCAGACCCCGCCGGGTGAGAGGACAGCGAATGGCAGGACGATCGCCGCGATCACGGCCGCGAAGATCGCCCCGCAGACGAACGCCTGACGGCGCCCGCGGGTTCGGCAGACGTGCGCCAGCGCAATCGGAGCCAGGAGCACCGGGTACAGCTTCGCCGCCGTGGCCACTCCGAGCACGCCGAGCGCGAAGCGGAACCGCCCGGTCAGGAGGAGCGCCAGCGCCGCCACGGTCAGGAACGCCGGCCAGAGGTCGAACCGGGTCAGCATCACCGAGCCGAGCGCGAGCGGCGCGACGGCGACGAACATCGGCGCCCACCACGAGCTCGCCACCACGGCGACCACGAGCACGAGCGCGACGCCGATTCCCGCCATCAACCCCTCGAAATGAGCCCGGTAGTCGCCGTCGCCGAGCGCAGGGAGAACGAAGACCGGCAGCGCCGCCGGCGGGTACTCGACCTTGAAGTCCCTGTACGGCACCTGGCCGTCGACCATCGCCTCGCCGTAGCGCTCGTAGATCGGCGTGTCGACGATCTGGTCGCGCTCGTAGAACCCCTCGTGGAGCAGCGCCCACGAGACGAGGAAGACCGCGACCGCCGTACCGGCGCTAGCCCGCTGCAACCAGCTCGGGTACGGGGCGCTCAGCCTCGACCGCCTCCTCGTCGGGCGCCCGGCGACCTGAGGGCACGAGCACCGCGAAAGCCACGAACGGGAAGAACCACGGGATGTACAGGAAGAACCAGTGGGTGAGCACCAGCTCGAAGGCGATGAGGAGCGCACCGGTCAGCGCAGCGAGCTGGAGCGGCGACTTCCGGCGGGGCCAGAACGCGATGGCGAGTGCCCCGGCCAGGACGAGGGCGATCACCGGCAGCTGCACGAGGTGGAGGTCGGGAATTCCCGCGGCGTGGTACTGCCCCCAGTCCCAGATCGAGAACGGCGACTCGCGGCCGAGCTGCCAGCCCAAGGTGCGATCCCAGAAGACCCGCGCCGCGTGAAGCGGATGGGGCTCCAGTAACAGGATCCAGAACGAGGCGAGTGTCGCGGCGAGGAAGCCGGCGCCGAAGAGCACAGGCGCACGCGGGCGCCGGAGCCGAAGCCCGTCGGGGTAGCTCGCCCAGAGCGGCAGAACGAGCAGCGAGCCGAACTTCGTCAAGCCGGCGAGCGCGCCGAAGAAGCCGCGCGCGAAATTCGAGGAGGCGAGCCAGAAGCCCCAGACCAGCAGGAGCGCGGGCAGCGAGTCGTTCGTGTTCGAGCTCGAGACGTACTGCGTGAACGGGAAGGCGGCCCAGGCGAAGGGGAGGACGACGGCGAGGCGGAGGCCGCCGAACCGCCTGCCGACGAGGACGAGCCCGAGCATGACGAGGAGGTCGATCGCGATCGAGGTGAAGTGCGCAGCCGGCAGGTCGTCCCACTTCCCGCTCCACCCGAGCAGCGCGAACCCAGGCAAGTACGCCATGTAGGAGACGGGCCCGTAGGTGTCGCCCCGCTCGTTGGACGACTCGCAGCGACCATTCGTCTGGATGCGCTCGCGCACCTCTCCCTCGGCGTCGGCAGCGCCGCATTTCTTCAGCTTCCCCTGCGCGGGCATGTGTCCGTAGGGCATCTCGCCGTTCACGATCCGGTGGGCACCGATGACGCCGGCGTAACCGACGTCGATGACGTTCGAGTCCTCGAGGTTGAGCCCGATGCGGAATCCGGCGAGGAAGACCGTCGCCGCGACGAGCACCCAGACCGGCCAGACGGCGGCGCGAGTGGACGGGCTCCTGCCGCGCAGCCCGACCCACGCCATTCGCGCGAGCAGGTACGCGAGCGGCGGGTAGACCAGCGCCATGCTCGCGAAGACGTTTCCGTCATTGAAGAACCAGAGCGAGACGGAGAACGAGAGCAGCGCCACGAGGTCGAGCGTCCGCAGGGAAAACGGGCTCCGCCAGTCGACGAGGCCGAGCAGGAAGACGGCACAGAGCGCGAGCCAGACATCCAGCCGGTTGAGCGATTTGCCGCCGAATGCGCCCTCGTAGCCGCGCGCCATCTTCCAGGCCACCTGCGGGCCCGTCCAGGCCTCGGTCACCCGGCCGGTGGAGTCGTCCACCTTTCCGGTCGCGATCTCGCCTGCCTTGTCCCACCAGACGTGCACGGTCCAAGCCCGACGGTCCTTGTCGTATACGGCGTCCTTCACGCGCCCCCGAACCGGGTAGCGATCGAGCCAGTCCGCGACCTTTCCGTGGCGGAGAAAGGCAGCGGTCGCCTGCTCCTCCGTCAGCCGCGCACGCTCGGCCGCCGCCGCGCCGGGCGCGAGCGCCAGAGCGCAGAGAGCTGCCGCGACGAGCGCGCGAACCATCTATCTACGCCGGAAGCTCCAGAGCTTGTTCCCGACGAAGTTGAGCGGCGTGACGAGGATGATCGCGATTGCCTGCGCCGGAATCTCCTCGACCCCGCCCCAGACGAGCGCCCCGAGGATGCCCAGGTTCGCGACGAGCGCGGACACGGACACGATCGAGAAACGGATGCCCTGGTAGGCGACGTGGCCTCGCTGCCCGCGGAACGTCCAGAGTCGGTTCCACGTGTAGTTGTTGGTCACGGCGACGAGGAACGAGGCGGTCGCCGCCGCGAGGTGGTGCCAGTCCGCCCAGAGCAGAAGCGCCGAGAAGACGGCGAGGTTCACTCCGTAGCCCGTCGCTCCGACGGAGCAGAACTTCGCCAGCTGCACCCAGTTGTGCGGCCGACGCAGCGCGGCGCCGGCGCGGCCGCCTGCGAGCGCAAGGGTGGTGGAGAACGAGCGCGACACGGGCAGGCGAGCCTAGCCTAAGGTGCCGACTCGTCGGCACCGACCAGAGAGGCTGTGCCGGCTTTGCCGGCGTGGCCGCTCACGCGGCGGAGCCGCGGCTGCGAAGGGCGATCCCGCGCTCGCGGTAGAACGCGAGCTCGTCGGCGTCGAGCAGCGCGAAGGGCGAGTCGATGACGACCTCGTCGCCGACCGGCGAGGCCGCAGCCATCGGAAGGAAGCGGTGCTTGCCGTCTTCGCAGCGCACCTCCAGCCCCATCGGCTTGCCCTCGGCGGATTCGAGGATCACGTCGACAACATGACCGACCTGGACCCCGTGCAGGCGGACGATTCGCTGCAGCAGCTCATGCATCCCCATGGCCTATGCCCTCCTCAGCGAGCGCCGAACCCGCTGCGCTCATCGGTCGAACCCTTCCTCCCCGACGAGCGGCACGAAGCGGCACGGCACCGAACGCAACACCGCGGGCCCTTCAGGGCTCCGGACGATGACCTCCAGCCGCTGCCCCCGTCGCCGCCCGATCGGGACGACGAGTCGACCGCCCGTCTTCAGCTGTCCGTAAAGGGTCTGCGGAAACTCCGGCGCGGCGGCGGCCACGGCGATCGCGTCGAACGGAGCCTCCTCCGGAAGACCGCGGGAGCCGTCACCGACGTGGACGTCGACGTTGTCCACCCCGGCGGCCTCGAAGTTCCGGCTCGCCTGCTCGGCGAGCTCGGGAATCCGCTCGATCGAGTGCACCTCTTCGCCGAGCTGCGCTAGCACGGCCGCCTGATACCCGGAGCCGGTTCCGACGTCGAGCACCTTCTCGTCGCCGTCGAGCCCGAGCTCCTCGACGATCCGGGCGACCATGTACGGCTGCGAGATCGTCTGGCCGGAGCCGATCGGAAGCGCTGCGTCCTCGTACGCCCGATGCCGGAGGTCAGGCGGGACGAAGAGCTCGCGCGGAACGCGCTCCATCGCGGCCAGCACCCGCTCGTCCGCGATGTCGCGGCCGCGCAGTTGCTCGTCGACCATGCGGAACTGTTCAGGCGGCGCGGGCATACGCAGGTGCTTCGACGCCGAAGTGGTCGAGGACGAGCGGCGCCACGCCGGCGATCCCCGAGGGCGGGGCCCCAGCCCCGACTGCGAGCATCGGGACGAGCGAGTCGCCGTCGAGCAACGAGCCGTGCGACCCGCCCCCGACGTGGTGGCGGCCTCCGAGGTCGGCGAACTCGACGCCCGCAGCGGCGGACACGACGACGTCGCCGGCGTTCGGGTTGGCGAGCGCGCGCCAGGCGCGGCCACGCCAGCCGTCGTCCTCGGGGCCGAGCCGGAGCTCCTCGCCGTCCCGCAACGCGACGCCTCCGCCGTCCTCGCGGAAGAGGGCGACGTCGACGCCGTCGGCGCGAGCAAGCCGCTCGGCGATCGTCCGGCCCTCGACGCCGGAGCCGGGAAGCACGTAGACCATCCCGGCGCGGTTCGAGGCAGTGACGACGAGCTGGGCGTCCCGCTGCGTGCCCGGCCGGAGCAGTCGGAAGTCCGACAGCGACGCCTGCAGGCGAACCGCTCGCTCGATGCCGGTCTGACCGTGGTCCGAGCAGACGACCAGGGCGTAGCGCTCGAGGAACTCGTCCAGCCCGCCGGCAGCATCAACGAGCGCGCCGACCGCCTGGTCGCTCCGCGCGAGTGCCACCTCGGCACCGCCGGGGCCGAGGGCATGCGAGGCGTAGTCGTAGTCCGGCAGGTAGAAGAAGAGGAAGTCGAAGCCGTCCCGGGTGACGAGCCAACGGCCGACCGCGGCGGCGTAGGCATCGATCGAGCCGCCCGAGCGGGTTCGGACGGCGAGCGGCGCCCCGGTCATGTCCGACTCGAACAGGTTGTAGTAGAAGAAGCGGCGGGGGCCCTCGACCGGCCCGCCGAAGCCGGGCACCGTCGGCAGGTGGCGCGTCCGGCCCCGGTAGCACGGCGTGTTCACGGCCGCCGCGGTCAGGCCGGCGTCCTCGAGCGCCTCGAAGACGGTGACCGCGTCGCGGGAGAGGTGAACCGCATTCATCGCGACGACCGCGTCCTTGATCGCGCGCCGGGTGCCCGCGGCCCTGACGGCGCCGAACGACGACCCGTACTCCACGAGCCGTCCCTCTGTCCGGTGGAACCAGACGAGGTGCGGAATGTGGTGGACGTCGGGGTGCGCACCGGTCGCGAGCGTCGCGAGGCAGACGGGCGTCAGGGAAGGAAAGGTCGAGACCGCGCGCTGGTACGTGCCGGCCTCGTGGAGCGCGGCCAGTGTCGGCGCCGTCCGCCGCTCGACAGCGTCCTCGAACACCTCGGGCGTCAGGCCGTCGATGACGACGAGGATCAGTTTGCGCGTCATCAGTCGCGCGCGAGCGAGCGCAGCCCGGCGTAGCGCTCCGGTTGCCGGCGACGCATCCGGGCGGCGAGCACAGGCAAGGCGAGCGTCGCCAGATAGCCGACGAGGGGAATGAAGGCAACCGCGGCGACGGCGAGCGCCGCAGCGCCGACGAGCAACGCCGTGCCGAGCCGGGCGCCTCCTCGCCGGAGCGCGCCGCGGACAATCTCCGCAGTCGCAACGCCGCCGAAGATCCCCCCAATCGCGCCGGCCGCGGCCTCCGGCTCGTCGCCGAGAAAAATCCCGAGCGCGAAGCCCGCGATCGCCGCGAGCGCGACGGCCGCGAGGACTCCGGCTCTCGAGACCCCGAGCAGTCCGGCCAGGAGCACGCCGATCGCGAGCCCGAGACCCAGGAAGACGCCTACCCAGTACACGCCGGCCATCAGGCGGCCAGTGTACGTGGGGAGGTTTTGGACTCTCGCGACCCGGGGGAAAACCTGAGCGCGGGGCGGCTCCTAGCCGCAGGGAGCCGTCCCGTCTCTCGAACCGATCCGCCTTTCGCTCCGTATGAGTAGTCGGGGAAAACCCGACCAAGGAGGGGAAGAGTGAGGAGACTCGCACTGCTCGTGGTTCTGGCAGCAATCGGAATCCTGAGCGTCGGAGCCGTAGCCATCGCCGATGACGACGGCGGCAACGGGCCGAACGGAGCAAGGCTGAACGGATACCAGGAGTCGACCTCGGTCTCGACGACCGGGTTCGGCAGCTTCCACATCAAGATCAACAAGGACAACACCGCGGACTACGTGCTGAGCTACCGCGACGTGGAGACGCCTGTCTTGCAAGCGCACGTCCATTTCGCTCAGCGCTCGGTCAACGGGCCGATCTCGGTGTTCCTGTGCAGGACCACCCAGCCCGTGCCGCCAGGGGCACAGACCGCCCCACAGTGCCCGCCAACGACCGGCACGGTGAGCGGCACGATCACGCCTGCCGACATCATCCTGCAGAACCCTGACCGTGGGATCGAGCCCGGCAACTGGGCCGAGTTCGTCGCGGCCGTCAGGGTTGGCCACACCTACGCGAACGTGCACTCGACGAGGTTCCCGGGAGGCGAAATCCGGGGCCAGATCAACGACAGAGATCAGAAGGAGTACACCGGTCCACCGCCGTTCGCGATGGGCTCGCACGACGACGACTAACGACTAACGACTAGGCGGTCTGCTCGAGGCGGCGGAGGACGGCAAGGCCGAACTCCGCCGCCCGGGCGCCGTCGACCACGCGGTGGTCGAAGGTGAGCGCCAGGTAGCCGACCGGCCGCGCGACGATCTCTCCGTCTCTGACGACCGGGCGTTCGGTGATCCGGCCGAGGCTGAGGATCGCCACCTCGGGGTGGTTGACGATCGGGGTCTGGAAGAGGCCTGCCAGCTTGCCGGCGCTCGTGACCGTGAAAGTCGAGCCGCGAAGCTCCTCCGGCTTGAGCGAGCCCTCACGGGCGCCCTCCGCCAGCCGGCGCACCTCCGCGTCCAGCTCCTCGACCGAGCGCGAGTCGCAGTCGCGGACGACGGGTACGACGAGGCCCTGGTCGGTCTGCACGGCGAGGCCGAGGTCGTAGCGGTCGAGATAGACGATCTCGTCGCCCTCGAGCCGGGCGTTCAGCTCGGGGTAGTCGCGGAGCGCTGCGGCCGTCGCCTTCAAGACGGTCGGGACGAGGAGCTTCATGTCGACCGCGCCGAAGTCGCACTCCTCGACCCAGGTGACGGGCGGGACCTCGCGGTGGGCCCGTGTCATGTGCTCGGCGATCAGGCGCCGAACGCCGCGCAGCGGCTCGCGTCGTCCCTCCGAGCCATGTCCTGGGGTCTGACCCCCAGACATGGCTGCACGGCGCACGTCGTCTTCACTGATGCGGCCCTGTGGGCCGCTGCCCTCGACCTGCGCGAGGTCGACGCCGAGCTCCTGCGCGATCCTGCGGATGAGCGGCGTCGCGCGCACGGGAGTCTCGCGCTCCTTGGCGGATGTCCGCTGCGGCGCGGGCGCGGCGCGCGGCTGCTCCTCCACGGTTGCCGGGGCTGCGCCGTCTCCGCCGATCACGACGAGCACCGTGCCCACCGGGACGACCTGGCCCTCGTCGACCATGATCCGCGCGACCTTCCCGGCCGCAGGCGAGGGGATCTCGACCGTCGTCTTGTCCGTCTGAATCTCGACGAGTGGGTCGTCTTCGGCGATCTCCTGGCCCTCCTGGACAAGCCAGCGTGCGATCTCGCCCTCGGTCAACCCCTCACCGAGGTCCGGCAGCTTGAACTCGTACGGCACCGGCGCATTCTCGCCGACGCGAGGCGGACGGTTACCCGTAGGTGACGACGAGCTCCGGCCGCAGGGTGGCGGCCTCGTCTGAGTTCAGGTCAATTCCGTCGGACGAGGTCTGAGCCAGGACGAAGCTGTAGGTGCCATCGCCGGCGACGAGTGGCGTGACGTCGAACTCCACCCAGCTGTTCGCCGCGATCCCACCTTTGTCCGAGACGCCCGAGCCCTCACGCAGTGGCCGATTGCTCCACGTCAGAGTCGTCTCGGTCCACGCGGAGCCCGCCGCGTAGACGGCGGGGCCGTCGACGGTTCCCGAGGTCGCATAGAGCCGCAGCTTCGCGTTCACGACCGACCCGGAGACCCCGCCGACCGTGAAGCGCAAGTAGCTCTCCACGTCCGGATCCGATCCGCCGTCCGTTCGCAGGAACGACGTCGCGTAGTTCGAGTTCGGCGAGCTCTCGTACACCCGGGCGTCGGCCACCGGCCCGAACGTGGCGGTTTGCGTCGGCGGTGGTGGCGGAGGCGGGGGTGGCGGCGGGTTCGCCGCGCCGGGCCCGCAGACGTCGGAGCCGGAGTCCGTGAACGTCTTCCCCGCGACAGGGACGAACATCCAGTCGTAGCTCGCCGCGCGCAGCGTCAGCTTGAGCACTCCGTGCGTGGCCGCATCGGAAGCCTCGAGCCCCGGTCGCGCGGTGAGGCCGTAGAGAGGGCTCTTGCCGCCGGTGCCGACCACGAACGAGCGGAGTCCGCGCTGCGGATCGAGGTTCCCCGCCGGGTCCATCCGGGCGAAGCGTTGGTAGTTGTGATCGTGGGCTCCCAGGACGACGTCTGCGCTGTAGTCGTACAGCGCCTGCCAGATAGCGCGTACGCCGCTCGAGTCGCCGTGATTCGTCCCGGCCGAAAAGCGCGGGTGGTGCATCGTGGCCAGCACGCAGGTCGCCGTGGTCGCCGCAAGATCGCGACGCAGCCAGAGCTCCTGCTCCGATCCGGCGGCGCATGAGATCGTCGCGCACGTACCCTCGCCGTTCGTGTTCAACACGACGACGTGCCAGGCGCCGATGTCGTAGCTGTACCACCCCTTGCCCGGCTCGCCGGCCGCCGCGCCGAAGTAGTCAAAGTACCCCGTGGCAGCGGCGGTCTGATACTCGTGGTTGCCCGCCGCCGGGCGCGTCTTCGCCTTGTGCCGGCCCCAGGTCGGCTCGTAATAGCTCGAGAACTCGGCCGTCGTGCCCGTGCTGTACGCGTTGTCCCCGAGGGTGAAAACGGCGTCGGGGTTGATCTGGTCGAGGAGCCTGGCCGTGTCTTCGTCCGTCGTGCCGCCCGAGGCGATGTCCCCCGCCCCCGCGAGCACGGGGTCCCCCAGCGGTGGCGGTGGCGGTGGCGGTGGCGGTGGCGGAGGCGGGGGCGGGGGCGGCGGGGGCGGAGGCGGGGGCGGCGGCGGCGGCGGCGGATCTACTACACCCGTCTCGACGAGGAGCTTGGGCGCGAGCGCGGCGCCTCCCTCGCGCGCGTAGATGGAAGTCGCGGCCGTCGAGGACGTCGTCACCGCCACACTCACGGATCCGCTCCCGTTGACGAGCGGCGTCACGTCCAGGGAAATTGTCGCTCCCGATCCATACGCGCCGGAGGAGGCCGTCGGGGTCGCAGCGGGGGGTGGAGCATTGGCGTATGTGATCGTGGTCTCGGCCCAGCTCGAGCTCGCGACGGCGCGCACGTCGACGCCGGCGGCCGAGCCGGTGGACGCCGAGAGCACGACCGTGGCCTTGGTGACGTCGCCGGCCAGTCCCGTTACTTCGAAGCGGATGTAGCCGCGGGCTATGGGCGAAGCGTCGATGTTGAGCTTGGACGTCGTTCCCCGGTTCGCGGTCACGTTCGACTGGACGTAGGCGTCCGCGACCGCGGTGAAGGACTGGCTGTCAGCTGCGCCGGCGGCCTCCTCGAACCCGGCGGACGCCAAAGCGAGCACGAGTACGTGCGAGAGGAGGAGTGGCCGCAAAACCCCCCGAGGCGAACGCAGAGTGCGGCGCACGGTCGAAACTCAACCTAGACCTTCGTCTAGGTCTTGTTACTCCCAACGAGTCGCGACCTCACGAGACAGTCGCAAAGAGCGGCTAACTTCGCGGCTGACCGACCCAGGTATCTGCCGGGACGACGAGGACGCGCAGCCCGCCATCCACGCGCCAAAGCGAGATCGCCAGCTCGTCACCGGCGAGCTCGGCGGCGATGTCGCGCGGGACGTAACCGACCTGCAGCGACCGCTGCTCGTTCCAGATCGCCACGGCATTCGGGTCGTGCTCGTTGTCCGGCTCCTGCACGAGCGTGAGCGAACGGCCGGGATCGAACGACGGATCGAGCAGCGCTTCGGCGCGGTAGCTGACACCCGCCACTGGCACGACGCGGACCCGCTCGTCCTCCCAGCGAACCCGCTCGCCGCTCGCGGCATCCCGCAGGTAGAAGCCCGACTCGCCCCGCTCGAACCAGAGCCGAAGCCGCTCGCTCACCCGAAGGCGTCGTCCCGAAGGACGGCGTGGACGCCCAGCGTCCCGTTCACGACCTGCGTCACGCGGAGATCGACTCCGACGCTCGCCAACACGAGCGCATCTCCACCCGTGACGCCGAGCTCACGGCCCATCAGCGCGACCATCCCGTCGACGGCGATTCGCGCTGCCCGACCGAGGCTCTCGTCGAGACCGAACGCGAGCCACGCGCCGTCGGTTCGGGCGATTGGCCACTCGAGCGGCAGGTCGTCGCGGACGTCGAGCGTCAGGCGCGCCTGGGCCGGCGTCTCGATTGCAGTGCCGGAGACCTCGCCGTCACCCTGAGCCGCATGCCCGTCGCCGGCGGAGAAGAGCGCGCCGTCGACGGGGATCGGCAGGTAGAGAGTCGTGCCGGCGACGAGCTCCTTGCAGTCGATGTTCCCACCCCAGCGGCGCGGCGGGACCGTCGAGTGGGCGCCCGGCTCCGGAGGCGGCATGCCCATGACGCCGAGGAAGGGCGCAAGGTCTAGCTCCCGTCCGAGAGCGCGGCCGATGCCGGCCGCGAGCTCCCAGTGGACCGTGTGATCCTCCCCGCCGTGGGTCACACCCCAGCTCCCGGGTCGGACCTCGTCGATGCGGACGACGAGGGTCTGACCGGCGCGGGACCCGCGAACCTCAATCGGCCCGGCGAGTGCGTGGCCGGTGTCGATCTCCGGGTTGCGCGACTCGATCTGCGTGTCCGGGTCGACGTACCAGGCGTGGTTCGGCGTCACGATCTCCACCGAGTCGCCCGGGTCGACGGTGAGCACGGGCTCGAGCTCACGAGAGAAGTGGCCGTGCAGGTTCCGCTGCTCGAGCGGCAGCCGGTGGAGCGTCACTAGAAGGTCAGCAGCTTGCGGGCCGCGTCCACGACGCGCTCGACCGACGGCATGTACGCGTCCTCGATCTGCCAGTACGGATACGGGACATCGTAGCCCGTCACCCGGATCACCGGCCCGCGGAGATCGAGGATCGCCTTCTCCGCCAAGATCGCCGCCAGCTCGGCGCCGAAGCCGGCGGTCCGAGGCGCCTCCTGGACGATCACGACCCGGCCCGTCTTCGCCGCGGACGCCAGCAGCGCGCCTTCGTCGAGCGGCTTCAGCGAGCGGATGTCGAGCACTTCGACGCTCGCCTCGCCGGCCAGAGCGTCGGCCGCCTGCTCGCAGAGCGGCACCATCGACCCGTAGGCGACGAATGTGATGTCGGTCCCCTCGCGCGCGAGCCGCGCTTCGCCGAGCGGGACGACGTGCTCCCCGTCCGGCACCTCGCCCCGCATCGTCCGGTAGTGAAGCTTCGGCTCGAGAATCACGACCGGATCCGGCTCCCGGATCGCCGCAGCCAGCAGGCCCTTGGCGTCGGCCGGCGTGGACGGGATCGCCACCTTCACGCCGGGGGTATGCACGTAGTACGCCTCCGGCGAGTCGTCATGGAGCTCCGGCGCCCGCACGCCGCCGCCGTATGGCATCCGGATCGTGACCGGGAATTCCATCCCGCCGCCCGTCCTCCACCGGTACCGGCCGACGTGCGTGATCAGCTGGTCGAGGCAGGGGTAGCTGAACGCGTCGTACTGCATCTCGCAGACCGGACGCCAGCCCGCCATGCAGAGACCCATCGCCGTCCCGAGGATGCCGGCCTCGGCGAGCGGCGTGTCGACGCAGCGATCCGGGCCAAACCTGTCGCGCAACCCGGCCGTCGCGCGGAAGACGCCGCCGGCGCGGCCGATGTCCTCACCCATCACCATGACGTTCTCGTCACGGTCGAGCTCGACGTGGAAGCAATCGTTGATCGCCTCCACGAGGGTCTTTTCACTCACCCCGGAGCCTCCGCAGCTCGGCCAGTTCCTCGTCAAACGAGGCCGGCGGGTTGACGTAGACATGCTTGAAGAGGAGCTCCGTGTCGGCCGGCGGCTCCGCTTCCGCCTGCGCGATCCCCTCACGCATCCGCTCGAGCGCCTCGCCGCGGATCTCCTCCGCTCGCTCGTCGGAGAGCACGCCGAGCCGGCGCAGGTAGCGCTCGTAGCGGCCAAGGCACTCGTTCTTCTTCTCCTCCTCGACCCGCTCGAGGTCGATGTACGCGGCCTGGTCGTCGGCCGTGGCATGCGGAGCCGTGCGGTAGGTGACGGCCTCGATGAAGGTTGGGCCCTCGCCCGCCCGCGCCCGCTCGACAGCCTGGCGCGTGGCGTCATAGACGGCCAGCACGTCGCCGCCGTCCACCCGCACGCCCGGCATCCCGTACCCGACCGCCTTGTCCGCGAGTGTCTCAGCGGCTGTCTGCGACGTGACCGGCGTCGAGATCGCCCAGCCGTTGTTGTTGCAGAAGAGGATCGCTGGCGCCTTCATGACGCCGGCGAAGTTCGCGCCCTCGTGGAAAGCGCCCTCCGAGGTGGCGCCGTCGCCGAAATACGCGATCGAGACAGTGCGCTCGCCGCGGAGCTTCTTGCCCCAAGCCAGGCCGGCCGCGTGCGGCACGTGCGTCGCGATCGGGACACAGATCGACGCGAGGTTGTAGTCGAGCGGGTTCCACCAGCCGGACGGGTGCCCGCGCCACCACGAGAGGATCGTCGAGACCGGCATGCCGCGCAGGAGGCCGATCGCAGACTCCCGGTAGCTCGGGAAGATCCAGTCGTCCCGCTCGAGGGCGTAGACGGAGCCGACCTGCATCGCCTCGTGATTCCAGAAGATCGCGTAGGTGCCGATCCGGCCCTGGCTGTGATACACGACGGAGCGCTCGTCGTAGGTGCGCAACGCGTTCATCCCGCGGTAGAGCTCGATCAGATCGTTCTCGTCGAGCCCCTCGACCTCGCCGTCGGGGATGCTCTCCCCGTCGCCGATGACGCGGCGCAGCTCGCGCTCGTCAGGCAAGACTTGCGCCATGGCAGCCGCGAATGTACCGGAGGCGCTCGATCTCGTCGTGGGCGGGGCGGCGATCTCGCTCTTCATCGTCTTCCTCGGAGCCCTGCGCGCGACGCTCAGGCGGGAGGAGGGCGAGGCCGGCGCGTTCTCGGCGACAACGGTGATCGCCGGTTCCGTCCTGGCTGCCGCCGCGCTCGTCGCGGTCTCGATCGAGGACTCCGACCTGACGATGCTCCTTGCCTTCCCGGCGGCCACTGTGCTCGTGGCCGCCGCTGCGGGGATTCTCTCCACCGGCGCGCTTCCGCGCCCTGTCGCCTACGCGGGGCTGGTGGCCGCGACGCTGCAGGTTCTTGCAGCAGTGTCCCTTGAGGAAGTGGCGCTCGCCGCTTTCGCCGCCTGGGTTGCGCTGACGAGTCTCGCGATGCTCAGGCAGCGCGGCGACTGAGCGCGAGCACGGCGGCGGCGAGAGCGACAGCCGCGCCTACCCCGGCAGCTTCGAGGAGCAACCCACCACCCGGTGAAGGCCGTCTGGGTGCCGAGCCCGACCTCCCGCGCGAGCTTGTCCCGCTCGGCGATTCGGGTCGCCTTCGAGACCGTCAGCCGCAGCGCGTCGTCGAACTCCGAGCGCTCGCCCGGGGCCCTACGTCTCCGGGTCAGGCCGAGGAGCCGGATCACGGCGATCCCTCCGAGCGCGAGCACGTAGAGATCGAGGAAGACGTCTCGGCGGTCCGGAGCGACGATCAGCGCGATCACGACGCCAAGCGTTGCCAGCAAGCCGAAGCCGACGATGGGAAGAAGCTGTCGAGTCATGTGACGGTCAGCGCCCTCAGCTCGTCGCGCACGGCTACTACCGCCGCGATCGCATCGTCCTTCATCGCCGCGTCGATCGAGTGCTCGCTGAACTTCGCGCGCTCGAACAACCCCGTCAGGCGCCTGGCGGCGGTCCCGGTCCCGGTCAGCTCGGAGAGGACGCGGCCCAGGTACTCGAGCGGCGCCTCCCACGGGCGCCGCGGTAAGCCGTAGGCGCTCAGCGAGCGCTCC
>JBKKAR010000049.1:0-4084 GCA_046714355.1 Gaiellaceae bacterium | reverse complement strand
AGGTGGAGCTCGTGACGTCGCCGTTCGCGTTCGCGGACTCGCCGGCGCCGGACGGCTACGAGCGGGTGGAGCTCTTCCTGCCGCTGAGCGGCAGGCTCCTGCGGCGCTCGCCTCGCTCGCCGCTGCGCTTCGCGCTCAAGGGCGCGGAGTACCTACCGAGCGTACTGCGACTCGTCCGGCGGATCCACCGAACTGCCCCGGAGGTCGTTCACGTCCAGTGGCTCATGCTGCCCCGCTACGACCTCCGCTGGGTGAGCCGCCTGCGCCGCGACCGGCCCGTGGTGCTGACGGCGCACAACGTCCTGCCGCACTCTGGCGAAGCGGACGAGCGACAGCGCCGTGCCGTCTACGGCGCCTTCGACAGGATCGTCGTGCACACGCGGAGCGGAGCGGAGCAGCTCGCCCGGTTCGGCATCCCGGCCGAACGCGTTGTTCTGATCCCGCACGGGACCTTCGACGCGCCGCCGGCCGCGGAGCTCGAGCCGCCGATCGGCCGGACGCTGCTTTTCTTCGGCCTGATCCGCCGCTACAAAGGCCTGGACGTGTTGGTCCGCGCGCTCGCCGACATCCCGGAGGCTCGGCTCGTCGTCGCCGGGGACCCGCTGGAGTCCGTCGATCCGATTCGCGCGCTCGCCGACGAGCTGGGCGTCGCGGGCCGGATCGAATGGCGGCTCGGCTACTTGCCGCAGGAGGAGGTCGACACGCTCATGCGGGCCGCGACGCTCGCCGTTTTTCCGTACCGAAGCACGGAATCGGCGTCCGGGGCTCTGGCGACAGCGCTCGGCCACGGCCGGCCCGTGGTCGTCACAGACGTCGGGGCTCTCGGCGACACGGTTCGCGACTTCGACGCCGGGCTGGTCGTCCCACCTGACGATCCCGACGTGCTCGCCGAGGCGTGCAGGCGGCTGCTGGACGACCCCGCTGCGCTGGAGCGCGCGTTTCGCGGCACGGAGGCGGCGCGCCGCGGCCTCTCGTGGAGCGCGAGCGCAGAGGCGCACGAGCGCCTCTACGCCGACCTCCTCGCTAGGGTCCCGGCCGGATGACAGTGACCGAGCGACGCACGACGCCGGACGAGCTCGATCTCGACGCCGAGCGCGAGGTCGACGTCCGCGGCTGGTGGGAGGCCGTCAGGCGACGGTGGTGGCTGCCGCTCCTCGGACTCCTGCTCGGCCTGGCCGTCGGCTACGCGCTCGCCCTCGGCGGCGGCGACGTCTACCGGGCGGAAGCGACGCTGTATCTCGGCCAGCCGTTCTCGCCGAGCGGCGGCGCGCCGGTCCCCGGGCTGGCGACGAACCCGAGCACCGTTAACGCAATCGTCCATAGCGAGGGGGTGCTGCGGGATGTCGCCGGGCGAGCGAACATGAACCTGGCGAAGTTGCGGGCCAACGTTTCGAGCAGGCAGGTCTCGCCGCCGGCCGGACGCCGCGCCGTCGTCGGCACGACACCGCTGATCGAGGTGGCGGTCATCGGTCAGAACGCGCGCGCCACCACACGTGCGGCGAACCTCCTTGCCGAGGAGGTCGTCGAGGACGTCTCTCCCTACGTCCAGGACAAGATCTCCGCGATCCAGGAGCGCATCGCCTCCGACGAGCGCGAGCTCGGGCAGATCGACCGGCGGCTCGGGGTCGCCCAGCAAGGGCTCCGGGAAGCGCTCGGGAACCGCGGCATCGGCGTGAGCGAGCGGCTCCTCCTCGTCTCGACCTTCAACTCGTCCATCGGCTTCGGCGAGCAGGCGCGCGCCACCGTTCAGCAGGATCTCCTCGAGGCGAAGCAGGCGCTCTCGCTCGCAGAGAACGTCGAGCAGCCGAGCATCGTCGAGCGGGCGGCAGCCCGGAAGACGACGGCGCGGAGCGTCGGGCGCTCGCTCGCCGTCGGCGGGGCGATCGGCCTGATCCTCGGGCTTCTGGCGGCGATCCTCTGGGAGCCCGCCGAGCGGCGCTTCCGGCCCCGCACCGCGTAGCCGATGCTGGACGGCAAGCGGGTCGCGGTTGTCGTCCCGGCCTACGACGAGGAGGCGTTGATCGGCCGCACGCTCGCCGAGATTCCTGCGTTCGTCGACCGCGTCTACGTCGTCGACGACCACTCGACCGACGCCACCGCGGAGCGGGCCCGGGAGGTCGGCGACCCGCGCGTCGAGGTGATCGCCCACGACCGGAACCGTGGTGTGGGCGCAGCGATCGTCACCGGCTACAAGCGAGCGCTCGACGAAGGGGTGGACGTAACTGCGGTGATGGCCGCCGACGGCCAGATGGACGCCGCGGACCTCGAGACCCTCGCCGGCGCCGTCGCCCGCGGCGAAGTCGACTACGCGAAGGCGAACAGGCTCTTCACCGGCCAGGCCTGGAAGCTGATGCCGCGGCACCGCTACCTCGGCAACGCCGTGCTCTCGATGCTGACGAAGATCGCGTCCGGCTACTGGCACGTCGCCGACTCGCAGTCCGGCTACACGGCGGTCTCGCGGCAGCTGCTGGAGCAGCTCGACCTCGACCGGATCTACCCGCGCTACGGCTTCCCCAACGACATGCTCGTCCATCTGAACGTCTGGAACGCGCGGGTGCGGGATTTCCCGTCGAGGCCGATTTACAACGTCGGCGAGCGTTCGGGCATCCGACTCCCGAGCGTGATTCCCTCGATCGCCTGGCTGCTCTTCAAAGGCTTCTTCTGGCGGCTGCGGGAGAAGTACGTGATCCGGGACTTCCACCCGCTCGTCTTCTTCTACGCCCTCGGGATCTTGATGACGACGGTGGGCCTTGCTCTCGGCGCCTTCGTGGCCGTCGAGCGGATCTTCCTCGGCGGCGACATCACGGCGGGCACGGCGACCCTGATCGCGCTCCTGCTGATCTCGGGGACGCAGTTCACCCTGTTCGCCATGTGGTTCGACCTGGAGTCGAACAAGGACCTGCGGTAGAAACTTGCGTTAGCAGCGGTTTCGCGGCCGTAAAACGTTCGTAAGGATCGCCTGGGTCAGCCGAGATCGCGGATACCCTGGCCGATTCATGGCTACTGCGGTCGTTACCGGTGGAGCCGGGTTCCTCGGCTCCCATCTCTGCGAATACCTGCTCTCGCAGGGGCATCGCGTCATCTGCATCGACAATCTCGAGTCGAGCAGCCTCGCGAACATCGAGCACATCAGGGACGAGCGGTTCACGTTTCTGAACCACGACGTGATCGAGCGGATCGACGTCGACGAGCCCGTCGACCTCGTCTTCCACCTCGCGGCGCTCGCGAGCCCGAGTGACTACCTGCGCCAGCCGCTGCACTCGCTGAAGGTCGGCTCGTACGGGACGCATAACGCGCTCGGGCTCGCCAAGTGGAAGCGCGCCCGCTTCCTGCTCGCCTCGACGAGCGAGATCTATGGCGACCCGCAGGTGCACCCGCAGCCAGAGACCTACTGGGGCAACGTGAACCCCACCGGCCCGCGGGGCGTGTACGACGAGGCGAAACGCTACGCCGAGGCGATGACGATGGCGTACCACCGCCAGCAGGGCGTTGACACCGCCATCGTCCGGATCTTCAACACCTACGGGCCGCGGATGCGCTCGTACGACGGCCGCGCGATCCCGACGTTCATGCGCCAGGCCCTCGAGCACAAGCCGCTCACCGTCTTCGGCGAGGGCTCACAGACCCGAAGCTTCTGTTACGTCGACGATCTGATTCGCGGGCTCTATCTCCTCGCGACCAGCGGGGAGCACACGCCCGTGAACCTGGGGAATCCCGGTGAGTTCACTATTCTCGAGCTTGCGGAAACGGTGATCCGGGTAACTGAGTCCAGGAGCGAGATCGTGCACGAGGCGCTCCCGGTGGACGACCCGCAGATTCGACAACCAGACATCACGCGCGCCAAGGAGATTCTCGGCTGGGCTCCCGAAATCGAGCTCGAAGAGGGCCTCAGCCGCATGTTGCCCAGTCTAGGAAGGGAGCAAATTCGTGTTTAGACGTGTCGCCCTGATTCTCGCTTTAAGCCTTGTCGCAGGAGGCGTCGCCGCATCCGCGTCGCGCGACGCCGACTCGGCGTCGCAGCGCACGAGTGCCTCGCGCATGCTCTTCGGCTTCTACGACGACGCCCAGGTCTACGGGAACACCG
>JBKKAR010000048.1:0-12482 GCA_046714355.1 Gaiellaceae bacterium | reverse complement strand
GGGTGTCCGTCACGAATCAGATACAGCTTTGGGAGCGGGGTTCTCGCGCGGATCGCCATGCGTTCGGCAGCAGCGTGCAGGA
This sequence comes from Gaiellaceae bacterium, assembly GCA_046714355.1. Classification (GTDB taxonomy): domain Bacteria; phylum Actinomycetota; class Thermoleophilia; order Gaiellales; family Gaiellaceae; genus JACDAN01. The sequence goes on along the minus strand of JBKKAR010000048.1, from coordinate 12,400 downwards.
TCGGCGATTCCGTCTGCAGAAGCTCCCGGGCGCCGACCATTCCGAGCACCACTCGGTCGGCGTACCAGTAGAGCGCCGTCCCGGCCAGGAGCCCGGAAAAGACGAAGATCGAAAAAAGGCGATAGCCGCCGAGGAGCCAACCGAGTCCGCCGAGAAGGGCCGAGGCGCCGAGAAGCAGTGACCAGGTCTTGCCGAGGTTGACCGCGGCGGCCAGCCGACGGCTCACGGCTCAGGACTCGTCGTCGCGCTCGTCCTCGGTCAGGCCGCGAGGCGGCCAGTCGGGCTCGGGCGCGTCGCAGCGGCTGGTGCAGTGCAGCGAAGCGACGTTCTGAAGCGGGATGAGGATGTGGCCGTTGAGCTCGATGTGGGGAACCTCGTCCACCGAGCAGTACGCGGTCAGGACCCCATCTTGGTAGTCACCGCCGAAGAGCGCGACCTCGATCTGCTCGCCCTTGTACTTGCTCGTGTAGTCGTCCACGGCGGCGTCAGTCTATTCAGGGTGTCAGCCGGCCGGAGTCGGCGGTCGAGATGCCGCCTCGCGGCGCCGCTGCTGATCCCGCACGAGGAACTCGTCGAGGTCTTCCGGTCGACAGAACTCGGTGAATCGGCCCCCTTCGATGCAGACCGCCGAGAGGGCGGCATTCGGCTCCACCCGTTGAATCCGCCGATAGGTGTGGACGTCAACGCCCATGGCGGCCGCGTGGATCGCCCGGACCGAGCCGCCGTGGGCGACCACGAGCACCCGCTCCCCGGGATGCTCCGCAGCGATCCTCTGGATCGCGCCGACGACGCGCACGCTCAACTCCTCGTAGGTCTCGCCGTCCTGCCAACCCTCGCCGCCCGCCGTCCAGTGGCGGTAGGCGTCCGGGTAACGCCCTTCGGCCTCGGACCGGGTAAGCCCTGACCACGAGCCGACATCGACCTCGCGAAGCTCAGGCAGCGGCGTGACGTCGAGCCTCTGCTTGCGGGCAACGATCTCCGCAGTCTCATAGGCCCGCTGAAGGTCGCTCGAGTAGACCGCATTGAGCTCCGTCTCGGCGAGCCGGTCGGCCAGCTCGCGCGCCTGCGCTTGTCCCAACTCGGTGAGCGGTCGGTCGGCATGTCCCTGCCATCGCTTGGCTCGGTTCCAGTCGCTCTCGCCGTGGCGGGCCAGGAGAATCGTGGTCACGGCGGTACGCTACTGGGCCATGGATCTCGGCCTTCGCGACCGTGTCTGTGTCGTGACCGGGTCCACGGGAGGCATCGGACTCGAGACGGCGAGACTCCTTGCGACGGAGGGAGCGACCGTCGTCGTCGTCGGTCGCGATGCCGAACGGGTCGAGGAGGCCCGGAGCGCGGCTGGTGCCGAGCTCGGCATCGTGTGCGACCTCGCAGAGCCGGCCGCCCCAGAAACGCTGTTCAACGAGGCACGTGAAAGGCTCGGGCCCGTCGAGTGCCTGGTCAACAACGTCGGGGTTGCCTATCAGGCGTCGTTCGAGGAGCTCGCCGATCGCCAGTGGGACGAGATGTGGCAGCTCAACGTCATGAGCTACGTGCGGTCGATCCGGGCAGCTCTCCCCGAGATGCGGACGCGGGGGCGAGGCTCGATCGTGAACGTCTCCTCGACCGCAGGGAAGCGGCCGTCGACGTCGATGCCGAACTATTCCGTCACGAAGGCAGCCGTGCTTTCGCTCTCGCGACTCGTCGCAGACCTGTACGCCTCGGACGGCGTACGGTGCAACGCGGTCGCACCCGGGCCGACTGCGACAGAGGCGTGGCTCGGCGCCGGCGGACTTGCCGACCAGCAGGCCGAACGAACTGGGAAGACTCGGGCGGAGGTCCTGACGGCGGTCGGCGCCGGCCGCCCGATCGGCCGGCTCGCGGAGCCCGAGGAGGTGGCGAATGTGATCGCCTTTCTCTGCTCCGACCGCGCGTCGTACGTCACCGGTGCGGCCTGGAGCGCTGACGGCGGAACGGTCCCGATCATCGTCTGAGCGCGACCTGTGGAGGCGTTGTCACTCTTTCGGCCCGGAACCGTCGCACACCCGCCGGCCGGAGTGGTCTAGCGTGACAATCCCAACCCAATCCCCAGGGAGGGTGGGGGGTGGTGGGTGGGTCCCGCCGGACACTTCGCGGCCGCCGGGTGACGCACTAGCCTTGGCGGTCGGATGACGGAGTTGGCCGGACGCGTTGCCGAAGCCTTCGAAGCGCGCGTGCGCGAGCACGAGGAACGCTCGCTTTCACCGCTCGCAGTGCGCTCGTACGAATCTCGCGGACGGGCGCGCGATGAAGAGCCGTGCGGGCTCCGCACGCCGTTCCAGCGCGACCGGGACCGCATCGTCCACTCCAAGGCCTTCCGGCGGCTGCGCAACAAGACGCAGGTTTTCATCGATCCGGGCGGGGATCACTTCCGCACTCGCATCACGCACACGATCGAGACGACCGGCATCTCGCGCGGCGTGGCCCGCGCACTCGGCCTGAACGAGGACCTGGTCGAGGCGATCGGACTCGGCCACGACCTCGGGCACACGCCGTTCGGTCACACCGGCGAGGAGGCGCTCGACGCGCAGCTGCAGGATCGCTTCGGGCGGCGATTCCGCCACAACGAGCACTCGCTCCGCATTGTCGACGTGCTCGAGAAGGACGGGCAGGGCCTGAATCTCACGGGCGAGGTGAGGGACGGGATCCTTCATCACACCGGCCCCGATCAGCCGGACACGCTCGAAGGCAGGATCGTCCGTATTGTCGACCGGGTTGCCTACATCAACCACGACATCGACGACGCGATCCGGGCGGGCGTCCTCAGTCAGGACGAGCTACCGCGTCCGGAGCTCGAGCTTCTCGGAGAATCGGGTTCGCGTCGGATCGACGCGCTGGTCCACGACCTCGTGGAGACCTCGCAGCGGGAGGGCGACATCCGTCAGAGCGAGGAGGTGGGCACGGCGATGCTCGCGCTCCGTACCTTCATGTTCGACCGCGTCTACCTCGGGCCGCACACCGAGCCCCAGCACGAACGGGCGCGCGAGGTGGTCGCGCGTGTGTTCGTGCACCTCGCCGAGCATCCGGAGGACATCCCGCCCGGCCCCGGCGACCTTGGTCAGCGGATCACCGACCACGTTGCGGGGATGACCGACCGGTTCGCTCTCGCCTACGCGGAGCGGCTCTAGTGCCCTTTCAGGTAATGCTGCCCCGCTTCTGGGTCGCGAGCACCAAGCTAGAGCGCGCACTCGGACGAGCCAAGGCTGGTCAGCCTTGGCGAGGAGGAGAGTCGGCTCTGCCGCTGCGTGATCGCGGGCCAGAAGCAGGCGTGTATTGCTTGGAGGGGCACTAAGTGGCGCGGATCAAGGACGAGTCGAAGCAGCAAGTGATCGCGGCGGCCGACATGGTCGACGTCGTCTCCGGCCGCACGCAGCTGCGCAAGATCGGTTCACGCTACTCCGGCCGCTGCCCCTTCCACGAGGAGCGCACGCCGAGCTTCTCCGTCAACCCGGTCGACAAGCTCTACCACTGCTTCGGCTGCGGCAAGGGCGGCGACGTGATCACATTCGTCCGGGAAACCGAGCAGCTGGACTTCGTCGAGGCGGTGGAGTGGCTGGCGGAACGCTTCCGCGTTCCACTGGAGTACGAGGAGTCGTCGCCGCAGGTCGAGGAGTCGCGGAAGCGGCGCGACCGACTCCACGCCGCGCTCGATCAGGCGGCATCGTTCTACGAGCGGCATCTCTGGGAGACGGCCGCGGGTGCGCCCGTGCGGGAGTACCTCGAGGGCCGCGGGCTCGGCGAACCAATCTGTCGTGAGTTCCGGCTCGGCCTCTCACCGGGGACTGGGCTCGCACAGAAGGCCCAGCAGAAGGGCTTCACGCGCGAGGAGCTGCGAGGCGCCGGCCTGACGAACGCCCGGGGCAACGACTACTTCCCGCAGCGCCTGATGTTTCCGCTCGCCGACGCGCGCGGCCGGATCGTCGGCTTTCAGGCGCGCAAGCTCCGGGAGGACGACCCGCTGCGCGGCAAGTACGTGAACTCGCCCGAGGGTGAGCTCTTCCACAAATCGGCGATCCTCTACGGGCTCAACCTCGCGCGAACCGCGATCGCCAAACAGGAGCGGGCGATCGTCGTCGAGGGCAACACTGACGTCATTGCACTGCGCCAAGCAGGCCTCGAGCCGGTCGTCGCCTCGATGGGGACCGCCCTCACCGAGCAGCAGCTGAAAGAGCTCTCCCGGCTCACCCGTCAGCTCTACCTTTGCTTCGACTCCGACGCAGCGGGGGAGGCCGCGACGCTTCGGGGGATGGAGCTCGCCGTGGCCCAGGGCTTCGATGTCCGTGTCGTGACGCTTCCTCCGGGACTGGACCCGGCCGACGCGGTCGACGGATTCGTGGACCGGCTTCAGGAGGCGGAGAGCTACGTGCGCTACCGCGCACGGCTCGAGCGCGCGGGCGCCCCGGATCGCCAGACGGCCTACGAGCGGGTTCAGTCGTTCCTGAACAGCGTCCCCGACTCGCCCGAGCGCCACGAGGCGTGGCGGGAGGCGAACGACGAGCTTGGCATGACCATTCAGCTCCAGAGCGCCCTGTCGACGATGAGGGCGGCTCCGGTCTCGCGCAGGGTCATGGATGCCGGCGACCGGCTGGAACGGGACGTGCTCGCGGCTTGCATCGCGTTCCCCTTCCTCGCCGAGGCGCTGCGGAAGATCCCGGCCGACCATTTCGACAGCGACCTCCACCGCCGGCTTCGGGCAGTCGTGCTCGAGGAAGCGAGCGCCGACGAGATCATCCCGGCGCTTGCCGAGCTCGATGCCGTCGCCGCGACCGAGGGGATCAACGAGGCCACCGCGAAGCAGCTTCTCCTCAACCTCCGGGAGCGCTATCTCCGCCGGCGGCTCAATGATGCGTCGCTCGAGGAGACGTCAGAGCTGCAGCAGAAACTGCTCGAGATCCGGGAGGAGGTCGCAGAGCTGGCCTAGCCGGAAGTTCATTGAAAAACTCCTGCGTCACGCTGTCGCGGGTCGTCCTGGATCTGAACGAGTCGGACGACCACGGCGGCGGCATCTACAACGAGGCCGACGCCGAGGCGACGGTCACCGACAGCACGATCTCACGGAACTTCGCGGGCATCGAGGCCAGCGGCGGCGGCATCTGGAACGGCGGCATCTTCCGGCTCGAACGGAGCACAGTGTCGGGCAACGGCTACTTCGATCAACCCGAAGAGATCGAGCCGACGGCACTCGTACCCCGGACCGACACCGGCGGTGGCATCTATAACGCGAACGACGGCACCTTCCTGCACGGCGAGACGGTGACGCGGGCCGTCATGACGATCGTGAACTCGACAATCAGTGGGAACGTCGCACGCAGCTCCGGCGGCGGGATCTACAACGAAGGGCTCTTCGTGGGGAACCCGGGGTTCCTCGACGCGGAGCCCGTTCCGACGGTGAACTTGAACCACAGCACCGTTACGGGCAACACCGCGAACGCGCGCCAATCTGAGATCGAATCGGGGGGCGGCATCTTCAATGAGCCCGGCGTCGAGTTCACGTCCTTGGCCGGAACGGTCCGGACGATGAACACGATCCTGGCCGGCAACACGGCCGAGGAAGCAGACGACCGAGCACTCGTGGTGTCCAACTGCGGGGGACAGACGCCAGTCTCCGAGGGGGACAACCTCGAAAGCGCCGACACGTGTGCGCTGAACGCGGCCGGCGACCTCAAGAACACGAACGCCCTTCTCAGTCTGCTCGCGGACAACGGCGGGCCGACGAAGACGCACGAGCTGCTCGTGGGCAGCCCGGCGATCGACACGGCGGCCGGCGGCCAGAGTTGCCCGGCGACCGACCAGCGTGGGACGACGAGGCCTCAGGGTGCGGGTTGCGACACCGGAGCGTACGAGCGGCTCTTCCAGGCGCCTCCGCCGCCTCCACCTCCACCTCCGGCTCCGCAGCCGCCGCCCGTCCAGCGGCCGCCTGCGGTAGCACCGCGCTGCAACGTCCCGAACGTGAAAGGCAAGACGGTGCGCGAGGCACGGCGGGCGATTACGCGGGCAGGCTGCAAAGCGGTCGTCATGGGTCGCCGGTACTCGGCGACCGCAGCACCCGGCCGGGTCATCGGCCAGTCGGTCCCGGACGGCCGCCGAGTCCGGCGCGGAACGGTCGTTCGGCTCCTGCTGAGCCGCGGCGGGCAGCCGGTTCGGCCCCCGTTCACAGGCTGATCTCGACGCAGATGAGGGGGCGGGAAGATACCCGCCCCCTCACGCGTCTGGGGTCGAATGTGCTCGAAGAGGATCGGCCCGCCCGTCGCTATCATGCGCTCGCCGCTGCCGCGTTCCCCGGTAGCTCAATTGGTAGAGCATCCGGCTGTTAACCGGAGGGTTGTTGGTTCGAGTCCAACCCGGGGAGTACAGTAAAAGACCCGCTCAGACGGACTTCTCGTTGTCATGATCGGCGTCGAATCGCGGGGGCCGCAAGCGGAAGTGCAAGCGGACCCAACGTGAGGTTCGACTCCTCCGGGGCCATTCAGGCCTTCTGCGCAAGCGGGAAGCGCCCGGAACCGTTTCCTCCATGGTCAGGGTCAGACGTGCCCCCATGTCCGGATCGTCCGCGCATGACCCCCTCGCTCGCTCCGCTAGAGCTGTTGCAGCCAGTCAACCGCCTCGTGGGCGGCCAAGAGCAACGAGTACGCGACCCGCTGGTCAACCTTGACGGTTGTGCCGTCTTCCGAGTACCTGAGCTCGCCCGAGTGCGCGACCGCGTTCCGCGTCCGATAGAGACGCTGGACGTCTTGGAAGTCGGTGTTGTGCTCGTTGCGAAACGACCGGTTGGTCACGAGCTGCGGCAGGGAGTCCAAGCGCTTCTCCGCGAACGACAGATTGCGGTCGTTCAGGATCCCCCGGACGCCGGCGTCATCTGCGCGCCCGGTCCGGTCGAGGTATTGGTCAGAGGCGACCTCGCACGCGGTAGCCATCGCGACGACCGCCTCGCGCAATAGAAGCTGCGTCAGCCGTTCCTGAGCGCTGACGAGCAGGCTGTCCGGGAGGGGAGGCTCAGACCCATGCGCCGTGAGGCTCGCGTTCAATCGATCGAAGGCGACTCTGCCACGCTCCGGGGAGCGGATTGCCCCCGATGAAGCGGTCGCATTGACGCCGCCCGGATAGATCCCGAGCGGATCCATGTCCGTTTCATCGTCGCCGCCGAACCATGTGATCGTATGTGGAGACATGACATAGAACTGCCGGTCCTCGAGGCGGTACTCGCGGCGTACGCCGCCGACGAAAAGCGCGTCACTCAGGACGCGAAGGTGCGAGCAGATCATGTCGATCGCCTCGACGGCGACATCTAAGAAATCCTTCTCTAGGCCGTCAGGCAGCAAGCCGTTCTCGTTGCGTTCGACGTCGCGCTTGACGACGGTCGCCTTGATCCGGTCGAGGATCCGGTCGGTCATCCGCAACACGATCCTGCCGCCAGGACGATTCAACGGCTCAAATCTCAGCTCGGAAGACGCAAGGGTGTTGTCGATCTCCTCCGGAAAAAGCTGGTCACCGGATCGTCGAGGCTCGATGTTGACGAGATAATCCTCGAAGTCGATCGTGAAAACTTCTGGCCACGAGTCATCCGGCGGCAGGAAGTGCTCGAAGTAGAACTGGACGACGGCCGCCACGATCACGACGGGATCGTAGGTGGCCCGCTGAACCGGCACGAGACACGGAGAGGACGTCGGTCGCGTCGGATCGCGGAAGCCGTCCGGTCCCGCAGACGGAGGAGTGGATGGACTTACAGCTTCAGGCTGCGCGGCGTCAGGCCGAGACGAGGATCGTCCGCGAGCTCGCGCGGACGCTCGCACTGATCGACAAGGCGAAGAGCGAGCTCGAGCGTCGGCTCGATCTCGGAGACGCTGAGGTCAAGGTCTCGGACCTCTGGAACCTGATCCGAGCCGAGCAACTCCTCATCGGGGAGGCGACCGACCGGATCGAGGTCCGGGAGGTTCGGCTCGTTCTCTCGGCCGCATTCTCCGTCGCCGTCCGCTACGTCGAACCGGGGCGGCAGCGGGAATTCCTCGAGGAGCTCAAGGGAGCCACGGCCGGTCTCCTCGAGCTCGGGCCGGCCGATGCCGAGCTCGAAGCCGGAGGCGATTCGTGAGCGCGGCTCCGACGAGGTCGGCGTCACCGCCGCTGCGTCTGGCGCTCTCGCCCGACGAGGCAGCGACGGCGCTCGGCGTCTCGCGAGACTTCCTCGACGAGCACGTCGCGCCCGAGCTCCGCTGGGTCCGCCGCGGCCGCCGCAAGCTCGTCGCCATCCGCGATCTCGAACGCTGGCTCGACCAAGCAGCCGCCCGAACGGTCTAGACGTAGAGCCGCCTAGGGAGAACCGCGCATCATGCGCGATGAGGAAGAATCACCCAAAGAAGAGGCTGACGCCGTTACACCAGGGTACTCCGGGCAGCCAGTCGCGTCCGGTTGGGACGTAGTTGTCCAAGATCCAGTCGGGGTTCCTGGATACGGGAAGGCTGCTGACGGCAACAGGGCGTACAACGAAGTCCCAAAGGTTTCCCCGGCGCATGGTTTGGCACTTTACGAGCAGGTCGCTGCCGTTGGTGAAGCGTCCGCCTGAAGACGGTCCGCTTGCGCGGGCGCGCCAACCCCCTGGGACTTGCGTGGAGAGATGTGCACAGATCCGCTCGCTGGTGCCTGCGATGACGAAGAACCAGTCGGAGTTCTTGCGGCCTTGCAGACAGGCGACCCCTGGCCCACCGCCTGTCACCTCCAAGCAGCGCAGGGGATTTCTTGGTAGCCATGCAACGGCGCCAACCTCGAGTGGGCGGAAAGCGACCATGCCAAACGCCCTCGCCGCTCTGCACAACCGAACGAGCCTGGCTACATTCTTGATCGTCGAGTTGGGGACGTAACTGAGCGCCGTCAGCACATTCACAACGAGGTACGACCTGTTATTGACCGTGATCGTCTTGCCTATTTGAACGCTGGTCGCCGGGCGCGTGCCAACCGATTGCACGGATGCGCCGCCGCCCCCTGCTGAAACTCCCACGACGAGGAGAGCAGCCGCAGACAGCACTGCGAGACTCAGGCGACGAATCGTTCGGCCTCTCTGGACGGCCATTCTGCGGTCACGTTACAACTGTTACAAGATCGATTCAAGGGGTGCGCGCGGTCGACCGTTCGGCGCTGAGAGGGCCGGGCAAGGCCTGGCCCGAGTTGCCGGTTTCCGCAACCGGTGAGCGGGGCGAAACACCTGCAAATCGTTTGGTGCGCGCCAGCCGCGCGCCAGTCAGGCTCTAGCTCAGGAGGTCGCGACGCCGGCGATCTGGAGCGCGGAGCCGATCGCGATGAGCGGGAAGGCGAATCGCGCCTCGAGGCGCGGCAGGCCGCGCCTCGAATCGCGCCTCGAGGCGCGGCAGGCCGCGCCCAAGGTCGGCGTATGTCGTGCGACGGCCGCCTCGCAGGTCCGCGAACGAGAGAATCGCTGCGCCGGTGAGCGTCAAGGCGAGACCGGCGATCGTGAGCCACTGCGCGCCGCTCATCGGCTCACGCTCGACGATGGCGCTCTGGCCGGGCTGGGAGCCAACGGCGAAGGCGACCGCTCGCCAACGACGTCACGAGCCAGGTCGCCAGTCATCGACCACGAGCTCGGGCGGGTCGCCCTCGTCGACGCCGATGATTCGGAGCTCGTCCTTCCCCGGCGTGACGACTCGATCGCCGACCTCGTACGCGAGGGAGTAGCTCGTGAAGTCCTGCGGTGGTCGCGCGTCGGGGAAGCGGAGCCGGTAGGCGATCCAGCCGGCGTCGCCGGTGCCGATGAGCCGCCCGCGAAGCGTGAGCAGCTCGCCCTTGTGGCCGAGATTCTGGAGATGGTCGGTCGCCCGCAGGAGCGCGAATCGCTCGCCGGGGTGCGGCTCAAACGTGGCAGCGCTCGTCAGGGAGTCGAGCCTGTCAACGAGTTTTGCGGCGACGGCGAGGCGCGGTGCGCCGTCGACGATCTTGCGGAGCTCGTCGCGAAGAGCCTCGAGCTCGTCGAGGCCGACCTCGGTGACGACTTCCTGCGTCAGAAAGCGGATGCCGCGGCGGCTCACTGCCGGGGGAGCGTAGACGAGTGCGGAGTGTCCCGACCGGCCCCGCCAGGGGCAAAAGGCTAGATGCAGGACACGGACGCGACGACCTCCCAGGTACCTCAACCGCACTTGACCTGGCCGGCGAGGCGGTAGAAGATGCACGACGCTGGCAACGCACCCGGGGGAGGAACCGTGACTGGAAGACTGCGTTTGGTGGCCGTGCTGGCCTCGGGGCTGATCGCCTCGTTTCTACCCGGAACGGCCCTCGCCCAGGGGGCCAATCAGGTCACCGGCGTGGCCGTTGAGCATGCGGACGGCTTCGCCTCGCTCAGCTGGGACTCCGTGGCAGGCGCGACCGACTACCAGATCGAGCGGACCCCCGACGACGTGCCGACCGGCCCGGCGGCGATCGTGGGCGTGTGGCGGCCGAACCGCACGGTCACGCCCGACTCCCCAACCTTCGCGGATGCCGGGTTCAATCCCGGTGATCGCTTCCAGTGGCGGGTCCGTGCGCGCAGCGGCACGACGGAGCACCCGTTCTCGGCCCCGGTGTTCGACGCGACGCTGCCGCAGTGGGGCGACCCGGCCGTGCCCGGGGAGAACCTGCGCACGCAGTGGGAGCTGACCCAGGCGGCGCAGTTCACCAGCGACGTGAACGAGTACGCCTACACCGCCGCGCTCGACGCCGCCAGCGACCGCGTGCGGGTCGTGGAGATCGGCCGCACGGTCCAAGACCGGCCGATCAACATGTTCATCATCGGGTACCCGACCCCGCCGCGGAACGTCAGGGCGGTCGCCGGCTCGACGGCGGCGCTGATCAACTGCAACGTGCACGGAAACGAGCCGTCGTCCCGCGAGGCGTGCCTGATCATGGCCCGCGAGCTGGCGTTCGCCGCCGACCCGCGCACGCTCGACATTCTGGCGAGCACGACCGTGCTGATCGTCCCGACGATCAACGGCGACGGTCGCGCTGCCAACACGCGTGGCAACTCCACCGGCCAGGACCTGAACCGCGACTATTCGCTGATCCGCCAGCCCGAGACGTTCGCGTTCGTCCAGATGCTGCGCGACTATCGCGCGGAGGCGGCCTTCGACGGGCACGAGTTCGGCAACAGCCGGGCCGGCGACCTGCCCGTGCTGCCGCCCCGGCACCTGAACGTCGCGCGGTCGATCTTCGACCAGTCGCGGAGCATGATCGAGGACTGGCTGTACGAGCACGGCTCGGGCGACGGCTGGTGGTACTGCCCGTATGGCTGCCAGAACGGCGGCGCGGTCGGGCTCAGCCAGGAGACGATCCTGCGCAACACGATGGGCCTGAAGAACATGGTCGGCTCGCTGCTGGAGGCGCGCAGCGCGGGCGGGGCGACGCGGCCGAACGAGACCAACGCGCCCAACAACCGCCGGCGCAAGACCTACTCGGCCCTGTACACCTACCAGCAGTTCCTCGACTACCAGCTCGCGAATCAGCCCGCGATCGCGCTGGCGATTGAGGAGTCGATCGCGTTCCAGACCTCGAATACCGGCCGGATCGTGTTCCGGGGCTCGTATCCCATCCCGGCCTTCCCGGCACCGCATCCGGGCGAGAGCCCGCCGCCGGACGAGAATCCCACGCCGGGGCAGATCCTCGACCCCCCGCCGTGTGGCTACGTGCTCAGCGAGCAGCAGTACTCGGGGCCGCAACCCGTCGGGAGGCCGGTGGGCGACCGCCTCGTCGCCCATGGCTTCAAGGTAGCCCACCGCAAGGGGCGCAACGACTACTGGGTGCCGATGGACCAGCCCCAGCGCGGGCTGGTCCCGCTGCTTCTCGACGGGCAGGCCGCCGAGCCGATGGTCGCCGCGCAGCGGGTCGCCTGCTAGGAGGGTCTAGCGGAGCACGCCGCCTATGACGTGGATCCTGCCGTTGGCGACGTCGTAGTCGGCGCACACGGTCGTGGCGCGGTCGCCGAACCGCGCCATGGCGCCCGCCGGCGCGACGGTGAGCCTGTCGCCGGCGAGCGTGGTCACGCTGCCGGCGTCGCGCAGGGCAGCGAGCGAGAGGCTCCCGTCGACGATGTGGGCTTCGAGGAGGGCCCGTAGCTCGCGCCGTCGCGACAGCAGCAGATCGTCGAGCCTCTGCCGATCGAACGCGGCCGCAAACGCGTCGTCGGTGGGCGCCAGGATCGTGACGCCGTCTGCTCTGCGCAGGTAACGGGCCAGCCCCGAGGCGCGCACCGCGGCCTCGAACGTCGTCAGCACCGGGATCCACTGGAGCGCCACGTCGGCGGGGTCGTCCACGAGCGACGCCGGCGCTCCCGGGTCGTCGCCCGACGGGAGCAGATCGCACAGCGGGCCGGTCACCACGCGCGCATTCGGGGTCTCCGGTGCGCGGGCCG
>JBKKAR010000047.1:0-2652 GCA_046714355.1 Gaiellaceae bacterium | reverse complement strand
TCGGTCTCGAGGATCGAGTCGTCGTCCGCCGGCGAGATCCCCGCGTTGTTGTAGAGGACGTCGATCCCGCCGTACCGCTCCGCAGCCGCCGCGAACATCGTCCGGACGCTGTCCTCGTCGGACACGTCGACCTGATGGGCGAATGCGTCGCGCGCCTCCGACGAAGTCTGCTCGGCCGCCTCGAGGTCGAGGTCGGCGGCGCAGACGCTCGCACCCTCCTCCGAAAAAAGGATCGCCGCATCGCGGCCCATGCCGCCGCCGGCACCGGTAATTACCACGACCTTGCCGTCGAGTCGGCCCATCGAGCGCTAGATGGGTGATGCCATGAGGTTGCAGGTTCGGGGCGCGAGCTGGCCGCTCTGGGGCGCGGCGGCGAGGCGTTGCCGATGCTCCCAGCATCGGTGACGACTCGACGGCGCGAAGCGCACGCACCGGGTGACGGGCCGCTTTGCGGGCCGTTGGCCGGTGCGTGCGCGGCCCAGACGCGCCAGATCGCGCATCCGGACGCGCAAGATCGTGGCCTCAACCATTTAGGCGTCCTCGGTGGCGACGTAGACGTTCTTGAGCTCGGAGTAGCCCTCCATGGCATGCATCCCGAGCTCCCGACCGAACCCGGACTGCTTGAAGCCGCCGAAGGGCGTCGAGACCCGGACAGACGTATTCGAGTTGACAGAGAGGACGCCGGCCTCCACCGCCCGCGCCATCCGGAAGGCCCGCGCCACGTCCCGGGTCCAGACCGACCCCGAGAGCCCGTACGGCGTGTCGTTCGCGATGCGAACCGCGTCGGCCTCGTCCTCGAAGGGGATCACGGCGGCGACCGGGCCGAACACCTCCTCGCGCGCGATGCGGTCGTCGTTCGTCGCCTCGACGAGCGTGCAGGGGAACCAGAAGCCGCGCGTGCCGGGTGTGTTTCCACGAAAGGCAACGTTACCGTCCACGTAGGACGACACCTTCTCTTGGTGATCCGCCGAGATCAGTGGCCCCATCTCGGTCGCGTCGTCCTCGGGATCGCCGAGCTTCACGCCGGCCGCACGCTCGATCAGCAGCTCCAGGAACCGGTCGTAGGCGCTCCGTTCGACGAGGATCCGCGAGCGGGCGCAGCAGTCCTGGCCGGCGTTCCCGAACACCGCGTACGGAGCCGACGCCGCGGCCGCCTCGAGATCCGCGTCCGCGAAGACGACGTTCGCCGACTTGCCGCCCAGCTCGAGCGTGACGCGCTTGATCGTCTCGGCAGCACCCTGCATCACTCCCCGGCCGACCTCGGTCGAGCCGGTGAAGCCGATCTTGGCGACGTCCGGGTGCTCGACCAGCCGCTTCCCGACCACCGACCCCGATCCGGTCAGCACGTTGAGGACGCCCTCGGGGAATCCCGCCTCGAGTGCCAGCTCGGAGAGGCGCAGCACGGTCAGCGGCGTCAGTTCGGCGGGCTTCAGCACGACCGTGTTCCCACAGGCGAGCGCAGGCCCGAGCTTCCAGCTCGCGATCGCGATCGGAAAATTCCACGGCACGATCAGCCCGACGACGCCGAGCGGCTCGCGGAACGTCATGTCCACGCCGCCGGCGACGGGGATCGTCTCGCCGTAGTGCTTGTCCACGGCGCCCGCATAGAAGTAGAAGACGTCGGCGACCATCTGCACCTCGCCGCGGGAGTCACTGATCGGCTTGCCGACGTTCCGCGTCTCGAGGCGCGCCAGCTCTTCGCCGTGCTCCTCGACGAGCGCCCCGAGCCTCCGCAGCAGGCGCGCCCTGTCCGCCGGGTCAACGGCCCGCCAGGCCGGAAACGCCTGTCTCGCGGCGGCGATGACCCGGTCGGCTTCCTCGACCGTCGCCCCTGGAACGTCGGCGATCGTCTCCTCGGTGGCCGGGTTGACGACGACGGTCATTCCCGCTCCTGCCGGTAGCGCCGCGCCTCCTCGACGAGCCCCTTGAAGAGCGCGAAGTCCTCGCCCTCCTCGGGATGCCAGAGGACGCCGAGGGCGAAGCGCTTCTCCGGATCCTCCAGTCCTTCGACGACACCGTCCTCGGCCCAGGCGACCTCACGGAGGCCCTCGCCGATCTTCCCCATGCCCTGGTGGTGATGCGACTTCACCGGTGCGTGCTCACCCAGGAGACCGCCCAGACGGCTGTCCTGCGCGACCTGCACCGAGTGATCGGAGTAGGCGCCCGGCTCGTGTTTGTGACGCTCGTGACCGACGACCTCGGGCAGGTGCTGCACCAGGTCGCCGCCGCGGGCGACATTCAGGAGCTGGGAGCCGCGGCAGATGGCGAGCACCGGCATGTCGCGCGCCAGCGCCGCCTCGAGCATGCGCATCTCCGCCTGGTCGCGCCACGGCTTCGGCGCGTCCGTCTCGCCGTGCGGCTCGGCGTCGTAGAGCCCCGGATCGAGGTCACCGCCTCCAGAGAAGATGACTCCGTGGAGCGCGTCGAGCGTCTCCTCGACTCCGTCCTCGGCCGGCGGGACGACGAGCGGGCGACCCCCTGCGTGCTCGACGGCCCGTACGTAGGCGAGCGGGACGACCGCCGCATCCTCCGTCCAGACGCCCATTCGGACTTCCTCCGCATACGACGTGATACCGATCAGCGGCCTCACCCGCGCTCGAACATGCGCTCGCGCTCGTAGCAGGTGACGACCTCGTCGAAGAGCCGCTGCTC
>JBKKAR010000046.1:0-7575 GCA_046714355.1 Gaiellaceae bacterium | reverse complement strand
AGCGCGATGAGCGCGGTCCAGCCCCAGGCCGGCGGGAAGTAGCCGCCGTCGGCCGCGCCGAGGGCGCCGATACCGGCGGCGGTGCCGACTCCGACGGCAACCTGGCCGAGATCGGGCGCGAGCGCGCGAGCGCGGACCGCAGACGCGGCCGCTTCAGCCATCGAGGCTCCGGGACTGGGCTCCGCGCACCTCTTTGAGAGTACAGCGGGGTCCTGCCGGATTCCTGCGCGGGACCTAGGCGGTTTGCCGCGCGGCGTACCAGGCGAACGTGTCGGCCAGGCCGTCGTCCAGCGCGACCTCGGGTCGCCAGCCGAACGCGGTCGCGGCAGCCGTGGAATCGATTGCGCTCCTGGTGAGCTCCCCAGCCCTGAGGGGCTCCAGCTGCGGCTCGTCGGTCGTCCCGGCCGCGCGCTGAAGACCTCCCAACACCTCCAGCACGGAGACCTCCCGTCCCCACCCGAGGTTGAACGTCCCGGCGACGTCGGCATCCGCAAGCGTCACGAACGCCCGGGCGATGTCTCGGACGTGGACGTAGTCGCGCGTCGGCGTCCCGTGCCCGTAGACGACCAGAGGCTGCCGGAGCAGGAGGCGCTCGCTGAAAATCGCGACGACACCCGCTTCGCCGTGCGGGTTCTGCCTCGGGCCGTAGACGTTCCCGAGCCGGAGCACGACGTGGCTCACGCCGTGGAAGCGCTGCAACGTCGCCACGTACGCCTCCGCCGCCTGCTTCCCTGCGCCGTAGGGGGAAAGCGGCTGGGGGACGTAGGTCTCGGGCGTCGGAATCGGAGCGCCCTCGCCGTAGAGCGCTCCGCCGGTCGAGGAGAACGCGGTCCGAGCACCAACCTCGGTCGCGCAGCGGACGACGTTGAACGTTCCGAGCACGTTCGACGCAAAGTCGCGCTGGGGGTCCGCAACGGAGACGGTCACGCTCGACTGAGCGGCGAGGTGGCAGACGAAGTCGGGGTCGAAGTCGGAGAACGCCTGCTGGACGCGGTCCCCGTCGGCGATGTCGAGCTCGGCCAGCGTCGCGCTCTCAGGGAGGTTCTCGCGGTTGCCGGACGAGAAGTCGTCCACGACCAGCACCTCGTCTCCACGCTCGAGGAAAGCGTCCGTCACGTGGGAGCCGATGAATCCGGCTCCGCCGGTGACGACGATCCTCACGTCAGCCGCCGGTTCCGTTCGGGACGAGCGGCTGGCAGCTCGGGCAGAACCAGGTCCCCCGGCCGCCCACGCGGGTCTTGCCGATCTGCTCGCCGCACCGGTAGCACGGCTCGCCCTCGCGCCCGTAGACGCGGAGGGCCGTCTGCATGGTGCCCGCTTCGCCGTCGGGGGTGCGGTAGTCGCGGAGGGTCGTGCCCTGACGAGCGATCCCCGCTTTGAGAGCGTCACGAACCGCCTTGTGCAGCCGCTTGACTTCCACTTCGTCGAGGTCGCCGGCGGCGCGAAGCGGATGGACCTGCGCGCGCCAGAGAGCCTCGTCGGCGTAGATGTTCCCTATGCCGGCCGCGGCTCGCTGGTCGAGGAGAGCGGCCTTGACGGGCGCTCGGCGGCGGTTGAAGCGCGCCGTGAGGCTCGCTGGCGTGAAAGCGCGGCTGAGCGGTTCCTCGCCGAGCCGTGCCGCCAGGTAGTCGGTGTCTTCGCCGGGCTCGAGCAGGAGCCAGGTCCCGAACCTGCGGACGTCCCGGTAGATAACGTCCGATCCGTCGTCTAGGTTGACAACGACCCGGAGATGCGGATCGTGCTCGGGCGTTCCGTTTCTCAGGTGTCTCAGCGTTCCCGTCATCCGGAGGTGAATCAGGAGTACCCGTCCCGTCTCGAACCGAACAACCAGATACTTGCCCCGCCGCTCGACGGCCTTCACGATCTCGCCCTCCAGCTCGGCGGCCACCTCTCGGGGCTCAGTCGGACGGGTGACGCGGAGGTCAAGGATCTCGACCCGCTCGAACCGTCTCCCGACCAGCACCGGCTCGAGGCGAGCCCGAACCGTCTCGACCTCGGGGAGTTCCGGCACGCGGCTAGCCTAGCCGCCCGCGCGAGCGCCTAGGTCACCGTGGCGAGGATGACGCCGACCGGCTCGGGCGCCTCGTCTCCGAGCTCGTAGGCGGCCTCGACCTCCGCGATCGCGGCCTCGGCTGCAGGCTCGTCGCCGGCGTGGATCTCGGCGAGGACGCCGCCCGCGACGACACGATCTCCGCGCTTCGCGCGGCAGACGATGCCGACCGCGTGGTCAATCGGCGCGTCCTTGACGGCCCGACCGGCGCCGAGATGAAGGGATGCGACGCCGACTGCGAGGGCGCCGAGTCGCGTGACGGCTCCGTCCCGTGGCGCGACGACCTCGCGGACGACAGGCGCCTGCGGGAGCGCCTCCTCGGCGGGGTCGCCGCCCTGTGCGCGGATCCAACGCTCATAGGCCCCGAGTGCGGAGCCGTCGCTCATGGCGGCCTCGACGCGGGATCGCCCATCCGTCCCGTCGGCGCCGTCGCAGAGGGTCACGAGGTGCGCGGCCGAAGCGACAGAGAGCTCCGTGAGATCGGCGGGGCCGTCTCCGCGCAGCGTCGCGATTGCCTCCCGAATCTCGAGCGCGTTCCCGACCGCCCGCCCGAGCGGCTGATCCATATCGGTGAGCTCGCAGACGATCTTCCGGCCGGCCCGCCGCCCGAGCTCGATCATGGCCTCCGCGAGAGCCCGCGCGTCCTCGATCGACTTCATGAAGGCGCCGTCGCCGACCTTGACGTCGAGCACGATCGCATTGGCTCCGGCGGCGATCTTCTTGGACATGATGCTCGCGGCGATCAGCGAGACGTTCTCCACCGTCGCGGTCACGTCGCGGAGGGCGTAGAGCTTCTTGTCCGCCGGCACGAGCTCGGCCGTCTGACCGATCACCGCGAGGCCGACGTCCTTCACCTGCTGGACGAACTCCTCACTCGAGAGCTCGACGCGGAAGCCGGGAATGGACTCGAGCTTGTCGAGCGTCCCGCCGGTGTGACCGAGCCCGCGCCCGCTCATCTTCCCGAACGGGATCCCGCAGGCCGCGACCAGCGGGCCGACGACGAGCGACACCTTGTCGCCAACACCGCCCGTCGAGTGCTTGTCGGCGACCGGCCGGCCGATCTCCGCCTGAAGGTCGATGGTCTCGCCGCTCTGGACCATCGCGTCTGTCAGAGCGAATGTCTCGCGAGGAGAGAGCCCCCGGAAGTAGACCGCCATGCAGAAGGCAGCGAGCTGGTAGTCCGGGATCTCGTCGCGCGCGTAGCCGAGAACGAGGTCGACGAGCTCTTCGTCGGCGAGCTCGCCGCCGTCCCGCTTCCGCTGAATCAGCTCGGCGGGCCGGATCAAGGCTCGACGATCGGGCTTCCCGGCAACCCGCGCACCCCGGACTTTCCGCCGAGCCACTTGTTGACCGTCGCGCCGACGTCGGCGAACTCTCCCTCGTGGATCGCGCCGCGGGCGTTTTTCCCCTCCACGTAGGCGAGCAGGAGCGCGTGCTCCCTCGAGTGATCCGTCGAGGAGGTCGTCGGATCGCAGCCGTGGTCGGAGGTCAGGATGAGCAGGTCGTTGTCGCGTAGCCCCCCGAGGAGATCCGGAAGGCGGCGATCGAAATCCTGCAGGCAGCGGTGGAAGTTGACCGGATCGTTCCTGTGCCCCCAGAGCATGTCTGTCTCGACGAGGTTGACGAAGATCATCCCGTCGTCGAGCTCCCGGAGGAGCTGCTCGGTCTTCGTGATGCCCTCGACGTTCGAGCGCGTCGGGTGGGATTCGTCGATGTCGAGCCCGGCGAAGATGTCACGAATCTTCCCGACGCCGTGAACCTTCTGGCCGGCATCGCGCGCAAGGGACAGGTAGTTCGGCTGGCGGGGCTTCAGCGACCAGTCGTGGCGATCGGGGGTCCGGCTGTAGTTCCCGGGCTCGCCCTCGAAAGGCCTGGCGATCACCCGGCCGACGCCGTGCTTCCCCGTCAGGATGTCCCGAGCCGACTGGCAGGCCGCGTAGAGCTCGTCGAGCGGGATCGTGTCCGTGTGAGCAGCGATCTGGAAGACCGAGTCGCCCGACGTGTAGACGATCCACTTGCCCGTGCGCTGATGCTCCTCGCCCAGCTCGTCGATGATGTCGGTGCCCGAGGCCGGCTTGTTTCCGAGGACGCCGCGGCCTGTCTTGTGCGAGAACGGGTCGATGACCTCGAATGGGAAGCCGTGCGGGTACGTCGGAAAGGGTTGCGCCGTCACCACTCCCATCAGCTCCCAGTGGCCGGCCGTCGTGTCCTTCCCTTTCGAGCGTTCCAGGAGGCGACCTGCGATCGCCGGCGCTCCCGGCTGGGGCGGGCAACCGTCCAGCGGCTTGACGTTGCCGAGCCCGAACGCCTCGAGGTTGGGCAGGTCGAGGCCGCCGACTGCCTTCGCGACGTTTCCGAGCGTGTCCGAGCCCTCGTCGCCGTAGTCGGCCGCATCCGGCAGCTCCCCCGCCCCGACGGCGTCCAGCACGATGACGCACGCGCGCGGCATAGGGCTATTCTAGGTCGGTCTTGGAAACCGCCCTGGGACTCATCGGCATGGTCGTGTTCATCGTCGCGACCATCGGGCTCGCCGCCGGCGTCACGTACGCGATCGTGAGGATTTCCCCCTCGTCGCGCAAGGCGAAGACCAAAGCGCAGAGCTCTTAGAACTCGATTCACAATGAAGGCCGTGCCCGCTATCCGGGCCGCAAGCGTCTGTCCGATCGGGATGCGTTGGGCGGGATCCTGTTTGTGCTGCATACAAGCGAGGTCGGAGATCTCTCAGCCGTTCGCAACGTGTATGGGCGGACGAACTACCCGAGCTGGTCGTGCAGCCATTCGACCTCGAAGGCGTCGTCAGGGTCGAGCACGATTCCGGCGCCCTCCAGGGTTGACTGCGTGCGCCGGAGCAGCTCGGCCGCGCGCTCGCGGTCGCCGCGCGCGAAGGCGAGGGCGGCGTGGTTGAGGTGCGTCATCGCCGCCTCGTACGGATCGTCGTGGTTGCGCACGTCGGCGCATTCGGCGAAGCAGCGCTCGGCGGCGTCGAGGTTGCCGCGGTGCAGCTCGACGTGGCCGATGTTGTGCAGCTCCATTCCGACCATCCGGCTATCGCCGAGGCGCCGGTTGAGTTCCAGGCTCTCGGTATAGAGATCGACGGCCTCGTCGTGGTCGCCGGCGAGCCGCGTCCCGGCGGCGAGCATGTGCAGCGGCGGGACACCGGCCGCAGCGTCCAGATCGCGCGTGAGCTCGCGCGCTTCGGCTGAGAGCGACCGGACGTGCGCGTAGTCGCCGTCGCGGAAGGCCACACGGCTGAGCCCTACGAGCGCCAGCGCCTCCGCCTCTCGGTCGCCCACCGCGCGCGCTGCCTCGAGCGCCGCCTCGTTCCTGTCCTGCGACTCGGTCTGCGCGCCGGCGCGGAAGGCGAGCGCCCCGGCTCCGTAGAGCGCGAGCGCCCGCGCGCGGGATGGCGCACGCACACCGTCGTCCAGCGCGGCTGCGAGCAGCTGCCGCCCGCCCGCAACGTCGCCCGAGAGCAGCCAGAGCCGCCAGACGTTCGCCGCCAGTTCGGCCGCCGCCTCTTCCTCCCCGTTCTCGGCCAAGAAGCGCGCGGCTTCCACAAGCTCCTCGCGCTCCGGCGCCAGACGCTCAACCCATTTTGGCGCGTCCGACCCTACGAGCTTCGCCTCGCGCGCAAGCACAAGCAGGCGCTCCGCCTCTTCCCGCATCATCGATCGCCTCCGTGGTCGACCCGTCGCCAGCCGTGCGCTTTCTGCGCGGCGTTCAGCGTGGGCTTGAACCGGTCCTTCATCTCACGGCTGCTCTTCTTGGCTACCTCGTCTGCTTCAGGACGCTCTGACGCTCATTCTGATACGAGTTCTTAGACCGGCGAGAACCGGAGGACGCCCTCGAGCGGCGTGTACTCGAGGCCGTGCGCCTCGGCGACAGCCTCGTACGTCACCCGTCCGTCGAGCACGTTGGCGCCGCGCGCGAGCGCCGGGTCACGCGCGATCGCATCGCGCAGCCCGTGGTCGGCGATCTCCTCGACATATGGGAGCGTCGCATTCGTCAACGCCTTCGTGGAGGTGATCGGAACCGCTCCGGGCATGTTCGCGACGCAGTAGTGGATGACGCCATCGACGACGAAAACCGGCTCGGAGTGCGTCGTCGGGCGGGAGGTCTCGACGCAGCCGCCCTGGTCGATCGCGACGTCGGCGACGACCGAGCCCTCCTTCATCTCCGCGATCATCTCGCGGGTGATCAGCTTGGGCGCGAGGGCGCCGGGGATGAGCACCGCGCCGACCACGAGGTCGGCCTCCGCCACCGACTCCTGGATCTGGAGCGCCGAGGACATCAGGAGTGTCACGCGGGAGCCGAGCACCTCCTCGAGGTGGCGCATCCGATCGATCGAGCGCTCGAGGATCGTGACCTCCGCTCCCAGCCCGAGGGCGATCACGGCCGCGTTGTAGCCGACCATCCCGCCCCCGATGACCACGGCCTTTCCGGGTGCGACACCCGGAACGCCGCCGAGCAGCAGCCCACGCCCGCCAAGGGGCTTCTCGAGGAAGGTCGCCCCGGCCTGAGCGGCGAGGCGACCGGCGATCTCACTCATCGGCGCCAGCAGCGGCAGCGCCCGATCGTCCGTCTCGACGGTCTCGTAGGCGATGCACGCGGCGCCGCTCTCCATGAGTGCCCTCGTCAGCTCGTCGCTCGCCGCGAGGTGGAGGTAGGTGAAGAGAATCTGCCCCTCGCGCAGCCGCCCGTACTCGTCCGGCAGCGGCTCCTTGACCTTGAGGACAAGCTCGGAGTCCGCCCAGATCTCCTCCACCGGGGCGATCCTGGCGCCAACCGCAGTGTAGGCCGAGTCGGGAAACGCGCTCCCCTCCCCCGCTCCCTGCTCGATGACGACACTGTGGCCGCGGCGTGTGAGCTCGAGCGCACCGGCAGGGGTCAGCGCAACGCGGTACTCGTCCTGCTTGATCTCCTTGGCGACGCCGACCTTCATCGGAGAGGATTATCCCGTCACGCGCGGGCGAGCTGCTCCACGAGGCGCCGCTCGTCGGGCCCGAACCAGGGCGGTTCTCCTGCGAGCGCGTTCTGCGCGGCGTGCAGCGGGTTCCTCGTGGCCGGGATCGCAACGTCGATGCGCTCGTCGGAGAGCGCCCACTTGAGGAGGGCCTGCGGCCAGGTGTCCACGCCGAACTCGCGCAACGGGTCGAGGGAATTGTCGGCCGGAGTCCGTTGCAGTAGCTCGCCCTCGCCGAGCGGGCGCATCACGATCACGGCGATCCCGAGCTCCTCGGCCAGCGGCAGCAGCTCACGCTCGCACTCGCGTTCGAACGGGTTATAGGGAAGCTGGACGGTCTGGAACCGGCCGGTGGTCATCGCTTCGGCCAGCTCCCGAAACGCCGACGGCGCGTAGTGGGTGACTCCCATGCGGCCGACGCGCCCCGTTTCCCGTTCGGCCTCCAGCCAGGGGAGGTGCTCGCGCCAGGAGATGAGGTTGTGCAGCTGCTCGATGTCCACCCGGCCGTACCAGCCGAGCTGCTCCTCGAACTGCGCCCGGCCCTGCTCGACCGTCGGCGCCC
>JBKKAR010000045.1:0-3404 GCA_046714355.1 Gaiellaceae bacterium | reverse complement strand
TAGCGGGGGCAGGATTTGAACCTGCGACCTCCGGGTTATGAGCCCGGCGAGCTACCTGACTGCTCCACCCCGCGACGCTGGCGAGATTGTAGCGAGTCTTACGCGGAACGGACGAGGCCGACGGGGCAGCTGACGCCGGTCCCGCCGAGGCCGCAGTAGCCGTTCGGATTCTTCGCGAGGTACTGCTGGTGGTAGTCATCCGCGTAGTAGAACGGCCCGCCGGGCGTGATCTCCGTGGCGATCTCGCCGTAGCCGGCCTGGATGAGCTCACGCTGGAACATCTCCCTCGAGCGCTCGGCCGCATCGCGCTGCGCCTCGTCCTCGTAGAGGATCGCCGAGCGGTACTGCGTGCCGACGTCGTTGCCCTGACGCATCGCCTGCGTGGGGTCATGGTTCTCCCAGAAGAGACGCAGCAGCTCGTCGTAGCTCGTCTTCTCGGGGTCGAAGACGACCAGCACGGCCTCGGTGTGTCCCGTCTGGCCGCTGCAGGCCTCCTGGTAGGTCGGGTTCGGCGTGTAGCCGCCCGCGTACCCGACGGCGGTCGTGTAGACGCCGGGCGCCTGCCAGAAAACGCGCTCGGCACCCCAGAAGCAGCCGGCGCCGAAGATAGCGCGCTCGAGGCCGTCCGGGAAGGGAGGCTCGAGCGGCGTGCCCAACACCTCGTGCCTCGGAGGAACCCGCATGGCCTCCTCCCGGCCCGGCAAAGCGTCGCCGGGCTCGATCATCTCGACGTTCTTCTCGCGGAACAGGAACACGGAGCCAGGGTAGCGGCCGCTAGTGAGGCCGCGCGCCGACAGCGCCGACCATCCGCGTGTCCAGATACGTCGACCGGCCGATCACCGTGCCCGCCGGGTAGCGGAAGACGTTCTTCGCGAGTGTCGCCTGCTCTTCGGCGAGCAGCGTCCCCGTCTTCGGCTCGATCACGAGCGTGTGCCGGATACCGTCGTCTCGCTCCTCCATCGCCACAGCGACCCCCTGCCTGCCCGCTGAATCGCGCACCCGGCCGACGAGCTCGACGCCTGGAAGGCGCGCAGCGACCTCGTACAGCGCAGCGCGCTGAGCCGGACTGACGTTCGTCTCGCGAAACGCGTCGCCGACAAGCGTGAACATCTCGACGTAGGTGCCCTTGCTGTGGCCACGCGCCTCGTCCTCCAGCCGGGCGAAGAGCGCGTCGGGATCAGCAGGCAAGTCGCTCGGCGCCTGCTTCTCGAGCGCGACCGTGCCGCCGCCTTCGCGAAGCTCGGGACGGCCCGCCGCGATCCAATTCAGCCGGTCGCGTTCGCTGAGGAACTCCGGCTTCCCGCTCGACGAGCGAAGCAGGCCTTCGTCGGGCCCGAGCCAGATCTCACGGACGTGGGGAACCCGAACAGAGAAGTCTCGTTCCGCCCAGCTCGACATGTAGACGTCGACCGACTTGACGTAGAGCACCCGGCCGCGGCCAACCGGCGGCAGAGGCGCCTGCGCCCTGCTCTGCACCGCGGCATCGCGCAGCACCGAAGCCGCCCTCGCGTCGATGGCAGCGTCGTTTCCCACCCCGACGAGCGCAACGACCGCCGCGGCGGCCACAGCCGCGAGCCCTGCAGCTGGCAAGACCAGCCGCCTCGGGAGACGGAGTCGCGGAGGAAGGCGCTCCATGTGTTCGAGCAGGGCGAGCCGAGCTCGATCGCGGGCGCCAGGGGCGGGACCGGGGTCGGGGTACGCACGGTCGATTGCGGAGAGCTCGGGCATCAGCAGACTCCTTCGGGATTCGGGATGGTGGAGGCGAGGCGGCGCTGCAGGCGACGGCGCGCCCGTGCGAGCCGGGAGCGGACGGTGCCGACCGGCACCTCGAGCGCCTGGGCGATCTCCTCGTACGTGAGATCGGCGAGCGCGTAAAGGAGAAGGACATCCCGCTCGCCCGGCGAGAGCTCGTCGAGCGCGGCGACGACGTCGCCTTCGGGCTCGGCGGACGGCGTCGCGCCGTGGAGATATCCCTCCAGCTGATGCGCGGCGATCCGTCGTCGCTCGGTCTGCCAATGACGACGAAGCAGGTTCGCGGCGATGCCGAGGAGCCACGGCCGGGCGTCGGGCCTCGTGCGGTCGTACTTGCGCCGCCGGTCGAACGCCGTAGTGAACGTCTCGGATGCGATCTCGTCCGCGAGCTCAGGGACGAGCCTTCGTCGCGCGTATCGGTGGACGGCATCGAAGTGCCGATCGAAGAGAACCGCGAACGCGTCCGGCCGATCCAGCGACTGCTCGATCAGCGCGGAGTCGTTTCGCTCGGGTGTCATGTCGACTCTCACTACCACCTATTGCCTCCGGGCGTCCCGAAAGTTCCCGCCGATAGCCTGACGGCGGATGCGCGTCGCGGCGATTGACCTCGGGACGAACACCACGCGGCTTCTCGTCGCCGACGTCGGCGACGGCCGGGTCGACGAAGTGGACGTGCGCGCCGAGATCACGCGGCTCGGCGAGGGTGTCGACAGCCGGCGACGCCTGCTCCCCCTCCCCATCGCGCGAACGCGGAACGTCCTGAGCGACTACCGCCGGCGCCTCGAGGCACTCGGGGCCGAGCGGACCCTGCTCGTCGCGACGAGCGCGGTGCGCGACGCCGAGAACGGCGAGGCGTTCCTGGGCGAGATCGAGTGGAGCTACGGCTTCACCACGCGGCTCGTCGGCGGGGACGACGAGGCTGAGCTCACTTTCCGCGGTTTGACGAGTGACACGAGCCTGGAACGGCGAACGCTCGTCCTGGACGTCGGCGGCGGCTCGACCGAGCTCGTCGTCGCCGGACCGGACGGGATCGCGTCGAGGCGCAGCCTGGACATCGGCTCGGTCCGCTTGACGGAGCGCTACTTCCACCGAGACCCGCCGACCTCGGGCGACCTGGCGGCGTGCACCTCGCACGTCCAGGTCACGCTTCCGGACCTCCTCGACGTCGAGGACGCCGTCGGCGTCGCCGGCACGGTGACGAGCCTCGCCGCCATCGCACTCGGGCCCGCCGAGAACGTCCGCGCGTCGGTCCACGGACACCGGCTGACGCTGGAGACGATCGAGCGGGAGGTTGGGCGGCTCGCCGGAATGCCGCTCGCCGAGCGAACCACGGTGCCCAGGCTCCATCCCGACCGCGCTCCGGTGATCGTGGCCGGCGGGATCATCGTCCGCGAGACGCTCGCCCACATGGGCCTCGACGGACTGACCGTGAGCGAGCGCGACATCCTGCACGGCATCGCGCTCGAAGCTGCCGAGCTCCCCGCGCCCGTCGAGGGCGACGCACCGCCCGGCGCCTACACCTGCTGCTAGCTGAGCTGCCTACAGAGGTTGTGAACGGCTGAGGATCTATCCGGCCCTCCTTCGAGGCTGTGGGTCTGCCAGGACCTACGCTCGAAGGAGGGCTCGGATGTATCTGCACGCTAACGCCAAGC
>JBKKAR010000044.1:0-12782 GCA_046714355.1 Gaiellaceae bacterium | reverse complement strand
GCGTGACCCACTCGACGAGGGAGAGGTCGGTGCGGGTCGCGCGCGGCAGGCCCCGATCTTACGTCGAGGAGTGTTGTACGCTCCGCTAGTCATTTTGTGACTACGAGGAGAAGAATGACTGCGTCCTCGATCCGAGCCGGCGGCCAGCCTTCGAGCGGGTCGAGGTCGGAGACTGTCGTGCGCGAGCTCGCCTCGCTCGCCGGCCTCGACCCGAGCTCGATGCCCGTCGGCGTCGACGGGTGCGGCGTGCCGACGCTCGCGCTGACGCTCGAGCGGGCGGCGCTCGTCTTCGCACGCCTCCGTGGCGACGAGGCGGGCCGGCGCGTGGGCGCTGCGATGCAATCGCATCCCGAGCTCCTGCTCGGGCCGGTCGACCTCGATGCCCGGCTGGTTTCGAGGCTCGACGGCTGGGTGGCGAAAGGCGGGGCCGAGGGCCTCTTCTGCGCCGCCTCGGCCGACGGGCTCGCGCTCGCGATCACGTGCGAGGACGGGTCGTTCCGCGCTCTGGCAACGGCGCTCGACCACGTCCTCGAACGGGTCGGAGTCGACACTCCGCGGCTCGCCGAAGGCGTTGTCCGGTCGAGTCGAGGAGAGCCCGTCGGCGTGCTCCGCATCGCCGACTGGCAGAAACGACCGATCATCGATGATCGAGGATCCGACCCTTCCCATTCGTGAAGGAGCGGTATACGATGCGCCGCCTGAGGGACGGGGCCTGGCGTCGAGAGGCCCTGGCTCCCAGCGTGACCAGGGTCAGTCTTCGTCAACCGCCAGGGAGAAAGAAGGTTCATGCTCTCCGTCGAAACCGCCCTTCCGGAGATCGAGGAGCTGCACAAGCTCGTCGAGCAGGGCCAGGAGAAGGGGTTCCTGACGTACGACGAGATCGTCAAGTCCCTCGAGGACGTCGATCTCACGAAGGAGCAGTTCGAGGAGTTCACGACGTACCTGATCGACCATTCGATCGAGCTGCACGAAGGAGAGCTGCACAAGGCGCTCCCACACGAGGAGCCGATCGTGCCTCCCGAGGAGACCACGGCACCGAAGCTCGATCTCACGGTCGAGCCGTCGCTCGACTCGCTTCGGCTCTACCTCCGCGAGATCGGGAAGGTGCCGCTCCTGACCGCCGACCAGGAGGTCGCGCTGGCCAAACGGATCGAGCGTGGCGACATGTCTGCGAAGCAGCACATGATCGAGGCGAATCTCCGGCTCGTCGTCTCGATCGCGAAGGGCTACCTGGGCCGCGGCCTCTCGTTCCTCGACCTCATCCAGGAGGGCTCGCTCGGCCTGATCCGCGCGGTCGAGAAGTTCGACCACCGGAAGGGGTTCAAGTTCTCGACGTACGCGACCTGGTGGATCCGCCAGGCCGTCACGCGCGCGATCGCCGACAAGGCACGCACGATCCGCATCCCCGTGCACATGGTCGAGAAGCTGAACAAGGTCGTCCACATCGAGCGCCAGCTCGTCCAGCGCCTCGGGCGGGAGCCCCAGCCGGAGGAGATCGCCCTCGAACTCGAGATGACGACCGATGAGGTACGCGAGATCCTCCGGATGTCGCAGCTCCCGATCTCGCTCGAGAAGCCGATCGGCGAGGAGGAGGAGAGTGAGCTCGGCGACTTCGTCGAGGACGACAGCGCCGAATCGCCGTTCGACACCGCGTCGCTGACGCTACGCCGCGAGGACGTCCAGCGCGCGCTCGACTCGCTGCCGGAGCGCGAGCGGAAGGTGATCGAGCTGCGCTACGGCCTGCTCGGAACACAGCCGTTCACGCTCGAGGAGGTGGGGCGCGCGTTCGGCGTCACCCGAGAGCGCATCCGTCAGATCGAGAACAGCACGCTCAAGCGTCTCGAAACCTTGCCGGAGGCGCAGGGCCTCAAGGACTGCGTTTAGCTGTCAGGCAGCTGCGTCCGCGCGCTCGGCGTCGGCGGCGCGAGCGACAGGCACGAAGAGCTTGCAGTGCGGGCACTTGTAGCCCGCCCTTGCCGTGTCCGGGCCGAGGAGGTCCGCGCTGAACGACTTGCTGCAGTGCGGGCACACGCGAATCTGGCCGGAAGCGCTCATAGCGGCGACGGTACCAACGGCATCGGCGAAGAATCGCTTCCGTGAGCGGACCTAAAGAATCCTTCATGCAATCATTGAACGTGTTGCGAAAAACCTCTATAAGCGATCAGGTGGGTGTCGAGGGGAGCGCTGCGGTTGCACAGGCCGCGACGACGCCGATCGTGCGTCTCGAAGGCGTGCACAAGCGTTTCGGCGACAACGTGGTCCTGGACGGAATCGACCTCACGCTCGACGCGCGCCAGGTCCTCGTCGTGATCGGGCGGAGCGGGAGTGGCAAGAGCACGCTGCTGCGCTGTATCAACCTGCTCGAGCCGATCCAGCAGGGTCGGATCTTCTTCGAGGGCGAGGAGATCACGCGGAAGGGCGCGGACGCGAGTGCGATCCGGCAGCGCATCGGGATCGTGTTCCAGCAGTTCAACCTCTTCCCGCACCTGAAGGCGCTCGACAACGTGACGCTCGCAGCGCGGCGTGTGAAGAAGATGCGTCGCAGCGAAGCCGAGAAGCGGGGTCGAGACCTGCTGGCGCGGGTCGGCCTCGCGGAGAAGGCCGACAGCTATCCACATGAGCTCTCGGGCGGGCAGCAGCAGCGGGTCGCGATCGCGCGAGCGCTGATGATGGAGCCGCACCTGATGCTCTTCGACGAGGTGACGTCGGCGCTCGACCCGGAGCTCGTCGGCGAGGTCCTCGTCGTCATGCGGGATCTCGCCCAGAGCGGGATGACTATGGTGGTTGTCACCCACGAGATGCAATTCGCCCGGGAGGTCGGCGACCGGCTCGTCTTCATGGACGAGGGTCGGATCGTCGAGGAGGGCAAGCCCGCCGAGATGCTCTCGAATCCAAAGCAAGAACCCACGCGCCTGTTTCTCCGCCGCAGTCTGCAACTGGCGCATTCACTCGAAGAGTTGACCATCGAAGAAGGAGGGGCTGAATGAAGAGGTTGATTTTCGCGACCGTCGTCGCGGTTTTCGCCGCTATCGGATTCACAGCGCTGAGCGTCGCGGCTCCCTGGAGTGGCGCCGCGCCGGCCACGGCCGACGTCGCGAACAGGCTGCCGGCGCTTCCGGCAGACGTACGATCGAGAGGCCGGTGGAAGATCGGCGTGAAGTGCGACTTCCCGCCGTTCGGCTACATCAACCGGCAGAACAAGATCGCCGGCTACGACGTGGACGTCGCCCGTCGCTTCGCGGAGCTCGCGTTCGGCAAGCGGACACGCATCAGTCTCACGTGCGTGACGACGCCGAGCCGCATTCCGGCGCTGCAGCGGAAGGACGTCGACATCATCATCTCGACGCTGACCTGGACGTCCGCTCGGGAAGAGATCATCGACTACTCGTCGCCGTACTACAACGCGACGGGCCGGTTGCTGGTCCCGAACAACTCGAGCATCCAGCGCCTGATCGATCTCCGTGGGAAGCGCATCGCGACGACCCGCGGCTCGATCTACGACCGGTATGTGGGGAACTGCTTCAGCACCGCGACCAAGGTCCTGACGGACTCACCTGTCGCGGCGCTGGAGAACCTGCGCTCGGGTCGTGCCGACACGTTCATGTTCGACGATACGTTCCTGCTCGGAGTCGCCGCGAACGACTCGAACTTGAAGATGACCACGCACAAGTTCCTGGCCGTCCCGTACGGGATCGGGATCAGGAAGGGTGAGGCGGACATGAAGCGCTGGGTCAACGCGGCCGTGCTTCAGATGAAGCGGAGGGACGAGTTCTGGGCGATCCTGCGCCGGAATTCTCCGCGGCAGTTCTGGAGGTTCTTCCTGACCAACGTGCCGAGGCCGAAGACGAAGGAGGCCTACCCGAGGGGCAGGGTTCCTGAGAACGAGTGTCCTCGCTAAGACGCGCCTGAGACGGAGGTGGCCGTCGTTCGCGGCGGCCACCTCTTCTCGTACCGCATGAACGTCCTCGCATCCTTCGACTGGAGCTACATCTGGGAGCGTCGGGAGGCCCTCGCTGAGGGCTTGAAGGTGACGCTCGAGCTCGCCGCGATCGGGATCGCGGGTGCGTTTGCCCTCGGTCTTGTGCTCGGCGCGGCTCGGGCCTACCGGATTCCCGTGATCAGCCAGATCGCCGGGATCTACGTCGAGCTGATCCGCAACACGCCGATCCTCGTCCAGATCTTCCTGATCGCCTACGGCCTCCCGAAGGCCTCGAAGGCGCTCCAATTCGATTTCTTCGAGGTCGCGTGCATCGCGCTGATTCTCTGGGGCGGCGCCTTCAACACTGAGAACTTCCGCGCGGGCTTCGAGGCGGTGCCGACGCGCTATCGAGAGGCGGCGTACGCGCTGGGATTCAGCCCGATCCGGACGTTCATCAGCATCCTGCTCCCGATCGGGGGCCGGATCGCGCTGCCGTCCTCCATCAACACCTACATCTCGGTGTTCAAGAACACGGCGCTCATGGTCGCGATCAGCGTCGAGGAGCTGACCAACGTCGCGAAGCAGTCGATCGACCTCGACTTCCGAACGTGGGAGATGATGGCGGTGCTCGCCGTCACCTATCTCACGCTCGTTTGGACGATGTCGGCGCTGATCCGCCTCCTTGAGCGGCGCCTCGCGCTGCCGGAGGCGAACTAGCCCCATGTACGAGCAGACCATCGGCCGACTGCCTGAGTGGGCACAGCCCGTCGCTGAGTACATCCTCTACGTGGGGCTCGAGAACACGCTCAGGATCGCCGCGATTTCCGTCGCGATCAGCGTGATCGTGGGAGTCCTCCTCGGGACCCTCATAACGATCGATTTCCTCCCCGTCCGAACCGCGATCCGGCTCTACATCGAGATCTGGCGCGGGCTTCCGATCATCGTGACGATTTTCCTCCTGTACTTCGCGCTGCCGACCCTCGCCGACGAGCTCCACCTCGGCCTGCTCAGCAGGGTTGCCGACCCGCTAAACGCGTCGATCGTCGGGCTCGGGCTCTGGGGCAGCGCGCAGATCGCCGAAGCGACACGTGGCGCCGTTCAGTCGATCCCGAAGGAGCAGCACGAGGCCTCGGCCGCGCTCGGTTTCGGCTGGGTCGGGCGGCATGTGAACGTGATCCTGCCGCAGGCCTGGCGCCGCCTCATCCCGCCGCTCGTCGGCCTCTGCGTGGGTGTGATCCAGAACTCGACACTCGCGTCGATCCTCGGCGTCCCGGAGGTGCTCGAGGCCGCGCAGCGCCAAACGAACGCGCTCGCCGTCCCCACCGTCGATCCACAAACCTTGGAGATCGCCGGCGGCGACTCGCATGCGCTCGAGATCTACCTCGGGATCTTCTTCCTCTTCTTCCTGATCTCGTTCCCGCTCACTCGACTCGCGGCGTATCTCGAGAAGCGACTCACGTAACTCGTACACAACTGTCGACGAAAGGCCTGACGAGCCGTTAAGGTTCGAGGCTGCCGCGGACGCCAAGTCGGAGGGCGAGCAGGCGAAGCTCATAGCAGAGGTCTGGCGGGAGCAGCTGCGAATCCTTGAGAGCTTCGGCAGCCAGATCAAGGCGCTTGGCGCCCCACCCGGCGGGAGCGAGTCCGCGAGTTCGTCCGCAGCCTCGACGAGGCGAAGGCGCTTGGCGACGACGTAGTCGCGCATCTGGAGGACGGTAAGGAGCCGCCGCAGGATGCGATCGAGAGCTACGCACGCACTGCGTACCGCGGCAACGAGCTCGCCCGCGCGTACGGCTTCAAGGTCTGCGGCCGAACCGAGTAGCCTCGGTCGTGCGTGCAGAAGTCTGACCTCGTGATCGTCGGCGGAGGCCTCGCCTCCGCGCGGGCGATCAAGTCCTACCGTGAGTCCGGCGGCGAAGGCTCGATCGCGCTGCTTTCACGCGACTCGACGCTTCCCTACCACCGGCCGCCGCTCTCGAAGCGGTTCCTGCGCGGGGAAACCGACGAGGAGCCGCTCGTCGAGGACGAAGCGTTCTACCGGGATCACGGCGTCGAGGTGATGCTCGAGACCTCGGTGACGAGCGTCGACGGCGGCGAGCGGGCCGTACAGCTGGAGACCGACCGGCTCGGTTACGAAAAGCTTCTACTCGCAACCGGAGCGTGGCCTCGCCGGCTCTCGGTTCCCGGGGCGGATCTCGAGGGCGTCTTCTCGCTGCGAACCGTCGGCGACTCAAAGGCGATCCGGGACGCCGCTTCTTCCGCGGAGCGCGTCGCGATCGTCGGCGCAGGCTTCATCGGAATGGAGGTCGCCGCGTCTCTGAACCTGATGGGCAAGGAAGTCTCGCTCATCCACCTGGGCCACTGGCTCTTCGACCAGCTCGGCGTCGAGGAGCTGAGCGGCGAACTGGCGGCGCTCTACGAGGAGAAAGGCGTCGAGCTCGTCCTCGGCAACGAGGTCGAGGCGTTCCACGGCAACGGGAGCCTGGAGCGGGTGGCGACAAAGAACGGCCGCGCGGTCGAGACGGATCTGGCCGTCGTCGGCATCGGCGTCGAGCCCGTCACCGGGTTCCTCGAAGGCAGCGGCATCGAGCTCGACAACGGCGTCGTTGTCGACGAGCGGTACGAGACCAACGTGCCGGGCGTGTACGCGGCAGGCGACGTTGCCCGTTTCTACGACCCGCTCTTCAAGAAGCAGCGCCGGATCGAGCACTGGTCGAACGCCAACTACCAGGGCACGGAGGTCGGCAAGGTGCTCGCGGGGACCGAGGGCGGCTACGACACCGTGTCCTCGTTTTTCACCGAGGTCTTCGGCATCACGATCAAGGTGTTCGGCGACGCGCGGCGAGACGCCGAGGTCGTCGTCCACGGCTCGCTGCGCGAAAATGACCTCTACGCGCTCTACGCGGAGAACGAGGAAGTGACCGGGGCCCTGAGCATCGGCCAGACCGACGACGTCGAAGAGCTGCTCAAGCAGCAGATCGCCTCGCATGCACCTGTGCGCAGCGCCGAGCTCTAAGAAACGAACTCGTCGGCGACCGAGAGCGCTTCGTCGAGGATGGCGATGCCCTCGTCGAGCTCCTCGGTGGTGATGTTCAGCGGGGGGCAGACCATGACGACGTTCCAGTGCGTCATCAGGTAGAGCCCGCGGTCGAGTGCGGCCTTCGCCATCTGCGCGACGGGCGCGAAGTCCTTGCCGGTGGCGTTGAAGGGGACCAGCGGCTCGCGCGTCTCGCGGTTCTTCACGAGCTCGAGCCCCCAGAAGCAGCCCAGACCGCGCACCTCTCCGATCGACGGATGCCTATCGGCGAGGCCGCGCAGGCGCTCCTCGAACTGCGGCCCCATCTCGGCCGCGTGCTCGACGATTCCCTCCTCCTGGAAGGCCTCGATCGACGCGACCGCCGATGCGCAGGCGAGCGGGTGGCCGCTGTAGGTGAGACCGCCGGCGAAGTACTTGTCCCGCACCCAGGCGGCGATCTTGTCCGAGACGACCATCGCGCCGAGCGGGACGTAGCCCGAGTTGATCCCCTTCGCGACGGTGAGGATGTCCGGGACGACGTCCCAGTTCTCGCAGGCGAACCACTTTCCTGTGCGGCCGAAGCCGGCCATCACCTCGTCGCAGATCAGGAGGATCCCGTGCCGGTTGCAGACCTCCCGGATCGACCGGAGGTAGCCGTCGGGCGGGACGATGATCCCGTTCGTCCCGACGACGGTCTCGAGGATGACCGCGGCGACCTGGTTCGCCCCTTCGTACTGAAGGATCTCCTCGAGGTGCGGGCCGCCGGTGCAGACCGGGCAGGGGTCAGGGTGGCCGGCCGGGCAGCGGTAGGTGTACGGGTCGAGCATCCGGACGACGCCGGGGATGCCGGGCTCGGCTGGCCAGCGGCGCGGGTCGCCCGTGAGGGTGATCGCGCCGGCCGTCGCTCCGTGATAAGAGCGATAGCGCGCGATCACCTTGTGCCGGCCCGTGTACCAGCGTGCGAGCTTGATCGCGTTCTCGTTCGCCTCGGCACCGCCGTTGGTGAAGAACGACATGGTCAGGTTGCCGGGCGTGACCTCGGCGAGCAGGCGCCCGAGCTTGGAGCGCGACTCGGTCGCCATCGGCGGCCCGATCGTGCAGAGCTGCTCGGCCTGCTCCTTGATCGCCGCGACGATCTTCGGGTGCTGGTGTCCGATCGAGACGTTGACGAGTTGCGAGGCGAAGTCGAGGTAGCGCTTCCCGTCGTAGTCCCAGAAGTAGCGGCCCTCGGCGCCGGCGACCGCGATCGGGTTGACGGCGTCCTGCACCGACCACGAGTAGAGGACGTAGCGTTTCGCGTCCTCGACGATCTGCTGGCCGAGCTCCGAATTGGCTTCGACGGTCGCCATTCCTCGATCCTATAGCTCGTCTGCGAGCAGGTCCATGAGCAGTCCGTCGCGCCATTCTCCGGCGGGTGAGCGCTCGTACTGGCGCATCACACCCACCCGGCGGAAGCCGACTTTCTCGTAGACGCGAATGGCCGCATGGTTGTCGGCCGCAGGATCGATCGTGAGCCGGTGGTGTCTGCGCTCCTCGACGAGATGCCGGGCAAGCGTCCGCACGGCATCGGTTCCCAGGCCCCTTCCCTGGAAGTCCTCGGAGAGGAAGAGGTCGATGCCGGCATGCCGGTACATCGGTTCCTCCTCCTCGTGGTACTGGATCAGGCCGGCGACCGCGCCGTCGACGGTGATCGCGAAGCCCGTGGCGTCGCCCTCTCCTCGGGCTTCCTTGCGGAGCTCCTCCTCGTCGGGCTCGTCCCACCAGCGCGCGACGCTGGGTTGAGCCTGGATCGCGACGAGAGCAGGGATGTCCGCCTCCGTGACACGACGAAGCACGACTCGGTCCCCGTTCAACTCCATGGCTCACTTCGTAGCACGGGAGTCGGGTATACCCTGGAGGCCAGCGCGTTGTGAGGAGGCCGCGATGACCGAAGTCTTGGAAAAACAGGCAGAGAGCAGCACCGGGCTCGGCCGGATCAGCCATTGGATCGGCGGACAATCGGTCGCCGGGGAGTCGGGCCGGAGTGGGCCCGTCTACAACCCCGCGCTCGGCGTCCAGACGAAGGAGGTCGACTTCGCGTCGGTCGAGGAGATCGACCGCGCCGTGCGGGCCGCAAAGGAAGCGTTCGAGACCTGGCGCGAGGTCTCGCTCTCGCGCCGGCAGGAGCTCTTCTTCCGCATCCGCCAGCTCTTCCATGACCGGCGCGCGGAGATCGCCGCGTTCCTGACGGAAGAGCACGGCAAGGTCACCTCGGACGCGCTCGGCGAGGTTCAGCGCGGGCTCGAGGTGATCGAGTACGCGTGCGGCATCCCGACGCTGCTGAAGGGCGACTTCTCCGAGCAGGCCTCGACGGGGATCGACGTCTATTCGATCCGGCAGCCGCTCGGTGTCGTCGCCGGGATCACGCCGTTCAACTTCCCGGCGATGGTGCCCATGTGGATGTGGGCACCCGCGATCGCCTGTGGCAACACGTTCGTGCTCAAGCCGTCGGAAAAGGACCCCTCGGCTTCCGTCTTCACGGCTGAGCTCCTGAAGGAGGCCGGCCTCCCCGACGGCGTCTTCAACGTCGTCAACGGAGACAAGGTCGCGGTCGACGCGATCCTCGAGCATCCGGACATCTCTGCGATCTCGTTCGTGGGCTCGACGCCGATCGCGCAGTACATCTACTCGACCGGAACGTCGAAGGGGAAGCGCGTGCAGGCGCTCGGCGGCGCGAAGAACCACATGCTGGTGCTGCCCGACGCCGACCTCGACATGGCCGCGGATGCGGCGGTCTCGGCCGCCTACGGCTCCGCCGGAGAGCGCTGCATGGCGGTGTCGGCTGTGGTCACCGTCGGAGACATCGCCGACGATTTCGTCAAGGCGGTGCAGGAGCGTCTCCCCAAGGTAAAGGTCGGCCCCGGAACCGATCCGGAGAACGAGATGGGCCCGCTGATCACACGTGAGCACCGTGACAAGGTCGCTTCGTATCTCGATTCGGGTCGTGAGCAGGGTGCCGAGCTCGTGGCAGACGGAAGGGAGACGGCGCCGGAGGGCGA
Organism: Gaiellaceae bacterium; assembly: GCA_046714355.1. Classification (GTDB taxonomy): domain Bacteria; phylum Actinomycetota; class Thermoleophilia; order Gaiellales; family Gaiellaceae; genus JACDAN01. The sequence goes on along the minus strand of JBKKAR010000044.1, from coordinate 2,809 downwards.
CGGCTTCTTCCTGGGCGTGTCGCTCCTGGACAAGGTCACGCCGGAGATGGACGCCTACAAGGACGAGATCTTCGGGCCGGTCATGTCGGTCGTCAGGGCCGATACCTACGAAGAGGCGATCAAGCTCGTGAACGACAACCCATACGGCAACGGCGTCGCGATCTTCACGCGTGACGGCGGCGCCGCCCGGCAGTTCCAGTTCGAAGTCGAGGTCGGCATGGTCGGGGTCAACGTGCCCGTCCCGGTGCCGGTTGCCTACTACTCGTTCGGCGGCTGGAAAGGGAGCCTCTTCGGCGACTCGCACATCTACGGGCCCGAGGGGATCAACTTCTACACCCGCGGGAAGGTCGTCACCTCCCGCTGGCCGGATCCGGCGACGAGCAAGGTCGACCTGGGCTTCCCGCAGACGCGCTAGCCGGCATCCGACGTAGAACGCGGTCCAGGGGCGCTCGGCCGCGCGTCGGCGGGTACGCCCATCCAAACAAGCCAGTCCCCGGCCGGCTGACGTTCAGCGCACGCCTTGATTCCACCAGGCGGCAGCCGCGGCCCGGCAACTCGGCACGCTTTCGTCACAGACTCCATGGCCGCGCGAGCCAGGCCCGAGGGACAGTCCCTCGAACCGGCTCGCGTTCCGCGGCGGATTAGACGGCGACGGGCGCGCCCTGCTCGAGCGGGAGGCCGGCCTCGGTCCAGTCGGCCTTGCCGTCGACATAGTCGGCGACGTTCGTGTAGCCGAGCTCCGTGAGCCGCTGCGCGGCGAGCTCCGAGTTCCGGCACGTCGTGCTCGCGCAGTAGACGACGATTTCGGCGTCTTTGTCGGCGTGCCCTACTGAACGCTCACGCGGCGCTCACAACCCGCGCCGACGCCGCCTTCGCCGAAGCAGACCTGCCTCCGCTCACGTGGTACGACGTGCTGTGGGCCGTGAGAAAGCAGGAGGGAAAACGCGCACGGCTGAGCGGGCTCGCCGACGACCTCACGGTCAGCCGAGGTGGAATGACGAAGCTCGTCGACCGACTCGAGCGAGCCGGCCTGCTGCGTCGCGAGTCTTGTCCCGAGGACCGTCGAGGGAGCTATGCCGTCCTGACGGCCGAAGGTGAGGAGATGCTCCGCGAACTGTGGCGCGTCTACTCGCGCGTCCTTCGTGAGTCCGTGGTCGAGCAGCTCACGGGCGAGGAGGCGAAGCTTCTTGCCGAGGCGCTGAACCGGCTCAGCGCAGGCGGAAGTCGAGCACAGGTCCCAGCTGCGTCGACTGGGTGAAGAACCGAACGCGGTAGAGACCCTTGCCGCCGTTCGGGAAGTGGCGATGCCAGCGGACGCTCACCTGCCACATCGAAGCGCGCTTGCTAAGGAGGAAGTTCCGGCAGACGCGCTTTGCCTTCGGGTCGGTGACGCAAATCCGCACAGAGCCGCTGAACGCGAACGTCGACAAGCGCAGAAGCACAGCACCGCCCGCGCGGGTCGCCGATGTGCAGTAGTCGCCCGTCGGGCTGCAGTAACCCGATTTCGCCGCCGCAGAAGGCGCGAGCGCCAGACTCGCCAAGAGCACAGCGATGAGGGCGACCCGGGCCACTAGGCCACCGCCGCCTTGGCCCTGAGCTCCTCGCCGAACTTGGCCCGCGCCACGAACTGCCCGATCCCCGGCGATGCCACGAGCTCGTCTCCCTCGACCAGCACGTTGCCGCGTAGCAGCACGACCTCCGGTGAGCCCGTCACCTCAGTGCCTTCGTAGAGGTTGTAGTCGATTTTCGAGTGGTGGGTCGCCGCCGAGATCGTGTGCTTCTTCTCGGGGTCGAAGACGACGATGTCGGCGTCCGACCCGACCGCGATCGTCCCTTTCCGCGGATAGAGGCCGAAGAGTTTCGCGGGATTCGTCGACAGCAGCTCCACCATCCGGTTCAGCGAGATCCGCCCGCCGCGGACGCCGAACTCGTGGATCATGTGCAGCCGGTTCTCGAGCCCCGGCCCGCCGTTCGGGATCTTCGAGAAGTCGTCCCTGCCCAGCGCCTTCTGCTCGCCCCAGGAAAACGCGCAATGGTCGGTGGAGATCGCGCTGAGCGTGTCGCGCCGGACCGCGTCCCAGAGCACGTCCTGATTCGCCTTGTCGCGCGGCGGCGGGGTGTAGACGTACTTGGCGCCCTCGAAGCCGGGCTGATCGAGGAACGAGTAGTCGATCCGCAGGTACTGCGTGCACGTCTCGCCGGTGATCTCCCAGCCCTGCTCGCGCGCGCGCTCGATCGGCTGGATCGCGTCGATGCAGGAGACGTGGACGACATAGAGCGGGCAACCGGAAATGTGCGCGAGCTGGATCGCCCGGTTCGTCGCTTCTCCTTCGGTCTCCGGCGGGCGGGTGAGGGAGTGGTACTTCGGTGCGGTGTTGCCCGCGGCGAGCGCCTCCTTGACGAGGACGTCGATCACGTCCGCGTTCTCCGCGTGGACCATCACCATCGACCCGTTCTCGGCCGCGACCTGCATCGTCTTGAAGAGCGTCTCGTCGTCGACGTACACGGGCGTGCCCTTGTACGCCATGAAGAGCTTGTAGCTCGTGATTCCCTCGTCGGGGAGCCGCGCGAGGTCGTCGAGTGAGCCGCCGTTCTTGAGGTCCGTGACGGCCAGATGGAAGCCGACGTCGATCACCGGCTTGTTCCGTTCGAGCTTCTCGTGCCAGCCGCCGAGTGGGTCAGCGAAGCTCTCGCCCGGCGTCTGGATGACGAAGTCGACGATGGTCGTGGTGCCGCCAAACGCGCCGGACACCGTTCCCTCGTAGTGGTTGTCGGCAGTGGTCGTGCCGCCGAAGTAGGTGTCCATGTG
>JBKKAR010000043.1:0-31758 GCA_046714355.1 Gaiellaceae bacterium | reverse complement strand
CGTCGGGCCGAAGATCGCGATGACGGAAAGGTCGCTACCCACGGAGTCGCGCCCGCGCGCGCTCGAGATCCTCCTCGGAGACGCCGCCGGAGCGGAGATATCCCTCGACACTGCCGTAGCGGCGTTCGAGCTCGTCGAGCACGCCGACCATCGACTCTTGCGGCGTCGACGCGATCCGGTGCAGTCTCTCCAGAGCGGCTTCGTCGGCCGCCTCCGCGAACCATTGCGCGTGACGGGTGCGGAGCCGCTCTTCGCTCAGGGCGTAGTCGGCGGCGACGTCCTCGACCGAGACCCCGGCGAGACGAAGGAGGAACGCCGTGACCAGCCCGGTGCGGTCCTTGCCGCCGTGACAATGCACCACCACACCGCCTTCGGGCGCCTCCGCGACGGCTCGAATGGCGGAAGCGACGTTCCGGCGGAAGTGTTCGAGGAAGATCAGATAGACAGCACGGGTCGCGGCGGCGGGGTCGGGTGCTGCGGAGCTCGCAGCCTCGACCTCCTCGAAGACGTCTTCGCGGTCGTCGAAGAACGGGACGTGGACGGCGTCGACCGGAAGCTCGGCGGGCGGGTCGGCCTGGAGCTCCTCGTCCGAACGGAGGTCGACAATCGTCCGAACGCCATAGTCGACCAGCGCCTTCCAGCCGTCCTCGCTCAGCAGCCGGACGCTGTCGGCCCGGACGACTGAGCCCCAGCGTGTCTCGGCTCCGTCCTCCGTTGGATGGCCGCCGAGATCGCGGGCGTTGAGGAGCCCGTCCCAGGCCAGGTCGCGGCTACGCTGCAACGGCCGCGCGCTGGATGCCCTTGAGGGTCGTCGAGGTCGCCGCGGCGATCTCCACCTCGACGAGGTCGCCTGCCGCCGCGGTTCCAGAGAAGTTCACGCTGGTGTTCCGTCGGGTTCGTCCGCGCAGGAACGACGAGTCGGTTCGGCTTGGCCCCTCGACGAGCACTTCCTCGACCCGGCCGATCCTCGCCTGGTTCCTGGAGTGCGCAACCTGCTGAACCGTGTCGATCAGCCGCTCGATCCGCTCGTGCTTGACATCCTCCGGCACCGGATCGTCCATCGTCGCCGCCTCCGTGCCGTTCCGGGGAGAGAACACGAACGTGAAGGCGCTGTCGAAGCCGACCTCCTCGACGGCACTCACCGTCTCCTCGAAGTCGGCCTCGGTCTCTCCCGGGAAGCCGACGATGATGTCCGTCGAGATCGCCAGGTCCGGGATCGCGGCCCGCATCTCATCTACAAGCCGGAAGAAGCGCTCGCGGCTGTAGGTGCGACGCATCGCCTTCAGGATCCGCGTCGAGCCGGACTGGAGCGGCAGGTGCGCGTGCTCGCAGACCGCCTCGCACTCGGCCATCGCCGCGATCACCGGCGCGCGGAAGTCCTTGGGGTGCGGGCTTGTGAAGCGAATCCGGTCGATCCCCTCGACCGCGTCGCAGGCGCGCAGCAGCTCGCCGAAATCGGTCCGCACGTCGGGCAGGAGGTCGCGACCGTACGAGTTGACGTTCTGTCCGAGAAGCGTGATCTCGCGCACGCCCGCGCGCGCGAGACTCTCAACCTCGGCGATCACCTCTCCCGGCCGGCGGCTCTGTTCGCGCCCTCGCACCGACGGGACGATGCAGTACGCGCATTTCGAGTTACAGCCCATCGAGACCTGTATCCACCCCTGGAAGCGACGCTCCCGGTGCATCGGGAGCAAACTCGCAAACGAGCGCTGGTCGAGGCCGAACCGGCCTCGGGAGACTCCCTCGCCCCCGGCGCCCAGCCACTCGCCGAGGTGCGAGATCGATCCCGGCCCGAACGCGACGTCAACAAACGGGTAGAGCTCGAACAGCCGCTCGCGCTGCGCCTCGGCGTAGCAGCCGCCGACCGCAATCACCTTCTCCGGATCGCGCTCCTTGAGCGCCCGGGCCTGGGCGAGATGCGCCGCGAAGCGGTGATCCGGCTTCTCCCGGATCGTGCAGGTGTTGAAGACGAGGACGTCGGCGTCCGGCTGGTCGCTCGTCTCCCCCAGTCCCAGCTCCTCCAGCATGCCCTTGATCCGCTCGGAATCGTGGGCGTTCATCTGGCAGCCGAACGTTGTGACGTGGTACCGGCGCAAGGCGCGAACACTGTACCCGGGTCGCTACTTGGCGAGCTCTGTCGCCCGCGACTCCCTGATCACGGTGACCTTGATCTGCCCGGGGTACTCGAGCTCCTGCTCGATTTCGCGGGCGATCTCGTGCGAGAGCAGGATGGCGCCGTCGTCGTCGATCTCCCCCGGCTTCACGATCACGCGGATCTCGCGGCCCGCCTGGAGGGCGTAGACCTTCTCGACGCCTTCCTTGCGGAGCGCGATTTCCTCGAGCGCCTCGAGGCGCTTGATGTAGTTCTCCAGCGTGTCGCCGCGCGCGCCCGGCCGGGCGCCGGAGATCGCGTCCGCGGCAACGACGAGCACTGCTTCCACCGTCTGCGGTTGCACCTCGTAGTGGTGGGCCGCGATCGCGTGGATGACAGCCTCCGACTCGCCGTAGCGCCGGGCGTAGTCCGCGGAGATCTGCGCGTGAGAGCCCTCGATCTCGTGCGTGAGCGCCTTTCCGAGGTCGTGCAGGAGTGCGGCACGTTTGGCGGTTTGAACGCCGGCGTCGAGCTCCATGGCCATGATCCCGGCGAGGTGGACGACCTCGAGCGTGTGTTTGAGGACGTTCTGGCCATAGCTCGTCCGATAGTGGAGCCGCCCGAGAATCTTGACGAGCTCGGGGTGAAAGTCGCCACTCTTCGCCTCGAAGACCGCCTGCTCGCCCGCCTGGCGGATGTGATCGTCGATCTCCGCCTTCGACTGGTAGTACATCTCCTCGATCCGGGCCGGCTGGATCCGCCCGTCCTCGATCAGCTTCCCAAGGGTCAGGCGTGCAATCTCCCGCCTGATGCCGTCGAAGGACGAGAGGACGACCGCCTGGGGCGTGTCGTCGATGATGATGTCCACGCCGGTCAGGTGCTCCAGCGTGCGGATGTTCCGTCCCTCTCGCCCGATGATCCGGCCCTTCATGTCGTCGCTCGGCAACTCGACGACGGATGACGTGGTCTCCGCCGCATGGCTGGCTGCGACACGCTGGAGGGCGTCGGCGACGAGGTTCCGCGCCCGGCGCTTGGCGTCGAGCTGCGCCTCCTCATCGAGGTGGCGGACCCGGCGCGCCAGCTCGTGTCGGATGAGACCCTCGGCGCGGTCGAGGAGCTCGGTCTTGGCCTCGTTGACGGTGAGCTCCGAGATTCGCTCCAGCTCCCCGAGCTCCTGATCCTTCGCTTCCTTGAGCTCCAACTGGAGCTCCTTGATGTGGGTCTCGCGGTCGGAGACACCCTGCTCCCGGCGGAGGATCTCGGTCAGCTTCCCCTCGAGCTCGTCCTGCTTCGCCAGAACACGTTCCTCGAGCTTGGCGATCTGCCCCCGGCGCTCCTGAGCGTCCTTTTCAGCCTCCGCTCGGACGCGCACAGCCTCCTCTCGCGCCTCGATCTCCGCTTCGCGCCGGACATTCTCCGCCTCGCGCTTCGCGGCGGCGATGACCTCTTCGCGGCGTACCGTCGCCTCTGCCAGGCTCGATCGCCCACGCAACTGGAGCCCGACGAGCAGGAGGACCACTCCGAGAACGAGGCCGATAACGATTCCGGCGGCGATGAGCACGAGCGCTCCTTGGGTTCGGAGTACCACCCGTTATCAGGCCTGAGCAGAGCGCTCTCATTTGCAGCCGTCGGCGACGGCCGCACCGTTCGGTGCCGCTAGCGAGCTTTAGCTAGCGCCGCCTCCGCCGCATCGCTGGTTGTCGTTCGCATCAGTGATCGGTTTCGTCTGGTTTCAGAAAACGCGTCTGTGCAGGCAAAATGTTGGGTGAAGCGAGTCTCAGTGTACCGGATCGCTCCTGTGAGGTCGCGGCGACAGGATTAATCCTCTCCCCGCCAAGAATCAAGGCACTCGAGCGAGTCGCGGGCGAATCCCTTGCCGGCCAAGTAGCGAAGAGCTCGCTCCCCGGCGCCGCGCTGTCGGAAGATTCCGGCCGCTCGCTGTTCTTCAGGCTCCAGGCCGCCGACTGCCGCCTCCACGACGTCGCCGGCGATCCCATGGCGGCGGAGATCGCCGCGGATCGCCGCGTCGCTTGCGTTGCGTCTGGCGAGCTGCTGGGCTCGCTCTTGGGCGAACCGGTCGTCGGAGACAAGTCCGGCGGCGGCGAGTTGGTCGAGCGCGACCCCGCGCTCCTCGGGCGGGATACCGGCGCGCGCAAGGCGCTCCTCCAGGTCCTGCCGCGACCGCTCGCGGTGCCGGAGCGCCCGGAGCGCGACCTCCGTCGCCTCCGCCTCCGTCATGCCCTACTTGGCCTCGGCCGGCTCGGCCTCGACGGCCTCGGCAGCCTCGGCTGTTCCATTCCCCTCGACCGAGGGCAGGAGCCGAGCCGAGACGATCTGATCCGAGCCCACTTCGGCCTGGATCTGCGTGAGGATCTTCTGCGTCACGTCCGGGTGCTCGCGCAGGAACGCGGTCGCGTTCTGGCGCCCCTGGCCCAGCCGTTCCTCCTGGAAGCTGAAGTACGAGCCCGACTTCTGGACGGCCTTCCGCTCGATCCCCGTGTCGAGGACCGTGCCCTCCCACGAGATCCCGGAGCCGTAGATGATGTCGAACTCGGCCTGCTTGAACGGCGGCGCGACCTTGTTCTTCACCACCTTGACGCGGACGCGGTTCCCGATCGCCTCGACGCCCTCCTTCAGGGTCTCGATCCGGCGGATGTCGAGGCGGATCGACGAGTAGAACTTGAGCGCCCGCCCGCCCGGCGTCGTCTCCGGGTTGCCGAACATGACGCCGATCTTCTCGCGGAGCTGGTTCGTGAAGACGCAGATCGTCTCGGTGCGGTTCAGGGTTCCGGCAAGCTTCCTGAGCGCCTGGCTCATCAGCCGGGCCTGCAGGCCGACGTGGCTGTCTCCCATCTCACCCTCGATCTCGGCGCGTGGGGTGAGCGCGGCGACGGAGTCGACGGCCACCACGGCGAGCGCCCCGCTGCGGATCAGCAGTTCGGTGATCTCGAGTGCCTGCTCACCGTTGTCGGGCTGAGAGACGAGGAGGTCGTCGATGTTGACGCCGATCCGGCGTGCGTACTGGGGGTCCATCGCGTGCTCGGCGTCGATGAAGGCGCAGATGCCGCCGCGGCGCTGGGCCTCCGCGATCACGTGGTAGACGAGCGTTGTCTTTCCCGAGGACTCCGGGCCGAAGATCTCGACGATCCGCCCGCGCGGCAGCCCACCGACCCCGAGCGCGAGATCGAGGGCGAGCGACCCCGTCGACACGGAGCCGACCGACACATGCGCGCGGTCGTTCATCCGCATGACGGCGCCCTTGCCGAACTGGCGCTCGATCTGTCCGAGAGCTGTGTCGAGTGCCTCTTCGCGACTCATCCGATCAACCTCCTAGGGCAACAGTTTCGAGGACGTCGTACTGCGCACCGGACGGCCGCAGAAGGGAATGGTAGACCGCAGCATCGGACGGACTGAACGCCCCGAGGTCGGGCACGGGCGGGTGGAGCTGAGGCGCCGAGCGGAAACGCAGGATCGTGACGTGCGGAAGCCACGGCCGCTTCTCCCGCTGGTACACGTCGAGTTCCTCGAGCCGTTCGAACAGCCGCGCTGCGAGGCGCCCGCCCTCGCCCGTCTCGTCCTCCAGGACGACCATGCCGACGCTCCGCGTCACCCGGTAGCGCGGCGTGGAGAAGACGATCTTGCCGGCCTCTCGTGCCGCATCTCGAAGGGCGCCGGCGACCGGCTCGAGGTCCGAAGCGGGCGTGGAGCCGAGGAAGGCGAGCGTGAGGTGGAGCTGCTCGCGCGGGACCTTTCGGCCGCCGCCGAGGTGCTCGGCCTGCCAACTCCCGAGGGCGTCGATGACATCGTCCGGGAGTCGAAGGGCGCAGAAGAGACGCAGGCGGTCACGGCCCCCGACGGTACCGGCCGGTCTCACGCCTGACTGTGCCGACTCTGTGCCAGAAGACGGCGGAGCAAATGGAGTGCCGACGCCGCGGCCCGGCGTCGCACCGCTTCTCGGTCCCCGGGAAGCCGCAGCTCCACGGCCTGGTCCTCTCCGGGGCCCGTGACGTGGAGGTAGACGAGCCCCACGGGCTTCTCCTCGCTCCCGCCGTCCGGCCCGGCGACTCCGGTCACCGAGACCGCGAGGTCCGCGCCGAGCGCCTTCCGGACTCCATTCGCCAGCGCCGCGGCCGCCTCCGCGGAGACGGCACCGTGGCGTTCGAGGGTCTCCTCGGGAACGCGAAGCAATTCGCGCTTCAGACGATCGTCGTAGGCCACGACGCCGCCGACGAAGACGTCGCTCGAGCCGGGAACCGAGGTCAGCCGCGCCGCGACGAGGCCGCCGGTGCACGACTCCGCTGCGGCGAGGGTCAGCCCTCGCTCCCGCGCGAGATCGAGGACGATCGCTTCGACGGGCCGTTCGTCGTCGGCGAAGAGCGCCTGCGGGAGCTCCTCGCGCAGCGCAGCCTGGATCCGTTGGGCGTGCGCTTCCCCTCCCGGTTGCACTAGGAGGTCTACCCGCACCTCGAGGTCGTGAGCGCAAATCGTGATGTCCATGCCGTCACGCTCTCCGCCCGCACCCTCGACCACACGGGCGACAGCGGATTCGGGCAGTCCGAAGAAGCGAAGGATCCGGTGTCCGGGTGTCCGGGCAGCGGCAAGCACGCGCTGGACCGGGTCCGTCTCGACGGCTCGACGCCAGAGCCGCTGCAGCTCGCCGGGAGGCCCCGGAAGGACGACGACGACTGTCTCTCCCACCTCGAGCACGAGCCCCGGCGCGGTTCCGGCCAGGCCCAGGGATCGAGCGCCCTCCGGAATCGTCGCCTGCTTCCTCACCCCCGCCTCGAACTCCTGGTAGGGCCGCCGGAACCGCTCGGACAACCCCCGGACCACCACACCGATCTCCCGTTCCAGTTCCGGATCGAGAAGGAGCGATCGACCGGCTACCCGGGCCAGCAGCTGGACGGTCCGGTCGTCGTGGGTGGGCCCCAGGCCGCCCGAGGTCACGACGAGATCGGCCTCGAACGCCTGGCGGAGAGCCTGTTCCAGCGTCTCGGGATGGTCGCCGACCACATGGATACGGGCAGGCTCGATCCCCCTCGTGGAGAGCTCTCGCGCGATGAACGGCCCGTTCTCGTCGATCCGACCGCCACGGACGAGCTCGCTGCCCGTGACGAGTACGACCGCTGTCGGCTGGTTCAACTCAGGCCGAGTCGGAGGCGAGCGTCACGCGCTTCGGGGTGATCAGCACGGACGTCGGGCTGCCGCGGTTCGGCACCTCGACGACGCGGCCGTTGAGTCGGAAGCGCAGGTTGCTCGGCCGCGCGACCAGCACGTACAGACGAGGCTGAGCGAAACGCACGGTCGAACCGGCCAGGAGCGTGCCCCTGTAGAGCTCGCGTCCTGCCGCCGAGCCGGCGTGCACCTCCATCCACGAGTCGCCCAGGGCGCCGGTGACGCTCAGGCGCGCGACCGCGGGCGCGGTTCTCCGGGGTTTCTTCGCCGGCGGCTTCGTGCCGGTTGCCGCCGGCGGCTGGGCAGAGAAGTCCGGAATCGCGGTTTCCGGGGTGTCGCTTCCGAAGCGCCAGGCGACGACGACTAGCGCAGTCAGGATCCCGATCGCTGCGAGCGCGACCAGGACGACGCTCGATTCCACCCGCGGGTTGCGCCCGACGGCCGACGTCGAGCTGGCGCGGAGCGGCGTCTCCTCGTCTCCCGGGATGTAGCGCGAGTTGTACTCGTCGACGTAGAGCTGCCCGTCCAGGCCGAGATACTCGGAGTACGTCCTGAGGAAGCCCTTGACGTACGTCTGTCCCGGGAGGATGTCGAACTGCTCGTCCTCGAGCGCGCGCAGGTACTTGCCGCGAATCTTGGTCGCCTGTTCGACCTCGGGGAAATCGAGGGTCTGGCGGAGGCGCGCCTCGCGCAGGCTGTTTCCGATCTCAAACATGGCGGCGCGCTCGATTCTAGGCGTAGTTCCGTCAGGCTGCGAATTCCCGGAGCACGTAGTACGTGGCGACCGAGATCGTGGCTGTGACGGCGAGGTAGAGCGCGAAATAGCCGAGAATGCGGCCTATTGCCGCCAGAGACGCGCCCCGAGCCCGTCCTAGGGTCTGCTCCACCTGGCGCCGGCCGCGCCTCCCGAGAATGACTGCGACGAGGGCGAGAATGGAAGCCGGGGCAATCGAGACAGCTGACTCGAGCAGGGTCGCGGCGTCGTAGAACTCCGCGGCGACGACCGCCACGGGAATCGTTGCGACGGCGGCCAGCCCGACCAGCACGGCGAATACCGCGCTGATGCTCGTCGGCCGGGTCTCGCTACTGCTTTTCGTAAGGGCGGCCAATGGCTGCGGGCGGGATCGAGCGACCGATCACGCCGGCGACTGCGATGAGCGTGAGTACGTATGGCAGGGTCTCGAAGAGTAGCGCCGCCTGCTCTGAGTACTCCGGAAGGGAGCGTGCGAGCGCGCTCGAGAACCCGAAGAGGAGCGCTGCGAAGAAGGCCCCGAACGGTTTCCACATGCCGAAGATGAGCGCTGCGAGCGCGATGAACCCGCGCCCCGCCGTCATGTTCTCGCCGAACGATCCGACGAAGCCGATCGAGAGATAGGCCCCGCCGAGAGCGGCGAGGACGCCGGAGACCGTCACGCACGAGTAGCGGACGAGGTAGACCGAGATCCCGACGGTGTCGGCTGCCCGAGGATGCTCGCCGACTGCTCGGATACGCAGTCCGATCGGCGTCTTGAACAACACGATCCACGACAGCACGACCGTCGCGAGCGCCAGCCAGATCATCAGGTTCATGTCGCCGAAGATCGGACCGATGAACCCGATGCCGTCCAGGAAGCCGAGGTGAATGTCGGGGATCTCGGAGACGTCGGGTGGGGTGCCCTCAGCGCCGTAGAGGTCGATGTACAAATAGCCGGTCACGCCCAGTGCCAGGAAATTGATCGCCGTCCCGGAGACGATCTGATCCGCGCGCAGATGGATCGCGAAGACCGCGTGGACAAAGGCGAACAGGCCCCCTGCCACCATCGCCGACACGAGGCCCCAGCCCCAGTGGCCGAAGCGGTCTGCTCCCCAGATCCCGAAGAAGGCGCCGGAGAGCATCATCCCCTCGAGCGCGATGTTCACGACCCCGCTGCGCTCGGAGAACATGCCGCCGATCGCGGCGAAGATGAGCGGCGTCGCCCAGCGCAGGGTGGCGGCGATCAGGCTCGACCAGACGAAAACGGCCTCGTGGTCGGCGATGCTCCCTTCGGAGGCGGCGAAGCCGAGGACGATGGCCAGCAGGCCGGCGACGATCGAGCCCCAACCCCACCTCCATTCGTGCCGGGTGACGACCCACAATCCGGCCGCGATGGCCATGATCCCGAGATAGATCGGGATCAGCTCGACGGCGTCGGTTCGCTCTCGGAGATTGTCGCCGAGAGGCGGCAGCATCAGCCAGACTCCGAGCGACGCCAAGATCACGCCGAGCATCCCGATCTGGCGGTCCCACGACGACCGCTGCAGCCAGGCCGCAGACGGGATCAATGAGCGGCGCTGAGGGGGGCTGACCGTGCTCACGACTCCACCGGCCGCGGGCGTCGTTGGGGAAGCTTGAGCTTCTTCCTCGCTCGCCAGAGGTAGATGATCACGAGGTCGGCGGCCACGAAGAGGACGACGAGGCCCTGGATGATCAGCGTCATGTTTCCGGCGAGCTCGGGCTCGATCGGGAGCGCCAGATTCCGCGTGTTCGACCCTGTCAGGAGCGCGCCGAAGAGGAGCGCGGAGAAGAAGATCCCGATCGATTTGTTCCGCCCCAGCAGTGCGACGGCAATGCCGACGAAGCCAATGTCCGACTGCTGGATGTCGATCTGGCCGTAGCGGTACTGCCAGCCGAGGATGTCCACGGCGCCCGCAAGTCCGGCGAAGAGCCCGGAGATCGCCATCGCGAGGAAGTAGTTCCGCGAGACGCTGATCCCGCCGTACCGCGCAGCCTCGGGGTTGAAGCCGACCGCCCTGACCTCGTAGCCGAGCGTCGTCCGGTTGAGGATCACCCAGAACGCGATCAGCGCTGCGATCGCGATGAAGAAGCCGATGTGCAGCCCCTGGATGTTGTCGGGGTCCGGCCACCAGACGTGGAGCTTCGCCGACTCCTGGACGTCGTTGGAGATCGGCACCTCCCTCGACCGGTCGCTCTGAAGCGGCCCGCCGAGGCTGAAGAGGTAGCTCCCCACCCAGTAGGCGATCCAGTTGAGCATGATCGTGGTGATCACCTCGTGCGCCCCTACGGTCGCTCGTAACAGCCCGGCGATACCGGCCCAGACTGCTCCTGCCAGTCCTGCGCAGAGGAGCGCCAGCGGCACATGGATCCCGCGCGAGAGGCCCGAGACCTCGGCCCCCACGGCCACTGCGAGGATCGCGCCGAGGAAGAACTGCCCCTGCCCGCCGATGTTGAAGAGGCCGCAGCGGAAGGCAAAGGCCACGGCAAGGCCGGTGAGGATCAGCGTCGTCGTGTAGATCAGGGTCTGCTGGAGGTTCACCTCGGCGTTGTTCCGGGCCAGCTCTTCGGTGTCCCAGAACTCGCGTGTGCCGGCGACGTCGCGGATGTCGATCAGGCTGTCAGGGATCAGCCAGGGAAGGCCGCTGCCGTCGAAGATCGCCCGGCCGGTGTCGATCGGGCTCTCGCCTGTCGTGAAGCGGACGACGATGCCGGCGATGATCAGCGCGAGCAAGGTCGTCAGCATCGGCGTGATCACGCCCCCGGCCCGCTGCCAGACTGCAAATCGCGCGGTGAGCGTTGTCGGTTCTCCCTGTTCCGGCGGCGGCTTCGGCTGCGTCTCCGGCGTGCTGCTCACGCCACGGCCTCCCTCGTCCGTGTGCCGCCGGTCATCGCGATGCCGAGCTGGTGCTCGGTCACGTCCGGGCCGTACTCCTCGACGATCTGGCCCTCGTAGAGGACCAGGATGCGATCGGAAAGCGAGAGGATCTCGTCGATCTCGAGCGAGATCAGGAGCACGGCGCGGCCTTCGTCCCGCTCCTCGACGAGGCGACGATGGACGAACTCGATCGCGCCGACGTCCAGACCGCGGGTCGGCTGAGCGGCGATGAGGACGCGCGGGTCGCGCGAGACCTCGCGGGCGACGACGACCTTCTGCTGGTTGCCGCCCGACAGCGCGGAGGCTCTCGTCTGGGGGGTCCCGCCGCGAACGTCGAACTCCTTCAACAGGCCTCGGGCCGATTTGATGATGCGGCCGGGGTGCAGCCAGCCGAAGTGCGAGAAGGGCTGCTTGTCATAGTCGTGAAGCGCCAGGTTCTCCGCGAGCGTGAAGTCGAGTACGAGCCCCCGCCGGTGGCGGTCCTCAGGAATGTGGCCCATGCCCGAGTCGAGATGCTGGTGCGCGTTCGCCGTCGTCAGCTCGCGGTCGCCGACGAGAACTCTTCCTTCCTGGGGCATTCGCAGGCCGGTCAGCGCGTCGATGAACTCGGTCTGGCCGTTGCCGTCCACCCCCGCGATGCCGACGATCTCGCCGGCCCGCACCTCCAACGAGACCCCTCGCACAGCCTCCAGGCCACGGTCGTCGACGACGCGCAGGTTCTCGACGGTGAGGATCCGCTCCTTGGGCTGTGCCGCCGTCTTGTCCACCCGCAGGAGGACTTCGCGGCCGACCATGAGCTTCGCGAGTGTGTCTTGGGTCGCGCCCTCGCGGGGAACTGTGTCGATCATCTTCCCGCGGCGAAGGACCGTGATCCGCTCGGCGATCTCGAGCACCTCTCGGAGCTTGTGGCTGATGAAGATGATCGACATGCCCTCACGCTGCAGCGTCTGCAGGATGCCGAACAGCTCGTCCGCCTCCTGCGGCGTCAGCACAGCCGTCGGTTCGTCCAGGATCAGGATCTCGGCGCCGCGATAGAGGGCCTTCAGGATCTCGACCCGCTGCTGCTGGCCGACGGTGATGCTCTGGACCTTCGCGTCGGGGTCGATGGCGAAGTTGAAGGTTCCGGCGAGGTCGCGCACTTTCTTGACGGCGGTGTCGTAGTCGAGCAGCACACCGCTTTTTCTCGGCTCGGAGGCGAGGACGATGTTCTCCGCCACCGTCATCACCGGGATCAGCATGAAGTGCTGGTGCACCATGCCGATGCCGAGGTCGATCGCCGCCCCCGGCGAGTCGATCGGGACCCGCTTCCCGTTGATCAGGATCTCGCCCTCGTCCGGGTGGTACAGGCCGTAGAGGATGTTCATCAGCGTCGACTTGCCGGCGCCGTTCTCCCCGAGCAGCGCATGGACCTCGCCGCGATTGAGGTCGAAATCGACGTGGTCGTTCGCGAGCACGCCGGGGAAGCGCTTGGTGATCCCCCGCAGCTCGAGAACTGGAGGCGACGCTCGGTCAGCCATCGCTGGCGATTCTAGGGAGGCCGGAAACGACGAGGGGCGGGCACCGCACCCGGCCCGCCCCTCGAGGACTTGCGTACTTCTGAAGCGGCTAGACCTTCGCCGGGACCTTGACCCTGCCCGAGATGATCTGCTTCTTCAGCGTCTCGACCTGCGCGATGATCGTCTTCGGGACCTTACGGCTGACCTTACCGTAGCCGACACCCTTGTTCCTCAGGTTGAAGAACGAGTTCATGCCACCACGGAACGTGCCCCGCTGGATGGCCTGGATCGACTGGTACACGGACTCGTCGACCCGCTTGGTGGCGCTCGTCAGCATGTGCGCACCAAGGTAGCCCTGGTCGGCATCCACGCCGATGCCCCACTTGCGACGCTGCTTGGCGGCGCTGAGGGCGCCGAGGCCGCAGCCTCCCGCAACCTGGAAGACGACGTTCGCGCCACGAGAGATGTGGTTGAGCGCGATTTCCTTGCACTTCGCAGCGTCGGTGAAGCTCTGCGAGTAGCCGATACGGACCACTGCGCGGCGGTTCGCCCGCTTCGCGCAGAAGCGGTAGCCCGCGATGAACGAGTCGACGGACGGGATCTTGATCCCGCCGACGGCGCTCAGGTTGGGCCGCTTCTTCTCACGCATGAGCTGCTTGACGGCCATGAAGCCCACGAGGCAGCCCGCCTGCTCCGAGTTGAAGAGCAGACCCCGCACGTTGGTGGGCTTGTCCGCCAGCGCGTCCTGCGGGAAGTCGATGATGGCGAAGTTCCGCTGCGGATACTGCTTCGCGACGGTGTTCAGGTCGCTCGCGAGCAGGAAGCCGACGGCGATCGTGAGTGCGCTCCCCGTCGTTGCTCCCTGACGGAGATTCGGCGTGTAGTCCGCGGGAGACCGCGACTCGAAGACCTGCGGGCGAATCTTCAGCACGGTCTCGGCGCGCTTCAGGCCCTCGAATGCGAGCTGGTTGAACGAGCGGTCGTTGAGCCGTCCGACGTCCGTCACGAGCGAGATCCGCTCGTTGGCGGACGGAGCCGTCGGAGCGGCACTGGCCCCGAACGCAACGACGAGCATGGCCACCAGAGCCACGCCGACGAGCGCCCAAGGCACAAGGCGTCTTACCTTCACTGAAATCCTCCCCTTCTTGAGGTTTCCTACTAGCTGAGAGATCAAAAGGTGATGCTAACCCCCGAGCGCTCAGACGGGAAGAGGGCTGGAAAGTTAGTCTCGGGTGGCTGTCAAAGCGTGTTCATCCACGAGCACACGCCTCGGTTTGGAGCCCTCGTAGCCGGAGATGATCCCCCTCCGCTCGAGCATGTCGATCAGGCGGCCGGCCCGCGTGTAGCCGACGCGCAGCCGGCGCTGGATCAGCGACACGGAGGCCGTCTGTGTCTGGATCACGATCTCGATCGCCCGTTCGAGCAGCGGGTCCTGGTCTGGGTCGAACTCGTCGTCGCCGTCCTCGAAGCCTTCCGCGGGAGCATCGGGCGCCTCGAGGAGCGACTTGTCGAGTTCCTGCGGGCGCTGGGCCCGGCACTGCTCGACGAGGAGCGCGATCTCCTCCTCGGTGACATAGGCGCCCTGGACGCGCTGCAGGCGCGAGGTGCCGAGCGGCTTGAAAAGCATGTCGCCCTGCCCGAGCAGGCTCTCCGCCCCGGCCTGGTCGAGGATCACGCGCGAGTCGGTCTGGCTCGAGACGGCGAAGGCGATCCGCGAGGGGACGTTCGCCTTGATCATGCCGGTGATCACGTCCACCGAAGGGCGCTGCGTGGCGAGCACGAGGTGGATGCCCACGGCTCGTGACTTTTGCGCGAGCCGGATGACGGCGTCCTCCACCTGCTGTGGCGAGATCATCATCAGGTCGGCGAGCTCGTCGATGACGACGAGGAGGTACGGCAGGGTCTCCTCGCCCCGCTGACGGAAGGCGCGGTTCGCTTCCGGCAGGTTGCGGGCCCGGACAGTGCTGAGCCGCTCGTAACGCCGCTCCATCTCCGCGAGCACGTTGGCGAGGACGATCGCCGCCTCCTTCGGGCTCGAGACGACGGGCGTCAGGAGATGTGGAATGGACTCGTAGAGCGCCAGCTCGATCCGCTTGGGGTCGATCAGGATCAGACGCACGTCGTCGGGCGTTGCGCGCAGCAGCACCGAGGTGAGGATCGTGTTGATGCAACCGGACTTCCCCGAGCCGGTCGTGCCGGCGATCAGCAGGTGGGGCATTCGCGCAAGGTCGGTCCAGACGGCGTTGCCCGAGATGTCCTTCCCGAGCCAGACGGACAGCGGGCTCGCGGTCGCCGGCAACCCGTCGAACACGTCGCCGAGCGTGACGAGGTTCGGAGAGAGGTTCGGCACCTCGACGCCGACAGCCTGCTTGCCCGGAATCGGAGCCAGGATGCGGATCTCCGTCGTCGCGAGCGCGTAGGAGAGGTCGTCCTTCAGCGCCGAGATCTTGGACATTTTCGTCCCGGACGCGAGCTGAAGCTCGTAGCGCGTGACCCTCGGGCCCGTGATCTCACCGACGACCCGCGCCTCGACGCCGAAATCGGCCAGGGCACGGGTCAGCGACTCCGCGACCTTGCCACTCGTGTCCGTCTTCCCCACCGGGCGAGCGGGCGAGCGCTTCAGGAGCGACGGCTCCGGGAGGACGTAGTCGCTCCGCGCCGGATTCGGCGGCTCGAAGGGCAGCTGCTGCTCGCTCGTCTCCGCAGGGAAGTCCTCCGGGACCGGGATGAGCGGCGGCGGCTCCGTCTGGCCGACCACGTCGGGGAAGTCGGAGACCGCGTCGACCGGCGACTCGCGAGGGCGCAGCAGGATCGGCGGTGGCAGCGGCTCCTCGTCGTAGGAGCGCTGGCGCTCGACCCGGCGCCGGGCGGCGCTGTGAGCGCGCTTCACGGCTCCGCCGGAGCGCTGCACGAGCGCGCCGACTGAGGCGCCCGAGAGCAGCAGGACCCCCGCCAGGGCCAACGCAGTGCCCGCGATCAGCGTGCCGGTGCGGCCGATGAGGGTTCCCACAACCTCCTCGAGGCCCGTGCCGATGTAGCCGCCAGAGTCGGCGAGAATCAGGAAGAGCCCCAGCGCCAGAGAGCCGAGGCCCCAGCGGAACGGATGAACCTCGACGATCCGGCTCCGGCCGAGCATCAGGGAGCCGACCACGACCAGAGCGGCCGGCAGCAAGTAGCCGGCGTCGCCGACGACCGCCCAGAGCCCGTCGACGATCCCGCCGCCTGCACGGCCTCCCTCCCACCCCAGGTAGACGAGGGTCGAGAGGAAGAGCCCGAGGGCGGCGAGACCGAGGCCGATCAGCTCAGGATGGTGGTGGCTGCGCTCCTTCTTCCCGCCGCGCTTGCGGCGCCTGACGCGAGAGGGCACGCGAGGTCTGAGGGTGCGCTTCGTACGCCGTTTGGCCATGCGCGCCTGCTTCGACGCGACCTGGGCGTCCCCTTTAGTAGGAAGGCGAGCTCAGCCGCTCGAGCAGGAGCTCGATGAATCCCCGGCCGTCCACGCCGACTCCGACGTGCGCGTTCGGCTCGTTCTCCGTCCGGCGCCAGAGATCGACGACGGTGCGACCTCGGCAGAGATCCGAGGCGCAGTCGATCGCGACATGGCGGTGTTCCGTCCGGACGAGATCCGGCCGGAAGACGTGGGTTAGTGCGACGGCATCGTGGATCGGCGAGCCGTCGAAGCCGTACGTCTGGGAGTGAAATCGGTTGTAGAAGTCCCAGAGCTCGGCGACGAGCTTCCCCGTCCGGCCGCCGGCGCGCAGTCGATCCGCGTCGGTCGCGGTCATCAGCGCCTCGTGTGTGACGTCGAGCCCGATCATCGTGACGTCCAGGCCGCTGGCGAACACGCGCGCAGCTGCCTCGGGATCGGCCCAGATGTTGAACTCGGCGGCGGGCGTGACGTTTCCGAGCCCGATCGAGCCTCCCATCAGGACGATCCGGTCGGGCCGTGCCTCCGGGTGACGGGCGAGCATGAGCGCGACGTTCGTCAGCGGGCCGACGGCGACGAGCGTGGCGGCGGCGGCATGCCGAGCGAGGAAGTCGATCGCGTGCTCGTCGACGGGGCCTCCCCGCGCCGGCGGGAGGTCGGGGCCGTCGAGCCCGGACTCCCCGTGGACGTACTTCGCCACGTACGGCTCGCGCACGAGCGGCCGGTCGGCCCCCGCCGCGACCGGGACATCGCTGCGCTCGGCGAACTCGAGGATCCGGATTGCGTTCGCGGTCGTCTTCTCGAGCGTCTGGTTCCCGGCAACCGTCGTGATGCCGCGGAGCTCAACCTCGGGGCTCGCGAGCGCGAGGAGGATGGCGATCGCGTCATCGTGGCCGGGATCGCAGTCGAGGAGGATCGGCGTGGTCACAGGAGGGCGTCCACCTCGGCTGCGGTCGGAAGCGAGGGTTGGGCGCCGAACCGGGACGCGGCGATCGCGCCGGCGGCGCAGGCTCGCCGGAGCGCCTCGTCCCACTCACGGCCTTCGAGGTGAGAGACCACGAGACAGGCCGTGAAGGCGTCGCCGGCTGCGGTGCCGTCGACTGCCGGCACAGGCGGCGGCGCGGCGCGCGCGACCTCCTCACCGTCTTCCAGGAGGGCCGCGCCCTCGGCGCCGAGCGTCACCGCGACGAAGCGAGCCTGCTTCGGAAGTGCCTCAAGCTCGTAGCGGTTGACGACGACGAGGTCGGCCCGATCAAGGAGCTCCGGCGGGACGGGCTTCGCCGGGGCCGCGTTCAGGCAGAAGAAGTCCGCCGACTCGGCTGCTGCCGTCACGACGCTGATCGGGATCTCGAGCTGGCAGAGGACGTTGCCGCCCGGACGGGCCGGCTCCAGCTCCCCGTTCGCTCCCGGGACCACGACGATCTGATTCTCGCCGCGGGCGTCGACGAGGATCAGAGCGATCCCGGTCTGGCTCCCGCGGCCCAAATTGAGGTCCACCTGCGCCTCGCGCAGTCCCGCGAGTGCCTGCTCGGCGAAGTCGTCCTCGCCCACGCAGCCGATGAATGTCGTCTTGGCGCCGAGACGAGCCGCTGCGACCGCCTGGTTGGCGCCCTTGCCGCCGGGCACACGGGCGAACCCCGCGTCCGTGAGCGTCTCCCCCGGGCGCGGGAGGCGCTCGACCCTCGCCACCAGGTCGAGGTTGACGGAGCCGACGACGGTGAGGTCAGGCAGCGAGTGCGCGCAGGTCTTCGAGCGTTCCGCCGAGGAGGTTCTCGCGGAGGTCGAAGAGCCCGGCCCAGAGCGACGAGCGATCCGGTGCACTGTCCATCCGGACGGCGGTCGTGAGCCCCTCGAGCGCCCGGACGAGGACCGCCAGCTCGAGATACGTCTGCGCGACGCGGTGCGGCGCCACGACGACGCCCGCCCGCGATAACACGGGCCCCCACTCCATCAGCTCGGCTGGCCCGGGCTCGCCGTACCAAGAGCGGCCCTCTGCGCGCTCCGGCTCCAGCTCGAGCAGGTAGCGCCCCAAGGGTCGTTCCAATCCGGCGAGCGCGGTCTCCGCTCGTTCGGCGGCCCGCCGGAGCGCCGACTGACGCTTGCCGGGCGTGCTGGGCTCGGCTTCGCCCCTCGCCCACCGCTCGAGCAGCCGGCAGAAGGCGAGCGCCGCAACCTCGCAGGCGACGAGCTGACCGATCAGGCTGCGGGCCGTCCGTTCCTCGGCGGCGCGGTCGAAGAGCGCCTCGGCCCACGCCGGTGTTGGATCGATGCGGAGAGTGCTCATACCTCCACTATGACCGGCAAGATCATTGGGCGCCTCCCCGTTCTGTCGTAAATCAGTTGCCCAACTGCGTCGTGAAGGTGTTCTTGGAGCAGCTTGATCTCGCGGATGTTCTGCCCGATCAACTCGCGGAGGACACGGTTCGCCTCCTCGCGCGTCTCCTCGAGCAGCGGGCCGGGCTCGGTCAGGCCCCGCATGATCAACTCGGGCATCGCGGCCGGAGCGCCGTTGGAGCCGCCGATCGTGGCGACGATGATCAGGACGCCGTCCTCGGAGAGCGTGCGGCGGTCGCGGAGCGCGACGTCGCGGACGTCGCCGACGCCTAGACCGTCCACGAACGTGACGCCGGATTCCACCTGGTCCACGATCTTCGCGCCGGCCTTCGAGAGCTCGACGACGGTGCCGTTCTCGGTCAGGACGATCGAGTCGGCGGGCACGCCGGTCTCCCGCGCCAGGCGCGCATGTGCGGCAAGCATTCGGAACTCCCCGTGCACCGGCATCAGGGCCTTCGGGCGCACGAGAGCGAGCATGGTTCGCAGCTCCTCCGCGTGTCCGTGCCCTGAGACGTGCACGGGGGCGTTCTCCTGGTGGAGCACCTCCGCGCCTATTTTCGCGAGCTGGTTGATCGTGTCGTGGACGCGCAGCTCGTTCCCGGGCACGGGCCTCGCCGAGAGGATCACGGTATCCCCGCGCTCGACGCTGACCGCCGCATGATCGTTATAGGCGATCCGGGTGAGCGCCGACATCGGCTCTCCCTGGCTTCCTGTACAGAGGATCAGGACTTCATGCGGCTGGTAGTTGTCGAGCTCGTTCGGCCGTATGAGCGCATCGTCGGGGACGTTGACGTAACCGAGGTTGCGCGAGATGTTCATGTTTTTCCGCATCGAGCGGCCGACCACCGCCACCTTGCGGTCGACCTGGACGGCGACGTCGATCGCCTGTTGCATCCGGTGGACGTTCGACGCGAAACAGGCGATCAAGACGCGCCCCTCGAGGCGCGGGATGATCTGCTGGAACGCCTCTCCGACCAGGCGTTCGGAGCCGGTGATTCCGGGCCGCTCCGCGTTCGTCGAGTCGCCGAGCATGAGGTCGACGCCCTGCGTGCCGAGCTCCGCCAGGCGGCCGACGTCCGTTCTGAGGCCGTCCACGGGCGTGTGGTCGAGCTTCCAGTCGCCGGTGTGGAGCACCCGGCCGGCGGGTGTCTCGAGCACGACCGAGACACAGTCCGGGACGGAGTGTGCGACACGGATGAAGCTCACGCGGAAGGCTCCGATCTCGACCGGATCGCCCTCGGGGTGAGCCTCCCGCAGCTCGACGGAGTTCAAGAGGCCGTGCTCGTCGAGGCGCGACTGGGCCAGCCCGAGCGTCAGACGCGTCCCCCACACGTCCGGCACGGGAACGTCCCGCAGCAGGTAGGCGAGCGCGCCGACGTGATCTTCATGCGAGTGCGTGAGGATCACGGCTCGCACACGATCCTTCCGTTCGATGAGGTAACCGAAGTCCGGGAGGATGAGGTCGACGCCGAGATGCTCGTCCCGCGGAAACGCGAGGCCGGCGTCGACGACGACGATGTCGTCGCCGTACTCGTAGACGGTCATGTTCTTCCCGACCTCGCCGACGCCGCCGAGCGGGATGATGCGCAGAGTGTCCGCAGCCATGCCGGTGCACTCTACTCGGCCGGTGCGCGGGCTCTCCCCCGTTCAAGGGATGCGCTGCCGACGCCGATCCAGTGGCATATGTTCGTGCTGCCCGCCGTCTCCTTCGGCTCTCTCGCGCTGGTCGCCGCGGCGGTGATCGCGGCCGAGTTGCTGCATCGCCGGGACGACGACCTCGGCGCCGACGAGGGCGCGCCCGACCGTTTCTCCGTCGCGGCGCCGATCGTCGCGGCGGCCGCGCTCGTCCTCGGCCCGTGGGCCGCCTTGCTCGTCGGCTCTCTAGGGAGTCTCGGTGTCAGGCGGCTCGTCGGGGATCCCTGGCGGGAGAGCGTCGTGCGGGCGTCGTCCCTCGGTGCGGCCGGTCTCGCCGGCGGCTACGCGTACGTGCTGGCCGGTAGCGACACCGGCTCGGTCGTCCTGCCGGACGACCTGCTCGGCCTCGTCGTCCTCGGGATGATGTTCTCGACGGTCAAGACCCTCGTCCACCGGCTTGACAACCGGGCGACGGCGATCGACGCGGACATGCTGGCGGCGATCGCCGAGGTCTCCATGGGAGCTGCGCTCGCCATCGCCGCGGAGTCGAACCTCTGGTACGCGGCGCTCCTCGCGCCCGTCCTCGTCCTCCTCGAGCGGCTGCACTGGCGGCTCATCAAGCTCCGCCGGGAGGTCGCGGCGGCACTCGAGACCTTCGCGAACATCGTTGACGAGCGGGACCGCTCGACGCACGGTCACTCCATGCGGGTCGCGGAGCGCGTTCAAGAACTCGCCGAGGCTCTCGGGCTCCCGCGGAATGACGTGCGCCGTCTCTGGTGGGCCGGCCGGCTACACGACCTCGGCAAGGTGGCCGTCGACGCAGCCGCTCTCCGGAAGACGGGGCTGCTGAACGTGCACGACTGGCAGGCGATGCAACGCGTCCCTCGGCTCTCTGCGCGGCTGCTTCAGCGCTTCCGCTTCGCCGCCCAGCAAGCGAAGGCGGTTGAGTACCACCGCGAGCGGCTCGATGGGTCCGGCTATTACGGCGCGCGCGGCAGCGACATCCCGCTTGCCGCCCACTTCCTGATCGTCGCCGACGCCTTCGATGCGATGACGTCCGATCGTCCGTTCCGGTCTGCGCTCTCGCAGGAAGAGGCGCTGACCGAGATCGAGGACAACGCCGGCACGCAGTTCCATCCCGCGATCGCCAAGGCCTTCGTGGCCGTCCAGCGAGGCATCGCCCCGAAGGAAGTCCTCACCGACGAGGAGCTCGCGAGCATCCGCGAGTCGTCCGTCCCCTCACCGGCCCGCTCGGTGGGACGCGACCTCCGCCGCCGGCCCGAGGTCCTGATCGGCTTCGGGACGACCGTCGGGCTCGTCGGCCTCGGAATCGGCCTCGTGGAGCTGGCCGTCGTCGGTGCGGTGGTCGCGGCCCTGGGCACCACGGTGTGGATCACGACCCGCGTCAGGGCCCACCGTCTCTCGGCAGCCCTCGCTCAGGCGGTCGCCGAGGGCGATCGCGCCACGATGTTCGGTCAGGTGGCGGATGCCTTCGAGGCGTCCTGGCCGCTCGACTACGCCATGCTCGTGGCCTGGGAAGAGGACGGGGCCGGCGGCTCGGTCGAGCTGGACCGCGGAGAGAGCAACATCCCGGATGCCGAGCTGACGAGCTGGCTCCTGCGCGAAGCCGAGTCGGGCCGCGAGCTGATCGCGGACGACGGATCCCAGCTCGGGCGCGACGGCTCCTCCCTGGCGTTGCCGCTTCGGCGCGAGAACAGCGCCCTCGTAGGTTTTCTCGTGCTCGGCGGCTCCGGGCACCCGCCGTTTCACGTCCTCGCCGCCGCGCGATCGTCGCTCGACCGCGTGGGCCTCGCCCTCGCCGCCGCTCCGGGAACAGCCGTGCTGCGCGAGCGCCGCCTGGTCGCGGTTACCTAAAAGCAACCAAGGGCATCGCGACTTGAGAATTCTCACCCGTTTGGGGGTCGCTTCAAAGGCAGAACGACCTCAGAACGTATCTATGCGGCCGATCTCACCGCGGCGGTGGGCGCGGGGAGCTTTCCTTGTCCTTGCCTTGACTGCGTTCGCCCTGCCGGCGAGCGCGCAGGCTGCAGGGGCCAAGTCGGACGACAAGCTTCACCCGTCGGTTCGCGCGCTGCTCGCCGATCCGCTCGCACTGCCGTTCACCAAGCTTCGCGTCATCGTCGTGGGGGACGCCGGCAGCCCGGCCGTCACGCTCCCGTTCAAGCGGAACCGGGAGCTCGCGCTGGTTGAGGGCGAGAGCGTCTCGATCACGGCCATCGACCTCCTCAAGTTGCTCAAGCGAGCGTCGGTCAACTTCGTGACGGCCGACGTCCCGCTCGAAGCGACGGTTTCGGGTCCCAGCGGCCCTGTAGACCCCTTGCTCGCAGCGCTCTATCCGAACGTTGTGGGCGCTCCGACGGCGTGGAGTCGCGGGTTGGACGGCACCGGGGTCGGACTCGCCGTCATCGACAGTGGTGTGACGCCGCTCGGGGACTTCGGCTCCCGCCTCGTGCCGGTGCCGTTCGGAAACCAGGCGCCGGACGCAGTCGGGCACGGGACCTTCGCGGCGGCCGTAGCCGCCGGGGCGAGTGCCGACGGTCGGTACAAGGGCATCGCGCCCGGTGCGACGGTCTATGGACTGAATGTTTCACGCTCGGGAGGTGTCCACACGAGCGACGTCGTCGCGGCACTCGACTGGGTGCGCGCCAACGCGGCAGCAAAGAACATCCGCGTCGTGAACCTTTCTCTGAACGAGGCGGCCACGAGCTCGTACCTCTCGAGCATCCTCGACACCGCCGTAGAGCGCCTCTGGCGAGCCGGCATCGTCGTGGTCGTTTCATCCGGGAACCGTGGCGCCGACACGGCGTCGCACGCTCCCGCCAACGACCCGTTCGCGATCACCGTCGGCGCGCTCGACATGAAGGGCACGCTTGACGGCGGCGACGACGTGGTCCCGAGCTGGTCCTCGGGCGGCCGGACGCTCGACGGTTACGACAAGCCGGAGCTCGTCGCGCCGGGCCGGCAGGTCCTCTCGGCCCTTCCGGCCGGAACGACGATCGCGAACGCTGCGCCTCTGACGAATCTCGTGGAACCGGGATACGCGAAGCTGAACGGGACCTCGTTCTCCGCGCCGCAGGTCACCGGAGCAGCGGCTGTCATCCTTCAGCAGCATCCGGAGTACACGCCGGACGAGGTCAAGTGGCTGCTCATCCAGCACGCGCGGTTGCTGTCGAGCGGAGGGCAGCGTGCACTCGATCTCGGGGCGGCCGTGGACTATTCCGGCCAGCCGGGCTCTGCGAACCAGGGCGTTCCCCCCACGGTTTACGGCCTCGTCGACGAGAACGGCGTCGCGCTCGACGCAGCAGCGACCTGGGACGCGGCGGCCACGTGGGACGCGGCAGCCACATGGGAAGCCGCCGCTACGTGGGAGGCCGCAGCCACGTGGGACGCAGCGGCGACCTGGGAATCCTTCGACTACTGGGACTAGCTCGGCCGTGGCCGCCAGGACACTTCGATCGGGAGAGAGCGCCGGCGGAATCGCCGACGCGAGTCACGTTGGCGCGCTCATCACGCTCGTGGCCTGCGGAGCGAGCGCCGCGTTCGTCGTCTTCGGCGGGGACGCCTGGCGAGCCGCCACCGACAATCCCGGAAAGTTCGCGACCTTCGTTCTCCTGGCCCTCGCGCTGCAGCTCGCAGCCGTCGAGATCTACGGCCGTGGAGCGCTCAGCTTCTCCGGGATGGGGATGCTGGCCGTCGGCTTCGCCCTCGGTCCTGGAGCCGGCATGGTCGCCGGCGTCCTCGTTGCTCTCGTCAACCTGATCCATCAGTGGGGTCGCCTCGAGCGGTCGGTGTTCAACGCCGCAAACCTCTCGCTCTCGGTACTGGCGGGGGCAGGCGCCTACCACCTGATCGGCGCCGCCGACTGGAACACGGCCGCGCGTCTTGCCCCGGCGTTCGCGGCCGGGATCGTGTTCATGGCGGTCAACATCGGGCTGCTGAGCCTGGCGATGAGCATGGCGGAGCAGATCCCGATGCGGGCGGTCTGGCGCGAGCGCTTTCGCTGGTTCACGCCCTACTACCTCGTATCCGGTCCGCTCGCGCTCGCCACGACGGTCGCGTTCGAGGAGGCGGGGCTGATCGGGCTCATTGCCTTCGGCCTCCCGCCGGCGCTGATGATGTTCTCAATCCGTCAGTACATCGCGCGGACGCGCGAGTCCGTCGAGGAGGTGCGGCACGCTAACGAGGAGCTCCAGCTCGCGAACGCCGATCTTCATGAGCTCTTCGGCCTCGCCAGCGGTCTCGCAGCCCGGAGTCACGACGAGCGGGAGCTCGTCAAGTTCGCCGAGGAGCAGGTTGGACGCCTGACCGGCGCATCGGCGGGTGTCGAGCTCGGTCTGACCCAGGTCGGCGTCCCGCTCGTCTCGGGCGGGAACCACATCGGCTCGCTTGTCTTCGACGACTCGGCCGATTTCGACCGGGAGCGATGGACACGTCTTCGCGATGCGATCCTGCCCCAGCTGGCGACGGCGCTGGAGAGCTCACAGCTGATCGCGGAGATGCGCAAGCAGCACCTCGCGACGATCGCGGCGCTCTCCCGCAGCATCGAGGCAAAGGACGGATCGACCGGCCAGCACACCGAGCGGGTGGCGCCGCTCGCGGTCGAGCTCGCTAGGCGGCTCGGCTTCGCAGGCGGGGAGCTCGACGCGGTCGAGATCGGCGCCCTCCTGCACGACATCGGCAAGATCGGCGTCCCCGAGGCAATCCTGCACAAGCCGGGCCCGCTCACCGAGAAGGAGTGGGACGTCATGCACCGCCACCCGCAGATCTCGGAGCACATCCTCAGCGGGGTGGGGCTCTCGCCGATCGTCCTGCAGATCGCCAGGTCGAGCCACGAACGCTTCGACGGCGAGGGCTATCCCGACCGGCTCTCGGGCGAGGCGATCCCGCTCCCGGCGCGCATCGTGCTCGTCGCCGACGCCTTCGACGCGATGACGAGCGATCGCCCGTACCGCCCTGCGCGGCGCCTGGGCGAGGCGCTCGCGGAGATCCGCGCCCACGTGGGGATGCAGTTCTGCCCCCTCGTTGTGACCGCACTGGAGCAGCTCTACCGGGACAGGCCGGAACTGCTCGGAGGCCAGCGCCTCCACGCCGTTCGCGACGTCGCTTAGTCGCTGAGCGCCTCGACCTTCTTGCCGAGTTCGGTGACCTTGTCCTGAATGTTCGGCAAGTGCGCGGCGTCCTCGTCGAGCACCGCGCGAAACACCGTCTTGCACCGGGCCCGGTAGTCCGGATGGAGGTTGCCCGGCGTCTCCGCTGTGGTCAGGAGCAAGCGCACCAGGCGCTCCGCCGCGTCGAGCCTCCCCCAGAGGTAGTCGTTCTCGCGGGCCTCACGCGAGAAGAACGCGTATGCGTGCCCGAGATCGGCCCCCTGCACCTTCGGGCCGTCCACCGGTAGGAGCGTTGAGTCGATCGGGCTGAGACGGGCAACGCGAACCTCGTCCCGTTCCGCGACGTCGGACAACGCCTGGACCGGATAGAGCAACGCGTCCCAGATGGGAAACCCGAGATAGCGGATCAGCAGGTCGCGGCGCACCGCCGTTCTCCAGCCGTCGGTGAGCGAGACCAGGTCTCGGTAGAGGGCCGGCGTGAAGCCTTCGAGCTCGGCGTGGAGAAACGACCGAAGCGCGCCGGTGAGTTGGTCGAGGTCGGCGCTGTTGTCGTCGAGAAACGAACTGACGGAGAAGCCATGCTCCTGGAAGTACTCGGTCATCCGCTGCTCGCCAAAGCAGGTCTGAACCCCACCGAGGACGTCGTCCGCGAAGCCCGTGCCGGAATTGAGCCGCTCGAGGGTCGCGACCGCCTCGTAGAGCCGCTGCTTGACTGCGTCGAGCTGCCCCCTGCTCGGATACCCGTTGCTCATCTCTGGCGCTGCTTCGCGGTAGAGCCAGCTGACCCCCGCGATGACGAAACGCAGGCGGCGCTCGGTGTATCCGAGGTCGAAGTCGCGAAGGAAGTCCAGCTGTTGCGGTGTCGGGCTCTCGTCGTGCGAGAAGAGGCCGCGGCGGCGGGCCCACTCGCGGATTACTGCCCGCACGAGGAAGGCCTGGTTCGAGGCGTCCGTGTAGTCACAGACGAGGCAGGCGGCGTTCCCGAAGGTGTCGAGGGCCGATCCGATCTTCAACCGGAGGTACGTCGTGTAGCCAAGCCCGTGGGCCGCCCCGTGAATGCTGTTGCTCCATTCCTTCAATTGCGGCGCTTCCGGGCTTGCCGGGGGATCGTCGAGATCCGGCAGCAGCGCGAGCACGCGAGCCTTGATCGGATCCCAGTTCGCCTCGATGACGTCGCGCACTGCCCGAACTCGCTCGTTCGTGACGAGGACTTCGTGCAGCTCGTCGAGGATCGGTTCGCTTCGAGGCAGGCCGCTGAGCGCGCCAAGCACTGCGCGGAGGGGAGGCGGCTCCTCCGGCGCCTGCTTCGGCGACCTGGACGAGGCCGGGTCAGGCTCGAGGAAGAGGAGGTAGCGGTCGACCTCGTTCGCGGCGTGCCGCTGCCTGATCGCACGGAGCACCGGACCGAACGGCTTGTTGTCGAGCACGCCGCCGTCCACCAGGAAAGCCCAGGTCGGATCGGCGCCGGCGAGCTCGTAGGCGCGGAAGAACCGACTCAGGTCGCCGGGTGTCGTCGCACCGGAGGGAAGCGTGTCGACCATGTTCGGGATGCTGACCGGAGGGAACCCCGCGGGCAGGCTCGAGGTCGCCCGGGCAGCCAGAGTGAGGGCGGCGTTTTCCTGACGGCGGAAATCGTCCGTGCCGTCCTGCTCGTACCGGAACAGGAGCAGGTGCCGGTGCTGGCCTTCCGAGATGACAGGCGGATCCGCGATCGGCAGGTCGCGCTTGTAGCCGTAGTAGTCGGTGACCGTGACGGCCAGCTCGAGCGGGTGTCCGGTCGGCATCAGCGTCGGCGGCGTCTGCGGCGCGGCGTCCATGCCCTCGAGCGCCTCGTAGATCCAGTTCGCCATCTGGTGGCCGTAGAGGAGCGTCGTCTTGTGGACTCCCAGCGCAGCGGCGGCGAGCTTGCGGCGCGCCCTGCTCGTCGGGACTCCGCCTCCGAGGGGAAGGCGCCACGTGAGGAGCCGCGCAGGCCAGCTGGCCTTGCGGATGATGGGCTCGAGATCGCCGTGCTCGAACCACAGGTCCCGCAGAGCCTCCTGGCCAACGTTGTGCGCGAGCGCCTTCGCCAGGAAGATCCCGTTGATGCCGCCGGCGGAGCTGCCGGCGATCGCGTCGACGACGATCCTGGTCTGGACGTTGCGCTTCGCCGCAAGATCGCGGAGCAGCTCGCGGTAGGCGCGCTCGCTCTTGGCGTCGGGGTCCGAGCCGATTCCCTGCTCCTCCAGAACCGAAGCGCGGACAGCGCGCTGGATCTCCTTCGTCATCCCGTGCATGTAGATCGCAAGGGAGACCCCTCCGTAACACACGAGTCCCAGCCGCAGTTCCTTCAGGTCGCGCGTCGGCGCTTCGACGGTCTGCCGATCGTCGCTCATGCTGGCCTCCTCGTTTATCTGCCTCGTATCGAGACCCTCTCGCAGGCGCGAGCGAATCGCAAGGGCCCTACGCGGTAGACGAGCGGCGCTAGACGGAAGCCGGCTGGAGTGCTCCGAGGCGCTCGAGGCAGGCGCGGATCGTCTCGCGCTCGTCGTTCGTCGCCTCCACGAGCGGCAGCCGGAGCCCGCCGACATCGTGCCCGAGCAGGTTCAGCGCCGTCTTGATCCCGATCGGGTTGACAGCGGCGCCCAGGATCTCGTAAGCCGGCGCGAGCTCTTCGTCGATCCGACGGGCTCGATCGGTGTCGCCGGAGCGGAACGCCTGGATCTGTTCCTTGACCTGCGGGCCGACGACGTGGGTGTGCACGCAGATGCCCCCCACTCCGCCGAGCTCCAGGAACGGCAGGATGAGCGCGTCGTCGCCGGCGTAGAGCGCGAGGCCGGTCTCCTCGACGATGCGGCGAGCGTCCTTCAGATCGTCCCACGCCTGCTTCACGGCGACGACATTGGGGATCTGGGCCAGCTCGGCCAGGGTGTCGACGCTGACGAGGTTCACGACCCGCGCCGGGATGTTGTAGTAGACGATCGGCTTGTCCGTGACGGCGGCGATCGCCTTTACGTGCTCGACGATCCCTCGGGGCGGCGGCTTGTTGTAGTAGGGCGTGACCACGAGGAAGCCGTTCACGCCGAGCTCGTGCGCCCGCTCGGTGAGGTGTACGGAGTGGCGGGTGTCGTAGGTGCCGGTGCCGGCGATCACGGTGGCGCGGTCGCCGACCGTCTCGATCGCGGAGGTGTAAAGCTCGAAACGCTCCTCGTCGGTCAGCGTCGGCGACTCGCCGGTCGTCCCGGTGACGACGAGCCCGTCCGAGCCGTTGTCGACCAAGTACGTGGCGAGCTCGCGGAACTTCGCGACGTTCACGGCGCCGTCGGTGTCGAAGGGCGTGACGCTCGCGGTCAGGACCTCGCCGAGCACCCCCCGATCCTACGTCAAGCGCCAGAAATCGCCGGTCAAACCCAGGTCGGTGAAGAGCGCCTGCGCCTCCTGTGGCGTGCGCCGCCGCCAGTCGGGGCTCAGGCGGTCGCGGTACCAGGCATCGCCGAGGCGCCACATCTGCTCGAGGCTGAAGGCGGCTCCTCGTTCGATTCCTGTCTCCTCACACCATCGATCGACGTGCGCTTCCGACCGGAAGGCCAGCATTGTCGCTCAGGTGAAGCCGATGTTCTCCCACCATCGCTTGGCCGGAACGGCGAAGTGCGCGAGCCCGTCGGCGTCGAAGAGCCCGTACTCCTCGACGCGCAGGGTCATGGTCTCGTCGCAGTCCGCACACCGCGTCTCGACGGTCCCGTCGCCGCCGAGCATCGCCACCGTCCCGAACGCGTCCCAGATGCAGTTGCCCCAGAAGAAGCCTCGCGGCGTCTCGACCCGGAATGCGGTCGGAACAGCAGAGAGCGGGTTGGCCATCCACACCTCGAGGGTTCCGGGCATGAGCACGATCACGTGGGCCTCCTCGAGCCGCCGGAAGGCCGCCTGTGCATCTTCCTCCGAGACGGATAGCGCCTTCGCGACCTCCGCGGCGCTCGGCGGATCGCCCTCGTCCACGAACCGCCCGTAGATCGCGACCCGTACTAGGTTGTCGAGCTCAGTCACGCCGGAGCCACCAGAAGCGCTCGTCCTCGCCTTCCTCTTTCCGCCGCTCAGCCAGCACCTTGCCGCCGTAGGCCTCTGCGGTGAGCGCCATCTGGGCGGCGAACCCGGTCGCAGCCAGGGAGAACGTCAGTGCGTGGACTGCCAGGTCCCAACCCTCGAGCGGGCCGTGGTCCTCGAGCAGGTCGAACGCCTCCTGGTCCCGGACGTCGAAGACGGCAAAGCCCCCGTGCGGCTTGCCGGTGAAGTGGTCGTGGAAGATGACGAAGCCGCGATGGCGGTCCTCGATGTACTCGTTCAGGAGCTCGTTGGCTACACGGGCGGTGACTCCCTCGGGCGCGACCGCATAGACGAAGTAACAGCGCTGCTTCCCGCGTTCGAGCTCCATGTCATGTTCGCGGGGACAGTATTAATCCTGTCCCCGCCAGCTTGGGATAAGCGTCTCGAGGCCGACGGTCAAGCCCGGCGGCAGGCTCGACAGCCGCTCGAGCGCAAGCAGGACGCCCGGCACGTAGGCCTCCCGCGAGAAGGCGTCGTGACGGATCGTCAGGAGCTGGCCGTCGCCACCGAGCAGCACCTCCTGGTGCGCGACCAACCCCGGCAGGCGGACGGAGTGGATCGGCGCGCCGCCGAGCCGTTCCGCCGTCGCCTTGGCGGTCCCCGAGGGCGCGTCCTTCTTCCGGTCGCTGTGCAGCTCGACGATCTCGGCCTTCGGGAGATGCTCTGCGGCCTCGGCCGCGAACCGCATCATTAGGACGGCCCCGAGCGCGAAATTCGGCGCATAGAAGAGCGGGACGCCTCGCTCCTTCGCAAAGCCGTCCAGGGACTCGGGTTCCCACCCGGTAGTGCCGACCACGCAGGGCACGCCCTGCTCGATGGCTGCCCGGACGTTCGTCTCGACGACGTCCGGAGCGGTGAAGTCCACCATCGCGTCGGAATCGCCCAGCTCGACGAGCTCATGGCCCGCGGTCTCGAGAGCCGGCGCGAGCACCGAGCCGACCTGTCCACCTCGCCCGAAAAGCGCGACCTTCACGCCGCGGCGGTTGCGAGCGCCGGGTTGATCCGCTCGACCGCCTCGAGGAAGCGCTCCTCGCTCGGCCCGATGGCCGCCGCGGACAGCCGCTCCGGCGCAAGCAACACGCCCGCCAGCTCGGCGAGGCTCTCCGCTTCGACCGCTTCGATCTCGGCGATGATCCGGTCCAGCGAGAGCATCTCCGTGTCGGTGATCAAGGACTTCCCGAGCCGGCTCATCCGGCTCGACGTGGCCTCCATCGACAGCAGGACTCGTCCCTTGAGGTTCTCCTTCGCCCGCTCGAGCTCGTTCGGGCGGAGGTTGCCGGCCGCGATGTCCCCGATCTGCTCGGCGGCGATCTCGAGGCACGGTGCGAGGTTCTCCTCGCGCGTCCCGACGTAGAGACCGATCTGGCCGGTGTCCGTGTACTGCGAGCCGAAGGTGTAGACGGCGTAGGCCATGCCCCGCTTCTCGCGGATCTCCTGGAACAGACGCGAGGAAGCGGAGCCGCCGAGGATGGCGTCGAGCAGCGAGGCGGCGAAGCGGCGGCGATCGGAGCGCGCGATGCCCGGGGCCGCGAGGCAGAGGTGGTACTGCTCCGTGTCCTTCCGGATGAAGCGCAGGTCGGGCGGCGGCGGCTTCACGAGCGGCGGCCGGACCCGTCTCCCCCGCGCCGGAGCCTCGGCGACCTTCCGCTCTGCCTTGTCAACCAGCCCGAGCAGCTCGTTGTGGTCGAGGTTCCCGGCCGCGGAGACGACGATATTGCCCGGGACGTACATCGCCCGGTGGTACGCGGTGATCGCCCGGCGCGAGACCGACGAGATCACCTCCGTCGTCCCGATCACGGGCCGCCCGAGCGGATGGTTCCCGAAGACGGCTTCGGCGATCAAGTCGTGGACGAGCTCCTGCGGCTGGTCTTCGTACATCGCGATCTCTTCGAGCACGACCTCCCGCTCGGCGTCCACCTCGGTGAAGAGGGGCGCGTAGACCATGTCGCTCATCACGTCGATCGCGTCCTCCAGGTGATGGTCGGCGATGCGCGCGTAGACGACGGTGTGCTCGCGAGAGGTGGCGGCGTTGAGCTCGCCGCCCATGGCATCGAAGACCTCGGCGATCCCCTGTGCCGAGTACGAGGACGTGCCTTTGAAGAGCAGGTGCTCGATGAAGTGCGAGATGCCGGCCCGCTCGTCCCGCTCGTCCCGGGATCCCGCACCGATCCAGAAGCCGAGTGCCACCGACCGCACGTGGGTCAGCCGCTCGGTGACGACGCGCTGTCCGGAATCCAGCTCCGAGAGGACGTACTTCTGCATGAATCGTGGATCGTAGTGGCAGAGGCCCCGCGGTAAGGATCGAGGAGGCCGGCGGGCCGCGTGACTGCCCAGCGTCCGCGCACAGGCACCCGGCTGACGAAACGGCGCCAGGGTGGCGCTCGTCGTCAGCCGGGGCCCGAAGGGGCGCTAGCCCTTAGTCGCGGTCACGGCGTGGGCCGCGGTCTCGACCGCCGCCGCCGCCGCGTCCGCCACGCCCGCGGTCGCCGTCCCGGCGCGGAGGGCGCTCCTCGCGCGGCCGCTCCGGCGCGTCCTTTGCCCGCTCGATCAGCTCCTCCGGCTGGACGAGTGAGCCGTTCTCGTGCTTGGCGACCAGCTTGAGCCCGATGCGGCCGCGGTCCTTGTCGACCTCCTGGACGATGACGTCCAGCACGTCTCCGCGGCTGATCACGTCCTCGATGTGCCCGACCCGGCCAGGGCCGACGTTCGAGACGTGGAGCAGGCCGTCCGTGCCCTTCTTGAGCTCGACGAACGCGCCGAA
>JBKKAR010000042.1:0-5237 GCA_046714355.1 Gaiellaceae bacterium | reverse complement strand
ATCGAGTTCTCCCGGACCTACCTGCTCACGCTCGGCATTCGGTCGTAGTGGCCACCGTCTCCTTGCGGCAGGAGGCAACAGAGCTCCTCCAGGAGCTGATCCGCGTCGACACCGTGAACCCGCCGGGGAACGAGACCCGCGCCACCGAGCTGCTGCGGGAATACCTCGGCGACCACGGGGTCGAGTCGGAGCTCCTCGCGAAGGTACCCGAACGCGCGAACCTCGTCGCGCGGATTCCGGGGACCGGCGGCGGGCCGCGGCTCATCCTGCTGTCCCACACCGACACCGTCCTTGCAGATCCGGCCGAGTGGGCTCTCGACCCGTGGTCGGGCGAGCTCCGCGAAGGGCAGGTGTGGGGCCGCGGCGCTCTCGACATGAAGGGGCAGGTGGTTGCGAGCGCGGTGGCGATCGCATCGCTCGCACGGGAGGGTTTCGAGCCCGGCGGGGATCTCATCTTCGCCGCCTGCGCCGACGAGGAGGTCGGGGACGGGTTCGGGTTGCAGTGGCTCTGCCAGGCGCACCCCGAGGCGGTTCGTGCCGAGTACTGCGTGAACGAGGGCGGTGGCGATCGCCTCGTCCTCGGCGGCCGTGTCTTCTATTCGTGCTCGACGGCGGAGAAGATGACCTCGCCGTTCCGGATCCACGTTCGTGGCCGGAGCGGCCACGCTTCGCGGCCCGGGATCGCCGACAACGCACTCGTCAAGGCTGCGCCGCTCGTCGAGCGGCTCGGGCAATTCCACGACAAGCCCGAGGTGGGTCCGGAGGTCGAGGCCTTCCTGCGAGCCGTCTGCGGCGAGGTGCCGACGTCGGAGCGTGCGGTCGAGGCTGCCCGGGCCGTCCATCCTCTCGCGGGCGACCTCGTCGAACCACTGCTCGGGACGACGATGGCGCCGACCGAGATCGTGGCCTCGCGGAAGCGCAACGTCATCCCCGCCCGGTGCGACGTCACCGTCGACTGCCGAATCCTCCCGGGTCACACGCAGGCGGAGGTGGAGACGCAGATCCGGGAGCTGCTCGGCGACGCCGACTACGAGCTCGAGTGGATCGAGGCGCAGGGCGGCACCCGCTCGCCGATCGAGACGCCGCTCTGGGATGTCGTCGAGTCGTTCGTCGCCGAGGTCGAGCCGGAGGCGACGGTCGTCCCGTTCCTCCTGTCCGGCTTCACGGACAGCCACTGGATGCGGGAGGCCTTCGGAACGGTGGCGTACGGCTTCTTCCCGATGCGGACGATGGAGTCGGAGCTCGCTGCACGCCTCATTCATTCCGCCGACGAGCGGATCGAGGTCGAGGATCTCGAGTTCGGCGTGCGCTTTCTCCGTCATGCGGCGATCGAGGTCGGCTCGCTACCCTCGGACCGATGAGCGACGAGAAAATCCGGCTCGGCGGCATGGCGCTGGCAAACGGCGTGCTCGTTCATGGGCCGAATGCGTGGGCCTGCGCCGTGCGCACCCCGGACGGGACGCTGCGCGTGAAGGGCGAGATCAAGCGGTTCCGCGCCGCCAACGTCGAGCAGCCGTTCCTGCGTGGCCCCGCACGCCTGCTGGAGGTCTTCGCGCTCCTTCCCCAGGTCCGGAGGCGAGTGCCGGAGGCGCGGTTTCCCTTCGAGCGCCCGGTCGTCCTCGGCGCGATGGTCGGCGGCGCACTCTTCACGCACGTCGTTCGCGGCTCCGGGCGACTCGGTCCCGCGGCGAAGGAGCTGCTCGCCGGCGTCGCGTCGCTCGCACCGGCCGCGATCGCGCTGCGCGGGTCGACGCTCGCTGCCTATCACGGCGCGGAGCACATCTCCATCGGGACGTATGAGCATGGAGAGCCCAGGGAGAAGGAGCACGAGCGCTGTGGGACACATCTGATCGGGCCCCTCCTCGCCACAATGGCGGCCGGAAACGTGCTGGCCGCGAAGGCGCCCGCGCACCTCCGCAACCCCGCCCGTGCTGTCGCCTCGCTAGGTGCGCTCGCCACGGCGACCGAGGTCTTCAACTGGATGTCGAAGCACCCCGCAAGCCGGATCTCGAAGCTCCTTGCCCGGCCGGGGCACGAGCTCCAGCACCGCCTGGCCACCGCCGAACCGTCGCCCGAGCAGCTCGAGGTCGCGGAGGCCGCCCTCGTCGCCTGCATCCGCCTCGAGGAGGCCGTGGATGGCCGTCCAGACTAGGGATCGCAAGAAGCGGCTCCCTCCAGAGATCTTCGACCTCCCGGTCGAGAAGATGCGGGAGGGTTACTACACCGACGAGTACTTCAACCGAACCCGCGCCGTGCTGATCGCCGACGGCCGGTACCCGCGGGTCGTGATGCAGGTGTTCCAGAAGAAGCAGGCGATCCTGGCCGGGATGGACGAGGCGATTGCGATCCTCAAGCTCTGCTCCGACGACTGGGAGCAGCTCACCGTTCACGCGCTCTACGACGGCGACGAGATCGAGCCGTGGGAGTCGGTGCTGACGATCGAGGGCGACTACACGGGGTTCGCCCATCTCGAGACGGTTTACCTCGGTGTCCTCGCTCGACGGACGATGATCGCGACCAACGTGAAGCGGGTGGTCGAGGCGGCGAACGGAAAGCCCATCATCTTCATGCCGGCCCGGTACGACCACCATCGCGTGGAGACGGGCGACGGCTACGCCGCGTACATCGCGGGCTCGACGATCGGCGTGCCGATCGGCGTGACGACAGGCGCGAACGCGTCGTGGTGGGGTGGCAAGGCGACGGGAACCGTTCCGCATGCGCTGATTTCGTCCTACGGCGGGAACACCGTGCTCGCCGCGACGAAGTTCGCAGAGCACATCGATCGCGACGTGAACATCAGCGTCCTCGTCGACTTCGAGAACGACTCGGTGGGCACGGCGCTCGAGGTCGCTCGCGCGCTCGGCGACCGGCTCTGGGGCGTCCGGCTCGACACCGCGCGTTCGCTCGTGGACAAGTCGCTCTGGAACGAGATGGGCGACTTCGACCCGCGCGGCGTCAACGACCGCCTGATCCGGAAGGTGCGCGAGGCGCTCGACCGCGACGGTTTCGAGCGCGTGAAGATCGTCGTCTCGGGCGGGATGAACGCCGAGCGGATCCGCGAGTTCGAGGAGCACGGCGTGCCCGTGGACTCCTACGGCGTCGGCTCGGCGCTGATTCGGGGCGAGAACGACTTCACGGCCGACGTGGTGCTCACCGACGGGCGGCCGTCGGCGAAGGTCGGCCGCCGGTACCGGCCGAACGAGCGGCTCGAACTCGTCGATTGATCCTCTGGGACGTCGATACGCAGGTCGATTTCATGCTTCCGGAGGGGAAGCTGTACGTCCCGGGGGCTGAGGAGACGATTCCGGCGATGGGTCGCCTCGTGCAGGCGGCGCGGGAGGCCGGCGTCGTCCACGTCGCCTCGGCGGATGACCACGAGCTGACCGACCCGGAGATCTCCGACGAGCCGGACTTCCGGAACACCTACCCGCCGCACTGCCTGCGCGGGACGAAGGGCGCGCAGAAGGTGCCCGAGACCGAGCAGGAGGAGCCGCTGCCGCTCTCGCTCCTCCCGTTCCCGCCCGGGCTCGTTCCCGAGCTGGTCGAAGGTCGACGAGAGGTCCTGCTCCTGAAGAAGAACTACAGCGTGTTCACGAACCCGAACACCGACCCGCTGCTCGAAGCGCTCGACCCGGATGAGATCGTCGTCTTCGGCGTCGCCACCGACGTGTGCAACGACGCTGCGATCCGCGGTTTTCTCCAGCGAGGGCACAAGGTCGTCTTCGTGGAGGACGCCGCCCGCGGGCTCGACGCCAAGCGAACGGCCGACGCTCTGGATGCATGGCGCCAAGGTGGCGTCGAGTTCTCCACGGCCGGCGAGATCGCCACCCGTCTGAGCTAGGTCTACAGGACCTCTGACCGCCTGCCGATAGGCGGTCCATGCCGTTCGATGTGGTTGAGGGGCTGCGCGTGGTCGGGGACATCGCCTTCGTCTGGCTCCCGATCATGATGTTCGCCCTGATCATCTACCTGCTCTGGCGCAGCCTCTCGCTGATGCCGCGGGTGAAGACCACGCACGTCAAGCCCTCGTCTCGCGGCTCGGTGACGTGGGCCGAGGTCGCCGGCCTGGACGAGGCGAAGGCTGAGCTCCGCGAGGTCGTCGAGTTCCTCCGGCACCCCAAGCAGTTCTCGAGGCTCGGCGCACGCGTTCCGAAGGGGATCCTCCTCTACGGGCCTCCCGGCACCGGAAAGACGCTGCTTGCGAAGGCGGTCGCCCACGAGTCGGGCGCGAGCTTCTACTCCCAGAGCGCCTCGGCGTTCGTGGAGATGTTCGCCGGACTCGGCGCAGCCAGGATCCGCAAGCTCTTCGAGCAGGCGCGCACTGACGCCCCAGCGATCATCTTCATCGACGAGCTCGACGCCGTCGGGATGGCGCGAACCGGCGGAGGCATCCATCGCGAGCACGACCAGACCCTGAACCAGCTCCTCGTCGAGCTCGACGGGTTCAACGACGCTGAGGGCGGCCAGGTGATCGTCATGGGCGCCTCGAACCGCCTCCAGGATCTCGATGTCGCGCTTCTTCGACCCGGCCGCTTCGACCGCCAGATCCTCGTTTCGCCACCGGATCTTGCAGGCCGCGAGGAGATCCTCGGTGTCCACACGCGCGGCAAGCCGCTCGCCCCGGATGTCGACCTCCACGTCGTCGCGCGCCACACGGCAGGTCTGACCGGCGCGGACCTGGCGAACGTCTGCAACGAGGCTGCGATCTTCGCCGGCCGCGAAAGCCGCGACGACATCGCACAGGCGAACTTCGACGCGGCGATGGAGCGAGTGGTCGCCGGGCTCCAGCAGCGGCGCATCGTCACGGAGAAGGAACGGCGCATCCTCGCCTACCACGAGGGTGGTCATGCCGTGATGGCCTTCCTGATGGGCGATCCCGTTCAGAAAGCGACGATCGTCGCCCGCGGGGATGCCCTCGGCTACACGTTCCATCTCCCGGACGAGGAGCGCTACCTTCACACGAAGGAGGAGCTGGTCGACTGGATGACGATCGGCCTTGCCGGACGTGCTGCCGAGCATGTCGTCTTCGGCCGGGTCACGAACGGCGCCGCCAACGATCTGGAGAAGGTCACGTCCCTCGCACGCGCGATGGTCTTCGAGTACGGCATGGCGGAAGGTTTCGGCTCCCGGACGCTGCGGGCCGACAACTACGCCCTCTCCGAGGAGACGAAGCGTCTGCGCGACAAGGAGCAGGGCCGGCTCACGGACGGCGCGTACGATGAGGCGATCCGCCTCCT
>JBKKAR010000041.1:0-8771 GCA_046714355.1 Gaiellaceae bacterium | reverse complement strand
GAGAAAGCCGAGGTGCTCGAGCTCCTGCGCCCGCCGGAGCGGGCCGACGTCGATCGGCCTGAGTCCGCCGTCGGAGACGAGCTGCGAGACCTTCTGCTTCGCACCGTCGTCGTCCCCGGCGATCAGGATGTCGAGCTGCTGGCCGTCGACTTCCCCTGCGACGAGGGTTGGAGCGAAGGTTGTGTTGAACGCCTTCACGACCGGCGTTCCCTGCGGGACGAGCTGGGCGAGCTCTTCGGCTGACGAGCTGCCGGGCGCGGTCGCCAGCTGGTCCCAAGTCTCCGTGTCGACGGGATTCGTTATGTCGACGACGATCTTGCCGTTGAGCTGATCGGCGTACTCCTGTACGGCCTCTTTGATCCCGGGATAGTAGACGGCGAAGACAACGATCTCGCCACCGAACGGCGCTCCCGAGTCGAGCGCAGTGGCCGAGTCGCCGAGCTGATCTGCAAGCGCCTGCGCCTCGGCCGGATCGCGGTCAAGGATCTCCAAGTCGTGGCCGCCCGCGATGACCCGGGTGCCGACGCCGCGCCCCATGTTGCCGGCGCCGATGATCGTGACCTTCATGCTGTCTACCTCCTGGGGATCGCTCGAGAGTTCGCCGGTGAGGCCGCTGGCCTCATCGTAGACTCGCAATGCTTGTCAGCCGTGCGCTTGGCCGAGGTGACACGCCCAGGCGCCGGCCGGCAAGTTGCAATGCATACGAAGCTTGCTTAGAGTCGCTGCGTCCCATCAGCCGCAAAAGCACAGGAGGGTCGATGAGCCAGCTAGCCCGCCTCCTCTCGATCGTGTTCGCGGGAGTGTTCCTGGTCTTTCCGGCCGCCGCCTTGGCCGACCACGGGAATGCAGACGACGCGAGCCCGGGATTCGAGCACCTTTTCAACTCGCAGAAAGCCGGCACGAACTCCGACCTCGCCTTCTGGGAGGACCTCGCGTTCGCCGGCAACTACAACGGTGTCCGAACCTTCGATATCTCCGACCCGGCCGCGCCGGTCCTGCTCTCGGATACGAACTGTCGCGGCCCGCAGAACGACGTCTCGGTCTACAAGGCGCGCAACCGCCTGCTTCTGATCACATCCGTAGACCGGCCACAGTCGAGCGGGCAGTGCCCGAGCGTCGACACGCCGTTCATCGCGGGCGTCGGAATCACGCCCGGTTTCGAGGGCCTGCGGATATTCGACGTCACCGATCCGCGGGCGCCGGTGCAAATCGCGTCGGTGCCGACGGCCTGCGGATCGCACACCCACACGACGATCCCCGACAAGGGAAATCAGCGGCTCCTCATCTACGTCGCGTCGTATCCGCTCTTCGGCGGCGCGACGCCTCCGACGCTTCCGAGCGTGGGGCCGAGGTGCACGCCTCCGCATGCGAAGTTCTCGATCGTGGAGGTTCCGTTCGACTCACCGGAGAGTGCGCATGTCCTCAAGGAGCAGCCGCTGCACGCTGACACGCTGCCGTTCCCCGGGTCGGCAGCGATCGCCTGTCACGACTTCCAGGCGTTCCTCGATCCGAAGAAGCCCGTGATGGCCGCGGCGTGCAACTCGGAGGGCCAGCTCTGGGACATCTCTGACCCGGCCAACCCGACGACGTTGACCGCGCACACGCACATCCGCAACCCGGCGATCGACTTCTGGCACTCGGCGCACTTCACGTGGGACGGCAAGATCGTCAACTTCAACGACGAAGAGTTCGGCCCGAACGCCTGCACGGGGCCGGAGAGCACGAACGGGAACATGTGGTTCTACACGGCCGTGGAGCCCGGCTCGTTCATGGCGCCGCTCCTTGGCCGCTACATGATCCCGCGCCCGCGGCCGATCTACTGCTCCGTCCACAACTCGATGGCGATCCCGGTCAACGACAACAAGGGTTACTTCGGGATCGTCGCGATGTACAACGGCGGGACGTCGATCTTCGACTACACGAACCCCGCCGCCGCCCGCGAGATCGCGTGGTACACGCCGTCCGGTGTCGACGGGCACGGGATCGCACTGACGTGGTCGTCGTACTGGTACAACGACATCGTCTTCGCGAACGACATCATCCGGGGCTTTGACGTGTTTCAGCAGCTCGGCATCAAGACACGGTCGTTCCACCATCTCAACCCGCAGACTCAGGAGGTCTTCCAGACTCTCGGCGGGTAGCCACGCAGCAGCGAGGGAGGGAGGCCTCCGGCCTCCCTCCCTCTATCACGTGTTCACCCGACCTCGAGCCGCTCGTACGCGAGCGTGAGCTCCTCCATCGCAACGTCGCTGCAGCGCGCGTTGAAGGGACCGCTGAGGTGCTTGATGATTCGGGCCCGGAGGAGCCTCCAGGTCTCCACGACGGCGCTGCGGTCTTCGCTCAGCAGCTGGATGGTGACGGTGCGCACGGCGCCCTGCTCGCCGTTCCGGATCTGGTCGAGCCAGTCGTAGAGGTCGAGCGAGCCGATAACGCCGCGGCGGAGCGTGACGTCGCTCGCCTTAGCCAGGCCGGCCAGCTTCCTGACGTTGTTCTCCCTGTCGTTGCCGTTCCGGTACTCGACCACGTCGACGCTCGTCCCGAGCTGACTGCACTCCTGGAACCCCGCCTGCGGCCCTTCGGTCGCCCCGGTGCCGAGGTCGACGAGGAAGTTGAACTGTGCGTACGGAAGATCGCGAAGTACGGCCATATCAGGCTCCTTGGGTTCGCTTGCGGGGTCGGGATGGGCGGGCGGGCGCAGGTTCCTTGCCC
Source organism: Gaiellaceae bacterium (assembly GCA_046714355.1). Lineage (GTDB taxonomy): Bacteria > Actinomycetota > Thermoleophilia > Gaiellales > Gaiellaceae > JACDAN01. Next base: position 6,062 of record JBKKAR010000041.1, on the reverse strand, counting down.
AGCCAGACCATGTCGTCGAAAGCCAGCTCGAGCTCCTCGTACGCGAGGCCGCTCTCCGTGGCGTTGAACGCCGGCCCCGACCACCGGCAGGGCCACGCGCGGACGAGGCGCCACGAGTTCGCGATCGCGCCAGCCGGCGCCTCGAGCTGGCTGATCGTCACCTGCCGCCGATCGTCGATCCCGTCCACGATGCGCCTCCGCCACTCGTAGAGCTCCCTCGAGCGAGTCAGCGCGCGGCGAAGGACGACGCTCTCGAAGCGGTGGCGTGGGTGCTCCGGCTCGGTGAGGTCGGTCTCTGACGTGAGCCGCCCCACCTCGCAGAAGCCGATCTCGCGACGGCCGATCCGGACGCGGAAATGGCTCGTTCCGAGGAGAGGCTCGAGCTCGCGGACGGGCATGGGCTGGAAGGTAGCCGAGTGTCTGACACCATGGGCCCGTGGACGGGCTGACCCTCGGCAGCCGTACCGCCCTCGCCGCCTCGTTGCTCGGTGCCGCCCTGGTCGCGTGGGTCGTGGCCGTGGAGACGATGCGGGGGATGGACGCCGGGCCGGGCACCGATCTCGGGGCGCTCGGCTGGTTCATCGGGATCTGGGTGACGATGATGGCGGCGATGATGCTGCCGTCGGCCACGCCGACGGTGCTGATGTTCGCGCGCATTCGCCGTGGCGCGGGGCCGTGGGTATTCATTCTCGGCTATCTGCTTGCCTGGACGGGTTACGGGCTGGCGGCGTACGCGGTCTATCGCGGGATACGGGCGTCTGCTCCGTCGTTCCTGGCCTGGGACGACCACGGGCCGTGGGTCGCCGGCGGCGCGCTCGCGGCGGCGGGTCTCTACCAACTGACGCCGCTCAAGGGGGCCTGCCTGCGCCACTGCCGCTCGCCCCTGCACTTCTTGCTCCGAAGCCGTCCGGGCCGGCTCGGCGCCGTGCGGATGGGAATCGAGCACGGCGGCTACTGCGTCGGCTGCTGCACGGGCCTCATGCTCTCGCTCTTTGCGCTCGGCGCGATGAGCCTGTTGTGGATGGTCGTCGTCGCCGCCGCGATCCTCGTCGAGAAGGCGCTGCCCGGCGGCGAGAGCTTCGCGCGCCTGCTTGCGGTCGTCCTCGTTGCGCTGGGGGTCTGGGTCGCCGCCTCGCCCGCGAGCGTGCCCGGACTGACGCAGCCGACCCAGATGCAGATGCAGCCATGAGCTGGCGAATCCGCGGCAGCTACTTCGAGTCGTGCAACTGCGACGCGATCTGCCCCTGCCGCCGGATCGACGGCGTGCCAGGCGGGCGCTCGACGTACGGGGTCTGCCTGGGCGTCCTCTCGTGGCTGATCGAGGAAGGGGCCGCGGACGGCACCGACCTCTCCGGGGTCCCCGTCGCGCTGGCCTTGCGCTACAGCGACGACGAGACGGGCTCGCCGTGGACGTGGGTCCTCTACCTCGACGCGCGGGCGACCGAAGAGCAGCGCGAAGCGCTCGAGGGAATCTTCACCGGTCGTCTCGGCGGAGACGCGGAATCCCACTTTCCGTGGGTGTGGAAGGAAAGCGAGCTCGTCGCCGTCCGCGCGGTGGAAATCGACGTCGACCACACGCAGCGGCGCCAGTGGCTGCGGATACGCGACCACGTCAGCGTCCGGATTCGCGATCGCTACGACGGCTCCGAGACGGTCACCTGCGTCATCCCAGGCCACGAGCGAGCGGGCGAGGAGCTCGTCGCCGATGAGCTCGTCGTCGAGGACGACGCGCTTGCGTTCACCTATCGCGGTGTGTGCGGCTATGGGACGACGTTCGACTACGCGGGATAATGCGAGACGTGTCCGAGCAGGCAATGTTTCTCGGCGAACCGCCCGCGAGCGAGGCGAGGGACGCTGCTTACGACGAGGACAGGGATGCCGACGGCTACGTCGCGAACCACACCCGCCTGTGGTGCTGGCGTCCCGATCTCCTCCTTGCGTTCAGGGAGCTCCGAGCGAGTGTGATGGGCTCGTCGGCACTCGCCGACCGCGACTGGGCTGTCCTCGTCACTGCGACCGCTGCGGAGCTCAACGATTCGTACTGCTCGCTCGCCTGGGGCGCGCGCCTCGCCGCACTCACCGACGACGAGACGGCGGCGCAGATCATCGTCGGTGACCCAGCTCCCGAGCTGTCGGAGCGGGAATTGGTTCTCGCGTCGTGGGCGCGCCAGGTCGTGCGGGATCCGAACGCGACGACCGAAGGTCAGATCGAACGGCTGCGCGACCTGGGCCTCGGTGACCGCGAGATCTTCGAGGCAACAGCGTTCGTTGCGTTCCGCCTCGCGTTCTCGACGATCAACGACGCGCTGGGTGCAGCTCCCGACAAACAGCTCGCCGACGCCGCGCCGCATCCGGTTCGCGCCGCGGTGAGCTACGGCCGCCCTCCCGCTGAAGCGCCGTCGTCCTCGTAAAGGCGATCAGCAGATCTGGCTGATGCGCCCGGTGTCGACGTCGTAGAGGTACCCGCCTACCCGGAGGCGGGTGAGGTATGGCGACGACTGCACCCGCTGGACGTCGGCGCGGACGGTCGCCTCCTGATCGCTCGACACTAGGAAGGCGAGGCTCCGGGTGTCCGGTCCACCGGCTTCGCCTACCGCCGCGTGCACCTCATCCTCCCCTCCTGCCGCCATTCGGCATTTCGTGTGTGCGATGACCATCGCGCGATCGACACCCAGCAGATACGAGGCGAGCACGAGCGTGCGGAGCACGTCGTCGGTGACGCGCGCGCCGGCATTTCGCAAGATCTTTGCGTCGCCGGGGCCAAGACCGAGCATCGCCAGCGGCTCGATGCGGGAGTCGATGCACGTGAGAACCGCGAGCCCCCTGGCCGCCTGCGCCTGAAGCCCTGCGAGACGGAAGTTGTGCGCGTACCCCTCGTTCGCAGCAAGCACATCCGCGAACGTCTGATCGCCGGGCACAGTCGTCGCATCGTAGACAGCGAGGAGCTTCCCCACCGTCAGTGGTACGCCCTACGACCGGCCGTAGGCCCGCGCCGGCCCGCCGTTCAGGCATTCCACACCTTCCTCACGAACGGTGAAGCGCAGGCGGTGGTGGAGGGCTCGCAGGCTGACGTGGCAGCGGCTCAGAGGTAAGCGGCCGTCGAGCGCGGCGCGGTCTCGCTAACTACGTTTCCGGCGGCCGGTGGCCGACCACGTGGCTGATCGTTCGACAGCCGGGGCAGGCGCCGACGTACGAGTCGCCGGCGAGCATCTCCTTGACGCGCTCGGGCAGCGGCGGGGGCTCGTTGCCCTCCGCTCGGGCCTGCTCGGCAAGGAGCTCGTGGCGGGGCTCGTGTTCATGCGCCTCGAAGGCGATCGGCGTCCCGCACCAGGGGCAAAACTGGGGAGGAAGACCGGCCATCAGCAGATCCGCGGGAGCGGGTCCCCCACCAGCATGTCGACGACGCGGCGGCCGCCAAAGGCGGTGTCGAGGAGGACGAGCGCGTCGGGATCGTCTGTCACCTCGCCGACGAGCGCGGCGGCCGAGCCGAGCGGGTGGCTGCGAAGCGCTTCCAGTGCCGCGTCGGCCTCTCCGGGTGGAACGACGGCGGTGAGCTTCCCCTCGTTCGCGACGTAGAGCGGATCGATGCCCAGGATCTCGCAGGCGCCCACGACCTCGGGTCGCAAAGGGACTGCCGCCTCATCGAGGACGATCGACGTGCCCGCCGACAATGCGAGCTCGTTCAGCGCGGTCGCGAGCCCTCCGCGAGTGAGGTCGCGGAGGCAGCGCGTGGCGGGGGCGGCGTCGAGGATCGCCGCCGCGACGTCGTGAAGCGGCGCAGTGTCACTCTCGAGCTCGACCTCCAGCTCGAGCTCCCCGCGCGCGATCATGATTGCCATCCCGTGGTCGCCGAGCGACCCCGAGACGAGCACGCGGTCGCCCGGCCGGATGCTTTCAGGCGAGAGCTCGACTTCGCGCTCGAGAATCCCCACGCCCGCCGTGTTCACATAGACACCGTCGCCTTTGCCACGTTCGACCACCTTCGTGTCGCCCGCGGCGATGACGACGCCTGCCTCGCGGGCCGCGAGTCCCATCGAGGCCGCGACCCTTCGGAGATCGGCGACCGGGAAACCCTCCTCGACGATGAAGCCGGCTGAAAGGAAGAGCGGCCGTGCGCCCGCCATCGCCAGGTCGTTCACGGTGCCGTTGACCGCCAGCTCCCCGATGTCGCCGCCGGGGAAGAAGAGCGGCTTGACGACGTAGGAGTCTGTCGTGAAAGCGAGGTTCGTTCCGTTCTGCCGAAAGATCGCGGCGTCCGTCAGCGGATCCAGGAGCGGGTTCCCGAGCTCCTCGAGGAAGAGCGCCTCGACAAGCGCGTGGGTCGCCTTCCCGCCGGCGCCGTGGGCGAGCGTGACGAGTTCGTCCTTGAGCTTCGGCTTCAGCCGGCGCCGCCGCTCGACAGCCGCGAGCACCGTGCGCTCGCGTGAGTCCACTACGCCTCCACGGTCTCGAGCCGCCGCTGGAAGCGCCCGTAGTTGTAGTAGGCGGCGCAGGCCCCTTCGCTCGAGACCATGCAGGTCCCGATCGGGCGCTCCGGCGTGCAGGCAGTGCCGAAGACCTTGCACTCCCACGGCTTGATCACGCCCTTCAGGACTTCCCCGCACTGGCACGCCTTCGGGTCGGCGACGCGAACGCCGGGGACGGCGTAACGAAGCTCGGCGTCCCAGTCCGCGAACTCGTCGCTCAGCTTCAGCGCGCTCTGCGAGATGAAGCCGAGTCCGCGCCACTCGAACGTCGTCCGGAGCTCCATCGTCTCGGCGATCGCCTCCAGCGCGCGCGGGTTCCCCGAGTCGCGGACGACGCGCGTGTACTGGTTCTCGACCTCGGCGCGGCCGTCAGCGATCTGCTGGAGGATCATGTAGACGGACTGGAGGACGTCCAGCGGCTCGAAGCCCGCGACGACCAGGGGCTTTCCGTAGTCGCGGGCGATGAAGCGGTAGGGGGTCGTCCCGATTACGGTCGAGACGTGGCCCGGGCCCACGAACCCGTCGAGGCGGAGGTCCGGCGAGTCGAGGATCGCGCGGATCGCCGGGATGATCGTGACGTGGTTGCAGAAGGCGAAGAAGTTGCGGATCCCGTCGTCTCGAGCGCGCAGGAGGGTGAGCGCCGTCGACGGCGCAGTCGTCTCGAAGCCGATCGCGAAGAAGACAACCTCGCGGTCAGGGTTCTCGCGGGCGATCTTGAGGGCGTCGAGCGGCGAGTAGACCATCCGGACGTCCGCGCCTCGCGCCTTCGCCTCGAGCAGCGAGCCGTTGCCGCCCGGGACTCGCATCATGTCCCCGAAGGTCGTGAAGATCACCTCGGGACGCTCGGCGATCGCGATTGCGTCGTCGACACGGCCCATCGGGATCACGCAGACCGGGCAGCCCGGACCGTGGATCAGGTCGACGGGCTCCGGGAGCACGTCCTCGATCCCGTGTTTGTAGATCGTGTGCGTGTGCCCGCCGCAAACCTCCATCACCTTGTAGGAGCGGCCCGGCTCCAGCAGGGTCTCGATCTCCGCTGTGACCTTGCGGGCGACCTCACCGGAGCGGTACTCGTCCACGTACCTCACGCTCCTGGCCTCCTTCCGCTCCCGCCCGGCGGAGCCGGGCTCCGCGGAAGGCTGACACCGCTGGCGGCACGAGGCTCTCCGGGTCTGTGCAGAGCACTATCCCCTCCGGCCTCGCACCACCAGCGGCGCCCCAGGAACGTGAGGAATCTCATCTCGGGCCCACCGCCTCGAGCAGGAGGTGGTAGACGGTCGCGTGGGTCTCCTGTAGACGAGGCACGTAGTCGCTCTCGACCACGAAAAGATGGTCGAGCCACGGCAGCTCGCGAAGCAGTCCGCCGCCGTACCCCGTAACTGCGCACGTGAGCAGCTCGCGCCGGTGCGCCTCCTCGAGGCCCGCGACGATGTTCGGCGACGAGCCGCTCGTGGAGATCGCGAGCGCGACGTCGTTCGGCCGCGCGAGCGGGATCAGCTGACGCGCGAAGACGTTGTCGTAGCCGACGTCGTTCCCGACGGCCGTCACCGTCGCAACGTCGTTCGTCAGGCAGACCGCCGGCCAACCGAGCGCCAG
>JBKKAR010000040.1:0-11372 GCA_046714355.1 Gaiellaceae bacterium | reverse complement strand
CGCGCGGGCGGAGGGGATGCTCGCGAACGACCGCTTCACCGACCGGGCGCCTGCGAATGTCGTCGAAGCTGAGCGCGAGAAGCTCGCCCGCTACCGCCGTGAGCTCGATGCCCTCTCTGGCTAGCCGCACTGCCTGGGTCGAGTCGCTCAGCCCCTGGCCGGAGGAGTTCGGGCTCGACCGGATGCGCGACTTGCTAGCCGATCTCGGTGAGCCGCAGCGCTCTTATCCGGCGATTCACGTCGTCGGGACGACCGGAAAGGGAACGGCGGTGCGGACGATCGAGGAGCTGCTAGCAGGGGAAGGTCTTCGCGTCGGCGCGTACCTCTCGCCGCACGTGTCCGGCTGGAGCGAGCGCATTCGCGTCGGCGGACGGGAGGCCGACTTCGAGGCCGCCCTCGAACGCGTCTACCCGCACGCGGAGGGCGCCACGCAGTTCGAGGTGCTCACGGCGGCGGCCTTCGCCGAGTTTGCAGAGGAGGACGTGGACGTCGCGGTCGTCGAAGCGGGGCTCGGTGGTCGTCTGGATGCGACGAACGTCGTCGGCGCGGGCGTCGTCTTGCTGACGAACGTCGCGCTCGAGCACATCGAGGTCCTCGGTGACACGCGCGAGGCGATCGCCGGCGAGAAGCTCGCGGTCGTCGGGCCCGGAGCGACGGCGGTCCTCCCGGACCGCGAGTTCGCGCACCTCGTCCCGGGCGCGGAGGTCGTGGTCGGCGGTGCCCGCCAGGCCGCGGAAGCCTTCTTCGGCCGGCCGATCGAGCGCGAAGTCGAGGTCTCGCTTCCGGGGCGGTTCGAGCAACGCGCCGGCGGCGAGATCTGGGACGGCGCGCACACCCCCGAGGCCGCCGACTGGCTGCTCGAGCGTCTGCCCGGCCGCGACTACGTCCTCTGCGTCTCGATCCTCGCCGACAAGGACGTGGACGCGATCCTCCGACAGCTATCGCAGGCCGGCACGACTCTCGTCGCCACGCGATCGACGAATCCGCGCGCTCTCGAAGCCGAAAATCTGGCAGCTCTCGCGAGACCGCACTTCGAGGCCGTGGAGACGATCCCCGACCCGCAGACAGCCCTCGCCCGAGCCCGTGAGCTCGGGAAAACGCTGGTCACGGGCTCGCTCTACCTTCTCGCCGACCTCTATCGTGCGGAGGAACACGAAACACGATGACGAAGCTCAGTGAGCGGCTCAGCGTGTTCGCGGTCGCGGCCGCTGTCTTGCTGACGATCGTCGGGCTCGCATTCGCCGCCGGGTACGTCATCGGGCAGTTGCTGCTGTGAGGGAGCGAGTGTGATCGTCGGGGCCAATGAGAACGATTTCTTCGGCAGTCTCCGGGACTTCTTCGGCTCCGGTGCCTGGGACGTCGCCCGCAACCTGGGCGTCTTCTTCGTCGTCGTCTTCTGGCTCGCGGTCGCCTACTGGGTCTTCAAGGACGCGCGGCGGCGGATCGAGGATCCCTGGCTGATCGCGATGGCGACGATCCTCGGGCTCGTCCCGCCGTTCGTCGGCGCCCTGATCTACATGCTCTTCCGTCCGCCGGAGTACCTCGAGGACGTCCGCGAGCGCGAGCTCGAGATCAAGGCGATGGAGGACCGCCTCGCCCGGCGCGAGCTGCACTGCCCGGTGTGCCGGGCCCACGTCGAGGACAGCTTCCTCATCTGCCCGGTCTGCACGACCAAGCTGCGCCAGGCCTGCATCAACTGCAAGGCGCCGCTCGAGACGCTCTGGCAGGTCTGTCCGTACTGCGAGACGCCGGTCGAGGCCCCGACGACGATCGAGTTCCCGCCGGCTCCACGCAGGCAGCAGCCCGGCCAGTAATCTCTCGCGCTCGATGGCCGTCGAGCGGACACTCGTACTCGTCAAACCGGACGCGGTTCGCCGAGCGCTCACCGGTGAGATCGTCGCGCGCCTGGAACGGCGTGGGCTCGAGCTGCGCGCCGCCCGCCTCCTGACCGTCGACCGCTCGCTCGCCGAGGAGCACTACGCCGAGCACACCGAGAAGCCGTTCTTCGGCGAGCTCGTGGACTTCATTACCTCGGGCCCGACGCTCGCGCTCGTCGTCGAGGGCGAAGGCGCGATCAAGACCGTCCGGACCACGATGGGCGCGACGAATCCCGCCGACGCCGGGCCGGGAACGATCCGCGGCGACCTCTCGCTCTCGATGCCGGACAACCTCGTCCACGGCTCCGACTCGCCCGAGTCGGCCGAGCGCGAGATCGGCCTGTGGTTCCCCGATGAGCCACTCTGAAGATGCGCTGAAGAACCGCGAGGTCTGGACGAAGGCCAACGCGGAGTACACCGATCAAAAGGCCCGGGACTCCTGGGCCAAGGACGAGATCGACTGGGGGATGTTCTCCGGGCCCGAGTCGGACCTGAACACGCTCGGCGACGTCGACGGAAAGGACGTGATCGAGCTCGGCTGCGGGACGGCGTACTTCGGCGCGTGGCTCGCCAAGCGCGGCGCCCGGGTCACCGGGGTCGACGTCACGCCGGCTCAGCTGGAGACGGCCAGGCGCCTTCAGCAGGAAACAGGCTTGAACATGGAGTTCATCGAGGCCAGCGCAGAAGACGTCCCGATTGCGGATGCGAGCTTCGATCTCGCGATCTCCGAGTACGGCGCCTCGATCTGGTGCGACCCGGAGCTCTGGGTCGCCGAGGCGGCCCGGCTTCTCCGTCCCGGCGGGCGCCTCGTCTTCCTCTGCAACTCGACGCTGTCGATTCTCTGCTCGCCCGACGAGGGTCTGGTGGAGGAACGGCTTACGCGTTCGCAGTTCGAACTCGGTCGGTTCGAATGGCCCGGAGAGGACGAGGGCGTGAACTATCACCTGGCCCATGGGGACTGGATTCGCATTCTCCGGGCGAACGGTTTCGAGGTCGAGGCACTCCACGAGCGACAGGCGCCCGAGTCCGCGACGGACCACGAGTACTACGACTTCATGCCTGCCGCCTGGGCTCGCCGCTGGCCCGCCGAGGAGGTCTGGGTTGCCCGAAAGAGCGTCTGAAGAAGCGCTCCGCAACCGGGCCTACTGGAACCGGACGAGCGACGAGTACCAGGAGCGGAACAAGGAGTTCATCGGACGGGCCGAGCCGCGCTGGGGTGTCTGGCAAATCGCAGAGTCCGAGCTCCAAATTCTCGGAGATATCTCCGGAAAGGACGTCTTGGAGCTCGGCTGTGGCGCGGCGCAGTGGTCGATTCTGCTCGCCAGGCAGGGTGCGCGTCCCGTAGGCCTCGACAACTCCGAGCGCCAGCTCGACCATGCTCGCGAGCTGATGGCCGAGGCAGGCGTCGACTTTCCGCTCGTTCACTCCAGCGCCGAGGAGGTGCCGCTCGCGGATGAGAGCTTCGACGTCGTCTTCTGCGATCACGGCGCGCTGAGCTGGTCGGATCCCTACACCACCGTGCCCGAGGCGGCGCGGGTCCTCCGTCCCGGCGGGCTCTTGGCGTTCAGCACGACGAGCGCGCTCGCCGCCATCTGCTGGAGCGAGGAGAACGACATGGTCGGCCCAGCGCTGAAGCATGACTACTTCGGACTGCACAGCTTCGACGAGGGAGAAGGGGTCAACTATCAGCTGCCCTACGGCGAGTGGATCCGCCTCTTGCGGGCGAACGGCTTCGTCGTCGAGGACCTGATCGAGCCGCAGCCTGCGGCTGACGCAACCTCGACCTACTGGGAGCCCGACGAGCGGGATTGGGCCCGCCGCTGGCCGTCCGAGTCGATCTGGAAGGCGCGAAAGGAGCGGTGAGCGTTCCGCCCGCGCCGCCGCTGATCCTCGCCTCCAGAAGCCCCCAGCGCCACGCGATCCTCACGCAGCTGCGGATCCCCCACGAGATCGTCCTCCCGGACTACGAGGAACACGGGGACGACCCCATCGAGCACGCCGCCGGCAAAGCGCGCTCCGTCGACGGCGACGAACGGCCGGTGCTCGGCGTCGACACCGTCGTGGTCTGCGACGGCCGGGTGCTCGGAAAGCCCGCCGACGTCGGCGACGCAGAGCAGATGCTGGAGACGCTCGCCGGAAAGACACACGAGGTCGTCTCGGGCCTCTGCCTGCGGACTCCGGCGTGGGAGGAGCTCCACGAGGAGACGACCCGCGTCACCTTCCGCCCGCTGACCGCACGAGACATCGCGAACTACATCTCAGCCGACGAGTGGCGCGAGCGGGCGGGCGCCTACGCGATCCAGGGGCTAGGAGCCGCCCTCGTCGAGCGCATCGAGGGCGACTACCTGAACGTCGTCGGCCTACCGGCTGCCCTGCTCGTCCGGCTTCTCGCGGACCGCTTCGCGGGTACGTACGGCTTCGGCTGATTCGGGCGTGTCCTGGTGTCAGGCACGCGGTCACGTCTCGAAGCGACGCCTTCGCCGACGAAAGCCTCGTATCGCGCACGGGCAGCGTCAGGCTCGCGTCCGAACTGCTCCAGGAGCCACGACTGCCCTAGGACCGGATCGCGCCGAATGCCGAGGGTCCCGCCGTAGCTGCTGAATCTCCATTCCTTCGGATGACGGCAGAGACTTGCGCGAACCGGATTGAGGACGACGTATCGGGCCAATTCCAGGAAATGTGCGTTGGCCTCGATTAAGCCCGAGTAGAAGCGGCTCTCGAAGAGGTGACCCTGGTACCCGTGGCGCCAGTTGAACCAGATTGCGTAGCCCCAATTCAGACGCTGCATCCCGACCGACAGGTTCGGCGAGGGCGTTTCGAGAACGAGGTGATAGTGGTTCGGCATCTGGCAGTAGGCGTGGCAGATCCAGCCGAGGTTGCGCGACACATCTCCGAGGATCGCCAAGAAGCGTCGGTAGTCCAGCTCGTCTTCGTAGATCACGCTCCGGCGCACTCCTCTGGCGGTGATGTGGTACAGACCGTCGACGAGGTTCGGGCGGGTGGCTCTCCCCATGCCTCGACCGTATGCCAGGCGAGCCGGCGTCACTTCCGCCGGCGCGATTTCGGCACAGCCTCGGCGTACCTTCGGGACGTGTCCGCGTGCCTGGCACCGGAACAAGGCTGCTCGCGGCACGTCCGATAAGGCAGCTTGCAGGACGTTTCGGTGGGATCTACGGACTCGGATAGCTAGAGTCCCCCGAGGGAGATGGGGCTCTTCGGGTATCTCAACGGCTTCGGTGGCCGCGACATGGCGGTGGACCTGGGCACCGCGAACACGCTCGTCTACGTGCGTGGGCGCGGGATCGTGCTCAGCGAGCCGTCGGTCGTCGCGATCGACCAGCGCTCGGGCGAGGTGCACGCCGTCGGGGTCGAGGCCAAGCGGATGCTCGGCCGGACGCCGGGGACGATCTCCGCGATCCGCCCGCTCAAGGACGGCGTCATCGCCGACTTCGACGTCACGGAGCAGATGCTGCGGCACTTCATCCAGAAGGTCCACCAGCACCGTTTCGCACACCCGCGGGTGGTCGTCTGCGTCCCGTCGGGGGTCACGGGCGTCGAGAAGCGCGCCGTCGAGGAGGCGACTCTCTCGGCGGGCGCCCGAGAGGCGCACCTGATCGAGGAGCCCATGGCCGCCGCGATCGGCGCCGGCCTGCCCGTCTCCGAGCCGACCGGGAACATGATCGTGGACGTCGGCGGCGGGACGACCGAGGTCGCCGTCATCTCGCTCGGCGGTATCGTCGTCTCGCAGAGCCTGCGGGTCGGCGGCGACGAGATGGACGAGGCGATCATCAACCACACCAAACGCGAGTACAAGCTGCTGATCGGCAACCAGACGGCCGAGGAGATCAAGCTCGAGGTCGGCTCCGCATTCCGGATGCGGGAGGAGGTACAGGCGGAGGTGCGCGGCCGCGACATGCTCACCGGCCTTCCGAAGACGGTGATCATCAGCTCCGAAGAGGTGCGCCACGCTCTCGAAGAGCCGGTCAACCAGATCGTGGACGCCATCAAGTCCACGCTGGACAAGACCCCGCCTGAACTCGCCGCCGACATCATGGATCGCGGCATCGTCCTCGCCGGCGGCGGCGCGCTCCTGACCGGCCTGGACGAGCGGCTCCGCCACGAGACGCAGATGCCCGTGCAGCTCGCCGAGTCGCCGCTAACCTGCGTCGCTGTCGGCTCCGGCCGCAGCCTCGAGCTGATCGAGGTCATGCAGCGAACGAGCAAGAGTGCCAGAAGCCGCAACGGCTACCGGCGTTAGTTCCCTCCGCAGCAGTTTCCATGTCGTTTCCTAAACTGGTCCTCCGTGCCACGTAACCGCTCAATGCGGCTGGCGGCACTGGGCTCGACGGTTCAGCGCGCCGCTTCACCGGCATATCCGTCGTCGCGAGCGGCGGGTGCGCTGCGCCGACGGCTGGTTGCCGCTGTCCTCGTCGTCGTCTCGCTCGCCATGCTGACCGTGTATTTCCGGGAGGCGGACAGCGGCCCGATGCACAGCGTCCAGGGCGCCGCGGCAAGCGTCCTCCACCCGTTCCAGGTCGGGGCCGAGCGCGTCGCTCGCCCGTTCCGCGACGCCTACGGGTGGACGGCGGGACTTATCGACGCTCGCTCGGAGAACGGGCAGCTGCGCAAGGACATCCAGCTGCTCCGCCAGCAGGCGATCCAGAACGCGTCGGCGGCGCAGGAGAACGTCGACCTGCGAAAGGCGCTCAGGTTCATCAGCGGCCCGAACTTTCCCAGCGGCTACGACCAGATCGCTGCGAGCGTGACCTCCCACGCGCCGAGCGAGTTCGAGCAGTCGCTCGTGATCTCCGCGGGCGGGCGGGACGGCGTCGGCCTCGACGACCCCGTGCTCTCGACCGACGGCTACCTCGTCGGCCAGGTCACGAAGGTGACCCGCCACAGCTCCGAGGTGACGTTGCTGACCGACAGCACGAGCTCGGTCACCGCGCTCGACGTCGCGACGAACACCGTGGGCGTGCTCGAGATCGGGGAAGGGCCGAATCGCCCATTCGAGCTCAACCGCGTGCCCAAGGAGAAGGTCGTGCGGCCGGGCGACACGATCGTCACGGCGGGTCGGCGTTTCGGGCGGCTTGGCTCGATATTCCCCCGGAACATCCCGATCGGCTCGGTCAAGCACGTCGGACAGACCGACATCGAGAACTTCCAGCAGGTGCAGGTCGACCCGTTCGTCGATTTCTCGTCGCTGGACATCCTCGTCGTCCTCACACCCAGGGCGGACACTCGGACTCCGTGATCACCGACGTCCTCAAGACCGGGATCGCGTTCTTCGTCGCGGTGATAGTGCAGGCGACCATCGTCTCCTCGGTCGCGCCGGGAGGGGGGACGGCTGACCTCGTGCTCGTGACGCTGGCCGCGGTCGCCCTGCTCCGGGGAGCGGCGTTCGGCGCGATCGCCGGGTTCTACGCCGGCTTTCTGCTCGACACGGCGAACCTCGGCACGCTCGGCGTCAGCTCGCTCCTCCTCACCCTCGCCGGGTACTGGATCGGCCGGTACGGCGAGACGACGGGGCGCGATCGGGCCCACGCTCCGCTCGTCTCGATCGCCGTCGTCACCGTCCTCTACGTGTTCGGCGCGCTGGCGCTGCACGCCATGCTCGGCGAGTCGGTCTCCGTCCAGGCGGGGCTCCGAGCTCTCCCCGCGCAGATCCTCCTCAACCTGGCGCTGACCGTGCCGATCTACGCCCTCGTTTGTCGGCTGTTCGCGCCGGCCGGCCGACCGCTCCACGAAGTCGAGTTCTCCTGATGTCGGTCACCCGCCTCCCGTCCCGTACCCGCTTCATGCCGCGCGATCCGCGTGTCGAAGAGCCGTACCGGTTTGGGCCGGCGATGGCGCTCCGCCTCGGCGTGCTCGGCGCGATCGTCCTGTTCGTCTTCGCCGTCCTCTTCTTCCGCCTCTGGGCGCTCCAGGTGCTCGCGGGCGACCGCTACCTCGCCGCCGCGCAGGACAACCAGCTTCGAACCGTGCGGCTCGAGGCGCCGCGAGGCCCGATCCTCGACTTCAAGGGCCGCCTGCTGGTCTCCAACCGCGTCGGGACGGCCGCGCAGGTGTGGACGGCCTACATGCCGCCCCGAGGGCGGCAGCGGATGCTCCGGCGCCTGTCGGAGGTCCTCCAGGTCCCGGTCGCCGAGCTCCAAGAGCGGCTCCGCAAGCATCGCGGGGACCCGCTGACCCCTGTGACCCTGAAAGAGGACGTCTCGCAAGAGGAGATCTATTACCTCAAGGAGCACCGGCGGGACTTCCCGGGCCTCGAGCTGAACGACGCCCATCTCCGCGACTACCGCTACGGCGTGCTCGCCTCGCAGCTCCTCGGGCACGTCGGCGAGGTGACGGCGGCCCAGCTCAAGGGCGGCCGCTACCGGCACGGCGACACCGTCGGTCAGGCAGGCATCGAATTCTCGTTCGACCGTTACCTCCGGGGCACGGCCGGCCTCGCCGAGCTCCGCGTCGACTCGCTCGGGCGGCCGCGCAGCAAGCCGCTGAAGAGCGAAGCGCCGCGCTCCGGCCTTGCGCTTCGCACGACGCTCGACGCGAAGCTGCAGCGTGCGGCCGAGAACGCTCTCGTCTACGGGATCGAGGTCGCGAAGGAGAACGACAGCTGGGCCGCGGACGCCGGCGCCGCCGTCGCAATCGACCCACGCACTGGGGCGATCCGGGCGATGGCGTCCTACCCGACCTTCGACCCGCGCGTGTACGTCGGCAAGCCCAACCCGCGCGCGCTCCATCCGCTGCTCGACCAGAAGGCGGCCGAGAGGGCGAACTTCCCCGGGCTCAACCGCGCGACCGCCGGGCTTTACCCGCCGGGCTCGACCTGGAAGCCTGTCACGGCCCTTGCAGCGATGCGCGAGCACCTCGTCGGCCCGTACGAGCAGCTGCCGTGCACGGGCCAGATGGAGATCGACGGGACGACCTTCAAGAACTGGAACCCGTTCGCGAACGAGGCCATGGACATGCCGACGGCGCTCGCGGCGTCCTGCGACACGTACTTCTACCAACTGGGCCGCGAGTTCTACGATCTGCCCCCGGAGTACGGAAGCCCGCTGCAGAAATGGGCTGCCGCCTTCGGGTTCGGAAAGACCTCCGGGCTCGACCTGGGCGGCGAGTCGGAGGGTCTCCTGCCGACGCCCGAGTGGCGCAGGAAGACGTTCACGAAGGAGCGGTATCCGAATTCGTGGGAGGTCGACCGGCTCTGGAAGTCCGGTGACTCCGTGCAGCTTGCGATCGGCCAGAAAGACCTGCTCGTCACCCCGCTCCAGATGGCCCGCTTCTACGCCCTGATCGCGAACGGCGGCAAGCTCGTCACGCCGCACGTGGTCTCCAGCGTGGAGCAGCCCGGGAAGTCGGGCGCTGTCAAGGCCGTCTTCTCGCCGGCGCCCAAGGACGTGGGGGTCGACCCGGCCGAGCTGAACGTGATCAAGGATGGCCTCTACCGCGCCACCCACGCTTCGTACGGAACCTCGACGGGCGTCTTCGGGAGCTTCCCGGTGCGGATCGCCGGCAAGACGGGCACCGCAGAGAAGAGCTTCGACCGGGGCGACTACAGCGTGATGATGGATCAGTCTTGGTGGTGCGGTTACGGGCCGACCGAGTCACCCGAACTCGTCGTGTGTGTCCTGATCGAGAACGGCGGGCACGGGAGCACGGCCGCCGCGCCCGCGGCGCTCAAGATCTTCGAGCGCCAGTTCGGGATCAGGGCCGCAACCCCGACGGCCCTCGTGGAGACCGACTAGCCGCCGATGGCCGATTACGCCGCCTCCGTCCCGTCCCGCCGAACCCGTCATCCTCGGGCGGACACGGCACGCGCCGTCTCGTTTGTCCGCCGCCTCGACTGGATCATGCTCGCCGCCGTCGGCGCGCTCGTGGCGTTCGGGCTCTGGGCGATCGACGGGGTAACAGGTCAGGACGTGCCAGGCAACCCGGACTACTTCGTCGTCCGGCAGGCGATCTTCGCCGTCATCGGCGGCCTCGGCCTCGTGGGCGTCCTGCTGATCGAACCCTCCCTCTACCGGCGGTATCGCAAGGCGATCTACGGCCTGATGATTCTGATGCTTCTCGGCGTCATGCTGGCCGGCACCGAGGTTCGCGGGTCCACCCGGTGGATCGACGTCGGCTTCTTCCAGTTCCAGCCGTCCGAGTTCGGGAAGCTGTTGCTGGCGCTCTTCCTGGCGGGCCTGCTCGCCGAGCGGGGGAAGAGGGTCACCGAGTCGCGGACGACACTCGTGGCGATCGGCGCAGCCGTGGTCCCGCTGCTCTTCGTCTTCTTCCAGCCGGACATCGGGACAGCGCTCGTCTACGGCGCGATCCTGCTGGCTGCGCTCTTCTTCGCGGGGACGCGCTGGCGCGACCTCGCGGTCATCGCCGGGGTCGTCGCCGTCGTCGCCACCTTCGTCCTCTGGGCCGGTCCCGCGATGGGCGTACAGGTCCTCGAGGACTACCAGCGGGATCGCCTGACGGCCTTCACCGATCCGTCGAAGAACCCGCAGGGAGCCGCGTACAACATCAACCAGTCGATCACCGCCGTCGGCTCCGGCGGGCTCGACGGTCGCGGCGTGACGGGAGCGACGCAGACGCGCCTCGACTACCTCCCGGAGCACGAGACGGACTTCGTCTTCGCGGCGCTCTCGGAGCAGCGGGGATTCGTCGGCGCCTCGATCCTGCTCTGCCTCTACCTGCTGCTCATGTGGCGGGGGATCAAGGTAATCGCGGGGGCGCGCGACGTCTTCGCCGCGACAGTCGCAGGGGCGATCGTCTTCGGCCTGCTGTTCCAGACCTTCGTGAACATCGGGATGACGATCGGGATCGCGCCGATCACCGGCATCCCGCTCCCGTTCGTCAGCGTCGGCGGCTCCGCCATGGTCACGAACCTGATGGCCATCGGCGTTCTCCAGGCGATCGCGCTGAGACGGCGCTAGCTCCGTCCGGTGCGGGTCCTACGATCGTGCCCATGGAAACGACTGAAGTGCACTCGTTGGCAGAGAAGCGAGACGCGCAGGAGCTGCTGCTGATCGAGGAAGCCGATGCCTGGTTCGAGTACCTCGCGGCTACAAGGGCTCAGACGGAGGTGCGGTACGGCGAGGTCGAGCCGTGGGCCTGGGCCCGCCTCTCTCAACGGCTTCGGGCGATCAGGACGAAGCGAGCGAAGCTCCGCCCGGCGGCCGCTGCTTGAGAGCTCGTTCTAGACCTCGCATTTCCTGGCTGAAAATGAGCTGCTGCTAGCCTAAGTCGCAGATATGAATTTCTCATCCACCTCGCTGCGCGCGGAGCGCCCCGGTTTCGGCGCCCGCCTTCGTGCGCGCGGGACGTCAAAAGGAGTCACTTGCTCAAATGGTTCCGGCGCAAGCCGAGCGAACGATCACCCGAGCCTGCTCAAGAGCGGGCTCAAGCCACTAGCACCGTAGAGGCCCCGGCCGCGGAGGCGGCCGCCGCCACAACGCCAAACACCCCCCCCCCCCCGCGTCGCCGGGGTAGCCCCCGCGG
>JBKKAR010000039.1:0-7037 GCA_046714355.1 Gaiellaceae bacterium | reverse complement strand
GCAGTCCTCCGGCTCAACCTCCAGTTCGACCAGCTCGCGCGCGATCGGGAGCAGCTGCGCGCCGAGTCCGCCGAGCTCGCGTCTGATCTCGCCACCCGCGCGGCCTCCCCTCGCACGAGCAGCCTCGCGCGCAGGCAGCTCGGTTACGTGAACGCCGACCCGGCGACGACGACGTACCTGGATCTCGGGAATCGGTGAGCCGCCGCCTTCCAAACCGGCGGATCAGGCTCCTCCTCGCGCTGTTCACCCTCGCGTTCGCGGCGACCTTCGGTCGGGCGGTCTGGCTTCAGGCGGTCCACGCACAGGGACTCGACCGGCTCGCACAGGGGCAGCAGCACGCGACCGTGACGGTGCCGGCTCCGCGCGGCTCCATGGTCGACCGGAACGGCGCCGAGCTCGCGATCGGGCGCCGGGCGACCACCGTGTACGCGAATCCGAAGCACATCGCGGACCCGCGCGCCGCGGCGATCGCCGCCGGCCGTGACCTCCGACTCGATCCCGACAAGCTGTACGGCCCGTTCGCCGACCGGACGCAAGGTTTCGTCTACGTCGCTCGGAAAACGGATGCGAAGCGAGCCGATAAGCTCCAACGGCGGGGCATCGAGGGGCTCGGCTTCTACCCGGAGGAGCGGCGCGTCTACCCTCAGGGGCCGGTTGCCGCGCACGTTCTCGGGTACGCCGGAGTGGACAACAAGGGGCTGTCCGGCCTGGAGCTGGCGCTCGACAAGACGCTCGCCGGGCGTCCCGGGCGGGAGACGGTCGTCCGGGACCCGTTCGGCCGCGCGATCGAGGTGCTCCGCGCCGTTCCGGCTGTCGAGGGACGCGATGTCCACCTTACGATCGACGCAACGCTGCAGGCCAACGCCGAGTCGGTGCTCGTCCGAGCCGTCCGCCGCTGGGGGGCGCTCGCCGCGACGGCCGTGGTGCTCGATCCGCACAGCGGCGAGGTGCTCGCGATGGCCGCTGCGCCCGGTTTCGACGCGAACCGCTTTCCAGAGGCGTCGAGAGACGAGCAGCGAAACCGAGCGGTCACGGACATATACGAGCCCGGGTCGACGCTGAAGGTCGTGACGGTCGCCGGGGCGCTCTCCGACGGCCTCGTCACGCCCTCGACGGCGTTCACGCTCGAGCCCAAGATCCATGTGGCCGACCGTGTGATTCGCGAAGCCCACCGCACGGGGACCGAGCGGCTGACCGTCGCCGAGATCCTCGCGCAATCCTCGAACATCGGGACGATCACCCTGGCCCAACTCCTCGGCCGCGACCGTCTGACCTCCTGGCTCGGGCAGTTCGGGTTCGGTCGCCGCACGGGAATCGACTTCCCCGGCGAGGCGGAGGGCATCCTCCCGAGCTACTGGTCGGGCTCGACGATCGGGACGCTGCCGATCGGCCACGGCATCGCCGTCACGCCGGTGCAGATGGCGGCCGCCTACGCCGCGGTCGCGAACGGCGGCGTCTGGGTGCAGCCGCACCTCGTCATGAACGGCAGGGCGAAGAAGCGCCGCGTCATCTCGCGCCGGGTCTCCGCCCAGCTGATGTCGATGATGCGAGACGTCGTCGTCGAAGGGACGGGCACCGAGGCCGCCGTCGACGGCTACCAGGTGGCGGGGAAGACGGGGACGGCGGCGAAACCGGATCCGCGCGGCGGCTACTCGACATCAAAGTACGTCGCTTCCTTCGTCGGCGCGGTGCCGGCGAGCGACCCGCGCCTCGTGATCCTCGTCACAGTGGACGAGCCCAGCACCATTTGGGGCGGCACGGTCGCGGCGCCGGCGTTTCAGGAGATCGCGCGCTTCGCGCTTCAGTACCTCGAGATCCCGCCCGACGCCGCTCCCTAGCTGATCCCTCCGCTAGCCTCTCGCCGATCGATGAATCTCGAGCGGTTGATCACCGCGCTCGGGCCCCTGGAGGTCCGCGGCGGCGCTCCCACGGACATCGCTGACCTTGCGTACGACACGCGGCAGGTCGGCCCGGGCGCGCTCTTCTTCTGTGTTCCCGGCGAGCGGGTGAACGGTCACGACCTGGCCGGCGAGGCAGTGGAGCGGGGAGCCGTTGCGCTGATCGTCGAGCGGACGGTCGACATCGCCGTTCCGCAGCTGATCGTCCCCTCGGTGCGGGCTGCGATGCCGGTCGTTGCCGACGAGTTCTTCGAGCGGCCGACGGAGGAGCTTGTGGTGGCCGGAGTGACGGGGACGAACGGGAAGACGACGACTGCGTACCTGATCCACTCCATCTTCGAGGCGGCCGGGATGCGGCCTGGGCTGATCGGGACGATCGAATCGCGTGTCGGCGGGGAGGCGCGACCGGCGGTCAGGACGACGCCCGAGGCGATCGACCTGCAGCGAACCTTCCGGGCGATGCTGGACGCCGGCGACCGCAGCTGTGTGATCGAGGCGACATCGCACGGGTCCGTCCTCGGCAGGCTCGAGCGGGTGAGGTTCGAAGCCCTTGCATTCACGAACCTGACCCAGGACCACCTCGACTTTCACGATTCGATGGATGACTACTACGACGCCAAGAGGCGGCTCTTCACCGAGCACGAGCCGGCTCCGGCCGCGGCGGTCAACATCGACGACGAGTGGGGGCGGAAGCTGGCAGACGAGCTCGGCCGGCTCGGCCGTGCCCCGTTGCTCACCTACGGATTGAGTCAAACGGCCGACGTTCGCCCGACGGCTGTTTTCGGAAGTCCCTTCATAAACCACCCGGACGACCTTTGGATTGAGACGGGCGAAGGCGCGATGAATCTCAGGACGAGGCTCAACAAGAGCTTGCTCCTCAGCCGCTTCAACCTCCAGAACATCCTCGCGGCGGTCGCGGTGGCACGACTCGTCGGCCTCCCCGGGAACAGCATCGGCGGCCTCGACCGGGTCCACGGCGTGCCAGGCCGCTTCGAGGCGGTCGACGAGGGGCAGTCATTCACCGTCGTCGTGGACTACGCGCACACACCGGACTCGCTTCAGAACGTGCTGCGCGCCGCACGGGAGCTGACGTCGGGACAGTTGATCTGCGTCTTCGGGTGCGGCGGCGACCGGGACCGAGGCAAGCGGCCCGAGATGGGCCGAATCGCGAGCGAGCTCGCGGACGTCGCGATCGTCACCTCGGACAACCCGCGCAGCGAGGATCCGCTCGCGATCATCGAGGAGATCCTCGCCGGGGCCGCCGAGGATGTGCGAGTCGAGCCGGACCGCCGCGCTGCGATCGGGCAGGCGGTCGAGCAGGCCGGCGAGCGGGACGTCGTCGTCATCGCAGGCAAGGGCCACGAGCAAGGCCAGGAGTTCGCCGATCGGACGATCCCGTTCGACGACCGCGAGGTCGCACGGGACGCGCTCCGACGGCTGGGGGCGCCGGCGTGATCCCGCTTCCCGTCGAGCAGCTCAGACCACTCGGCCGTCTCGAGGCAACTGCCGTTGAGGTCACCGGCGTCCAGATCGACTCACGCAGGGTCGCGCCGGGCGACCTCTTCGTCGCCGTCAGCGGCGGGCTCGAGTTCCTCGAGGACGCCCGCATCAGGGGCGCGGTCGCGACGCTCGTCCCCGACGACGCCTTCGCCGCCATGGCCGCGATCGGGCTTGCGGTCCGCAAGACGAGCGGCGCCGAGATCGTCGGGATCACGGGCTCCACAGGGAAAACCTCGACCAAGGACATCCTCGCCGCGCTCTGTGCTCCCCACCGGAGGACGATCGCGGCCGAGGCGAGCTACAACGCCGAACTTGGCGTCCCGTTGACGCTCGCCCGCCTCGAGCCCGACACCGAGCTCCTCATCGCCGAGCTCGCAATGCGCGGCTTCGGGCAGATCCGCGAGCTCTGCAAGATCGCCAGGCCGACACTCGGGGCGATCACGGCGATCGGGCCCGCCCACCTCGAGTTCGTCGAGTCTGTGGCCGGCGTGGCGAAGGCGAAGGCGGAGCTGCTCGACGCCCTTCCCAAAGGAGCTACGGCGGTCGTTCCGGCGGGCGTGCCGGAACTGGAGCCGTACCTCCGCGCCGACCTGAGCGTCGTTCGCGTCGGCGACGACGTCCGGCTGCTCTCGTTCGACGGCGGAAAGCTGGAGGCCGATGTGCTCGGTGAGCGGGTCGTGCTGAGCCTTCCAATCCGCGGCGCCCACCAGGCCGAGAACACCCTCGTCGCACTCGCCGTGTACCGGGCGATCGGGCTGTCGCTCGACCGGGTGGAGGAGGGTGCGGCCGACATCGAGCTCTCGCGGCTGCGTGGTGAGGAGATCGCGCTTTCGGGCGGCGGTGTTCTGATCAACGACTGCTGGAACGCGAACCCGGCCTCGATGACCGCGGCCCTGCGCGATCTCGTCTCTCGCGCGAACGGCGGACGGCGGCTGGCCGTGCTTGGAGGCATGGCCGAGCTCGGCGCCGAGGGGCCCCGCTACCACCGCGAGATCGGCGAGCTCCTCTCCGACGTAGACCACGCGGTCGCCGTGGGCGAGCTCGCCCGCGACTACGGCGCCGAGGAGTGGGTCGCGGACGCCGATGAGGCGGCAGAACGGCTCGCCGCGCTCGTCGAGCCGGGCGACGTGGTTCTCGTCAAGGGATCCCGCTCGGTCGGCCTCGAGAAGGTTGCGGAAGCTCTGTCGCCAACTACCAGCTGATGGAACGAGTTCTCGCCGCGGGCCTGCTGGCCATGCTGATCTCGATCGTCGCCGGCCCGAAGTTCATCGACTTCCTCCGCCGGAACGAGATGGGCCAGCACATCCGGGAAGAGGGGCCGGCGGGACACCAGATCAAACAGGGCACACCGACGATGGGCGGGCTGCTGATGGTCTTCTCGGCGTCGGTCGCCTTCCTGACGCTCAGCCACTACACGACCGAGGGCCTCACCGTCTTCCTCGTCATGCTGGGCTGCGCCGCGGTCGGATTCGCGGACGACTACACCAAGCTCCGCCACCGCCGCTCGCTGGGGCTGGCCGGACGGTGGAAGCTCTTGCTGCTGGCGGGCATCACTGTGGGCCTCGCGTTCGCCGTCGACGACGTGAACGCCCCCAGCGACGTCTACGTGCCGGTCCTCGACTGGCGGATCGGCCTGTCGCTCGGTTTCTACGTGCTCCTCTTCCTGATCATCGCCGGGGCCGCGAACGGGGCGAACCTCACGGACGGCATCGACGGCCTCGCCGCCGGCATCGGGATCATCGCCCTGCTCACCTTTACGGCGATCAACGTTGTCGGCTACACGCGGTCCGGACAGTTCCAGTTGGAGCAGGACCTCGCCTCACTGGACATGGCGATCATGGGTGCTGCCCTGATCGGAGGGGCGATCGGATTCCTCTGGTACAACGCCTTCCCCGCCGAGGTGATCATGGGCGACACCGGCTCGATGGCGATCGGCGGCTCCCTCGGCGCCTTCGCGGTCATGAGCCGCAGCTCGCTCCTGCTGCTGCTGATCGGTGGGATCTTCGTGATCGAGGCGTTGTCGGTGATCCTTCAGGTCGCCTCGTTCAAGTACTGGGGCCGGCGGATCTTCCTGATGGCGCCGATCCATCATCACTTCGAGATGAAGGCCTGGTCGGAGACGAAGATCATGGTGCGCTTCTGGATCATCGGCGCGATCCTCTGCGCCTGCGGCTTCGTTCTCTACTACCGCTACTACCTTCAGTTCCGACTCAAATGAAGCGCGTGCTCGTCGTCGGGCTCGCGCGCTCCGGGCGGGCGGCGAAGGCTGCGCTCGAGTCGCGGGGCACGGAGGTCGTTGTGGCCGACCGGACGCTCGGTAACGACACCGACCTGGCTCTCCTCGACGGCGTCGACGTGCTCGTCAAGAGCCCGGGCGTCCCCGGCGAGGCGCCGCTCGTCGCCGCGGCCCGCGAGCGCGGGATCCCGGTCTGGAGCGAGATCGAGCTCGCCGCGCGCCTGTTGCCGAACCCGCTCCTCGGCGTCACCGGCACGAACGGCAAAACCACGACGACCAAGCTGCTCGGCGCGATGCTCGGCGCACCGACGGCCGGCAACGTCGGTACCGCGCTGAGCGAGCTGGTGGGCGCGGTCGAGCCGGACGAATGGATCGTCTGCGAGCTCTCGAGCTTCCAGCTCGAGGACATCGAAAAGCTCCAGCCGCGGATCGCGGTCCTCCTCAACCTCGAGCCCGACCACCTCGACCGGCACGGCACCTTCGAGCGCTACCGCGCCGCGAAGCTGCGGATCTTCGAGAACCAGACCTCAGAGGACGTCGCCGTCGTGCCGCGTGGCTTCGGCCCGGTCCCCGGCGCGGGCCGGCGGGTCGAGTTCTCCGCCGACGACGAGCTGCCCGCCGAGCCGCTGATCCCCGGCGCCCACAACCGCGAGAACGCCGCTGCCGCGACCGCCGCGGCGCGCGCGGCGGGTCTCGGCGACGACGCGATCGCGGCAGTGCTGAAAGCGTTCCCCGGCGTTCCGCACCGCCTCGAGCTCGTCGCCGAGATCGGCGGCGTCCGCTTCGTCAACGACTCGAAGGCGACGAACACCGCCGCCGCCCGGCGTGCGCTCACGGCGTACGACGCGCCGCTCCACCTGCTCGTCGGCGGCTCGCTCAAGGGCGAGCGCTTCGACGAGTTCGCCGCGGACGTCGCACGAGCCAACGTTGTCACCGCCTATCTGATCGGAGAGGCGGCCGTGCCGCTCGCGACCGACCTCGGCTACGCAAACGTGCCGTTCCTCGTCTCGACGACGCTCGAGCGCGCCGTGGCGGAAGCGGCCGGCGCGGCGCAAGCGGGGCAGATCGTGCTCCTCTCACCGGCCTGCGCGAGCTACGACCAGTTCAGGGATTTCGAGCACCGCGGAGAGGAGTTCAGGAGGCTGGTAGAGAACCTCCAAGGGTGAAGGGATCTCAGCGAGGTCAGCTCGAGCAGCGCCTGCTCGTGCTCGTGACGCTGGCGCTCGTCGCCTTCGGCCTTGTGATGGTCTACAGCGCCACCTCCGCGGCCGCCGCTCTCGGGAAGGGCGACCCGGTCACGTTCCTCAAGCGGCAGGGCATCTACGCGCTCGCCGGGGTTGCGCTGATGCTCCTCGCCTCCCGCTTCGACCATCGGCAGCTGCGCAAGCTCGCGCCGCCGCTCG
>JBKKAR010000038.1:0-9117 GCA_046714355.1 Gaiellaceae bacterium | reverse complement strand
GCCGGCCAGCACGGAGTCGCCTCGGCGACGGTGTGCGCCCGCTTCGGGCTCGAGTGCGTGGTCTACATGGGCGCCGAGGACATGGCCCGGCAGCGGCCGAACGTCGAGCGCATGAACCTTCTGGGTGCGGAGGTCGTCCCCGTCGAGTACGGAACACGCACCCTGCGCGAGGCGACGAGCGAGGCGATCCGGGACTGGATCGCCAACGTCGAGACGACCCACTACCTCCTTGGATCCTGCGTCGGCCCGCACCCCTATCCGGAGCTCGTCCGCGACCTGCAGTCGGTGATCGGCCGGGAGGCCCGGGCCCAGATCCTCGAGGCCGAGGGACGCCTTCCGGATGCGGCGATCGCCTGCGTCGGCGGCGGCTCGAACGCGATCGGACTCTTCGCCGGCTTCCTCGAGGACGACGTGGAGCTCGTCGGCGTCGAGGCGGCGGGCGCGGCGAGCCTCTCCAGCGGCCGCGCCGGCGTCCTCCATGGCGCCCGCTCGTCGCTCCTCGCCGACGACGACGGGCAGGTGCTCGACGCGGAGTCGATCTCCGCCGGGCTGGACTATCCGGGCGTCGGCCCCGAGCACGCCTTCCTCCGCGACTCCGGCCGGGCGCGCTACCTGACGGCCACGGACGACGAAGCGCTCGCCGCTTTCCGCCGCCTGGCGAGCACCGAAGGGATCCTCCCCGCCCTCGAGCCTGCCCACGCGCTCGCCCGCATCGACGACCTCGACGCCGAGCTCGTCGTGCTGTGCCTCTCGGGCCGGGGCGATAAGGATCTCGCGCATCTGGAGCTCGCCAAATGAAGACGCTCGTCGTCTACCTGATGGCCGGTCTGGAGACACCCGAGCTCGCCGAGGCCGCGGTCGCCGGCGGTGCAGACATCATCGAGATCGGCTTTCCGTTCTCCGACCCGCTCGCCGACGGACCCGTCATCCGCCGCGCCGCCGAGCGAGCCCTCGCGGACGGGATGCGCACGCGCGCCTGCCTCGACTGCCTCGCCCGGACGAGGGAAAGGGTCGGCGTCCCGCTCATCCCGATGACCTATGCCTCGCTCCTCGAGGCCTATGGCTACGAGCGGTTCGCCGCCGACGCGCGCTCGGCGGGGGCCGAGAGCCTGATCGTCGCCGACCTCCCTGCGGGCGAGCTGCCGGAGCTCCGGCGCGTCCAGCTCGTCGCCCCGACCTCCACGGACGAGCGACTGCGAATCGCCGCCGAGCACACCGACGGCTGGCTCTACCTCGTCACGCTCACGGGCACCACCGGGGCCCGCGACCGCCTCTCCCCTGCGCTCGCGGGCCTCGTCGCCCGGGCGAGAGGAGTCACGCAGCTCCCGCTCTATGCCGGCTTCGGGATCTCGACGCCCGAGCAGGCGGCGCAGGCGGCCGAGCTCGCCGACGGGATCGTCGTCGGGTCCCGGGCGGTCGAGGTCGCGGAGGACGGCCCGGACGCGCTGCACGCGTACGTCGGCACCCTCCGCGCCGCCCTCGGAGACCCGGCGGAGGCGCTGGCACAATCGCAGCCATGAGGATCTTTTCCGGCATCCGGCCCTCGGGCGACAAGACACTCGGCAACTACAGCGGCGGCTTCCGCCAGTACGCCGCGACACAGGAGCAGGGCGAGGCCTTCTTCTGCGTGGTCGACCTGCACTCGATTACCACGCCGTTCGAGCCTGAGGTACTGCTTGAATCGACTCTGGCGACGGCGGCGTTGCTGTTCGCCACCGGACTCGATCCCGATCGGTCGACCGTCTTCGTCCAAAGCCACGTAACGGCGCATCCGGAGGCCGCCTGGCTGCTCGGGGCCGTCGCGAGCTTCGGCGAGCTTCGGCGGATGACCCAGTTCAAGGAGCGGGCGGACGAGCAGGAGTTCGTCGCCGCCGGCCTCCTGAACTACCCGGTCCTGATGGCCGGCGACATCCTGCTCTACCAGACCGACATCGTCCCGATCGGCGACGATCAGCGCCAGCACCTCGAGCTGACCCGGAACATCGCGGAGCGCTTCAACTCGCGCTTCGGAGAGACGTTCAATGTGCCCCAGGGCGTCTACCCCGAGGAGGGTGCCCGTATTAAGAACCTCCAGGAGCCGGAGCGGCTGATGTCGACCACACGCGGCGCGCCGCAGGGAGTCGTCCGGATGATCGACGAGCCGGGGGTGATCCGGAAGAAGTTCAAGACCGCCGTCACCGACTCCGGCCGTGAGGTCCGCCACGATCCCGAGGAGAAGGCCGGGATCTCGAACCTGATCGAGATCATGTCGGTGGCCACCGGCGAGTCGATGGCGGACATCGAGGGCCGCTACGACGGGGCCGGCTACGGGCAATTCAAGGAGGACGTCGGCGAGGCGGTCGTCGAGCTGTTCGTCCCGATCCAGGAGCGCTATGCCGAGCTGCGGGCGGACGACGCCGAGCTCCACCGCCTGCTCGCCCAGGGCGCCGACAAGGCGCGGGAGGCGTCCGCCCCGACGCTCGAGGCCATGTACGAGCGGATGGGCTTCGTCCGGCCGTAAGACACGGCTCGAAGAGACTCTTGCGAGTTACTCCGTCCAGAGGCAGGATCGGCGACCGTGGAGCCACCGATCGAGCACCGCGACGTCACCACTACCATGAGGATGATCAGCGACATCCAGGTGGACGTCCGAGCGATCCGGCACTTTCTGGAGGAAGACGATGGCGAAGAAGAGGAAGAAGCACCAGAAGATCACGCCTGAGGAAGAAGCCCGCTTCGAGGAAACCCAGCGGATGGTCCGCGAGCGAATCGCCTATCACGAGCAAAAGGCCCGCGAAGAGGACGCTCGGCGCGCCGCGAACCAAGATTAGGGCCTCATCAAGGCTGGCGCCTGGAGAGCGCCTCAGAGCCAGCCCGAGCGCCTGAACTGCCAGTACAGCGCGACGCAGATCCCGGCCATCAAGGACAGGGCGAGCGGATAGCCCACCCGCCAGCCGAGCTCCGGCATGTGGTCGAAGTTCATCCCGTACACGCCTGAGATCAGCGTCGGGACGGCAATAATCGCCGCCCACGCCGAGATCTTCCGGACATCTTCGTTCTGGCGATAGCTCGCCTGCGTCACGTTCGCCGAGAGGACGTTCGCGAGCAACTCCCGGAACTCGTGGATGCGGCTCATCTCGCGGAGCAGGTGGTCGTGGACGTCGCGAAAGTAGGGACGGATCGGCTCGGGCACCTCGGAATGGACGCCCCGCGCGAGGTCTTCGACGGGCACTTCGAGCGGTACGACGGCCTGGTGGAGCTGGACGACGGCCCTGCTGAGCCGGTAGATGCGCATCGCCGGATTCTCCGGCTCCGGGTCGAAGACCTCGCCCTCGACCGCGGTGATGTCAGCGTCGAGCTCGTCGATCACGGGCAAGTAGTCGTCGACGACGCGGTCGACGATTGCGTGGAGGGCGGCAGCCGGTCCGTGAGCCAGCAGATCGGGGCGCTTCTCCATTCGCTCGCGGACCTCGCCGAGCGGCGTGTCGCCATGCCGGACCGTGATGATGAATCCCTCGCCCATGAAGACGAGGATCTCCCCGAACTCGATCTCATCGGCGGCGTAGCGCACCGTCTTCAGCACGAGGAAGAGCGAGTCGCCGTAGACCTCGAGCTTCGGGCGCTGGTGCGCCTTGATCGCATCCTCGACGGCCAGCTCGTGGAGGGCGAACTCGCGGCTGACCGCGTCGAACTCCTCCGGGGTCGGCTCGTGCAGCCCGATCCACGCGAAGGCGCCGTCGCTCCGGCTCTCCTCGAAGGTCTGCTCGAGCGGGATCTCGCCAGCCGCCCGTCGGCCCTCCCGGTACACGGCGTAGTCGACGATCACGGGCGCGAGCGTAGCGCCGCAACCTCCTCGGCGGTGAGCTCGCGCCAGGTGCCGGGCTCGAGTCCCTCGACGGTCAAGCCGGCGTAGCGGCTCCGGTTGAGGCGGCGCACCGGGTGATCGACGGCTTCGAGCATCCGCTTCACCTGCCAGTTGCGCCCTTCGTGGATCGCCAACTCGACGCGTGACGGGCCCAGGCGTCGGACCCGGGCCGGCGCGGTCCGCCCGTCCTCGAGCTCGACGCCCTCGGCGAGGCGCCGGAGCGCGTCGTCCGTGGGCTCTCCCTCAACCTCGGCCTCGTAGACCTTCTCGACCTCGTACTTCGGGTGGGCGAGCCGGTGGGCCAGCTCCCCGTCGTTGGTGAGGAGCAGCACGCCGGTCGTGTCGGCGTCGAGCCGCCCGACTGGAAGGACACGCGACTCGTGCTCGACGAGGCCGACGACCGTTGGTCTTCCCTGCGGGTCGCTGGCAGTCGTGACGACGCCGGCGGGCTTGTGGAGCAGGACGTAGGCCACCGCCTGGGGCCGGACGGCCTGGCCGTCCACCTCGACCCAGTCCGCCGACTCGACGAACGTGTTCAGCTGGCCCGCCTCGCCGTTCACCGTCACCCGGCCGGTCTTGATCAGCTCGTCGGCCTTGCGACGGGACGCGACCCCCGCGCGCGCCAGGTAGGCGTTCAACCGCACGCCGTTAGAGTTGCACCGTGGGACGGATCGCGCCCTATCTGCTCTACGAGGACGGCGCCGCGGCGATCGAGTTCCTCACCGCGGCTTTCGGCTTCGAGGAGCACATGCGCATGGAGGAAGAGGAAAGAGTCCAGCACGCCGAGCTCCGACTTGGCGACGACTCGATCATGCTCAGCGGAGACGTTCCCGACTACAAGAGCCCGAAGACGGCCGACCACTACACCGCCCTCGTTCACGTCTACGTCGACGACGTCGATGCGCACTTCGAGCGGGCGAAGGAGGCCGGCGCCGAGATCGTGCAGGAGCCGACCGACCAGGAGTACGGCGATAGGCGCTACGACGCGAAGGACCCCGAAGGCCACTTCTGGTCCTTCGCCACCGCGCGGTAGATGCGCGTCGCCCTGATGGTGGAGGGCCAGGAGGGCGTTTCCTGGGACGAGTGGCTCGCGCTTGCCAGAGCCTGCGAGGAGCACGGCATCGAGGCGCTCTTCCGCTCCGACCACTACCTCTCGCAGACGGCGCCGGACGAGCGGACTGCGACAGACGCCTGGACGCTGCTCGCCGCGCTCGCGGCGCGTACTTCGAAGCTCCGCCTCGGCACGCTCGTCTCACCCGTGACTTTCCGTCACCCGTCCGTCCTCGCCAGGGCCGCGGCGACCGCGGATCACATCTCTGGTGGTCGGGTCGAGGTCGGTATCGGCGCCGGCTGGATGGAGATCGAGCACCAGCGCTTCGGCTTTCCCTTCCCTCCCATGTCCGAGCGGCTGGAGATGCTTTCCGACCAGGTCGAGCACGTCGATCGGCAGCTCAGGGACGACCCTCTTACCGTCCAGCAGCCTCGCCCGCCGCTGATCCTCGGCGGCAGCGCCCAACGCGGAACCACCGTGCCGGCCGCCCGCTTCGCCGACGAGTACAACACGCACGGCGCCGATCCGGCCGAGGCGGCGCGAAGACGCAAGCGCCTCGACGAGGCGTGCGAGCGCGAAGGGCGCGATCCGGCTTCCCTCCGCTTTTCCCTGATGACGCCGTTCCTCCTCAGCCGCGACCACGCGGAGCGCTTCGTCCAGGTGTATCCGGATGCCGGCTCGGCGGATGAGTGGTTCGACGAGCTGCGGCGCCGTGGACTCGCCGGAAGCCAGGTTGACCTCGTCGACGGGCTCAGGGAGTACGAGGCGGCCGGCGTGGAGCGCGTGATGCTCCAGCACGTCGTCCACGAGGATCTCGACGTGGTCAAGGCACTGGGCGAGATCGCAGCGGCGCTTTAGAGTCGCACTGTCATGGCTTCCACGGACACCGCCCGGCGCGATGCGCTCGTCAAGCGCCTGTTCGAGGCCGTGCTCGGATTCAACGACGTCTACGCCGTCTACATCGGGGATCGCCTCGGGCTCTACGTGGCGCTCGCTGAAGGGGCCGCCACTTCCACAGAGGTTGCCGCCTCCGCGGGCTGCGACGAGCGCTACGTGCGCGAGTGGCTCGAGCACCAGGCGGTCGGCGACATCCTCGAAGTGGATGACGCCGACGAGACTGGCGCGCGCCGCTTCCGGATCCCGCCGGGCCATGAGGAGGTGCTGCTCGACCGGGACAGCGTCAGCTACATGGCGGCCTTCGCCCGGATGATGGTCGGGATGGCACAGCCCGTCCCTCAGGTGCTCGCCGCCTTCCGATCGGGCGAAGGGGTTCCGTACGGCGACTACCCGGAGGACTTCGTCGAGGGCCAGGGCGACATGAACCGGGCCCAGTTCATCAATCTCCTCGCGACCGAGTGGCTTCCGGCGATGCCGGACGTGGAAGAGCGGCTGCGCTCGGGCTCGGCCCGGGTCGCCGACGTCGCCTGTGGAACGGGGTGGTCGAGCATCTCGATCGCGAAGGCATATCCCGGCATCCGGGTGGACGGGTTCGACCTCGATCCCGGGTCGATCATGCTCGCCCGATCAGCCGCAGCAGCAGAGGGCGTGGGAGAGCGCGTCGACTTCCAGGTGCGGGACGCGGCCGATCCCGAGCTCGCCGACCGGTACGACCTCGTCACCGTCTTCGAGGCGATCCACGACCTGGCCAAGCCGGTCGAGGCGCTGGCGGCGATCCGCGAGCTCCTCGCGGACGGCGGAGTGGCTCTCGTCGCCGACGAGAAGGTCGCGGACGAGTTCACAGCGCCAGGCGACGACGTCGAGCGCGTCATGTTCGGCTGGTCGATCCTCCATTGCCTGCCCGTCGGCCGGGTCGAGCAGCCCTCCACCGAGACGGGCACCGCGATGCGAGAGTCGACCTTCAGGCGCTACGCCGAGGAAGCCGGTTTCGAAGACGTGCAGGTCGTGCCGATCGAGCACGACTTCTGGCGGTTTTACCGCCTCGAGGCTTAGGCGTCGCTTGCGATGCCGGTCCGCTTAAGCGGGGCGCTTCTCGGCCAGCGACTCGAGGCGCTCGCGGATGTCCTCGGTGTCGCCGAGGTCGTCGAGTCGCGGGAGCACCGAGAGGCTCTCGAGGCCGAACACGCGCTCGAAGAGAGGCGTCGTCCGATAGCGAACCGCGCCGCCTTCCTCGCGGCCGGCCTCCGCGATTAGGCCGCGCTCCACCAGTCCGGCCACGACCGAGTCCACCGCAACGCCGCGCAGGCGCGCGATCTCCGGCCTGGAGCAGGGACCGAGGTACGCGACGACGGCGAGCGTCTCCATGGCCGCCGGCGAGAGGCCGCGCTCGATGGGCCGCTCGAACATCCGGCCGCACGCTTCGGCCGCCTCGCGGGAGGCCCGGAAGGCCCAGCCGCCCGCGACCTGCTCGAGGACGATCCCGCTGCGGCCTTCGGCGAAGCGCTCGGCGAGCAGCCCAAGGGCCATCTCGACACGCTCGGCCTCGTCGGTTGCAGCGTCCGCGAGGTCGGCAACGGACAGCGGTTGGGAGGCGACGACCAACAGGGCCTCCAAGGTTCGCGCGAGGCGATCGAGCGGGTTTGCCGCGACTAGGCGGAGCGTGCGATCCATGTCTCGTTCCTTTCCGTTTTGGTCTCGGTGTTCCTCTCCACCCGGATAGGGGCGAACGGGGCGGCCTGCGAGAGCTCGATCTCGCCCGCCTTCCGGAGCTCGAGCAAGGCAAGAAAGGCGACGGCCTGCTCGACGCGCGTGAGTCCGTGCACTTCCGTGTCGAAGACGAAGCGAGTACGCCGGGCGAGCAGGGCGCGGAAACGGCCGAGGAACTGCTCCACGGGCGGAAATCTGAGCTCGAGGTGGGCCAGCGAAACGGCCGGCGGCTCGGCGGCCAGCGCCCGAATCGTCGCCGCCAGAGCGGCCGGGTCCTGCGGCGCCAGCCGGCGTTCGATCCTCGGCGCGAGCGGAGCGGGCCCGAGCCGGAAGTAGCGGTCGCCCTCGGCGTCCAGACGGTCGACTAGCCACGCCGCCGCCTCCTTGATCTGCCGGTACTCGCCCAGGCGCCGAGCCAGCTCCGCGGCGGCTTCTGCCGGATCCAGGTCCTCGAGGTCGGGGTCCTCTCCGGTTAGGAGCGCCCGGGACTTCAGCTCGAGCAGCGCCGCGACCAGGACGAGAAACTCGCCGCACGCGTCAAGGTCGAGCTCGTCCCGCTCGGCCAGACGCTCGAGGAACGCCAGCACGATGCCGGCGACGTCCACTTCGCCCAGGTCGAGCTCGTCCCGCAGGACGAGCGCGAGCAGAAGGTCGAAGGGACCCTCGAACGCCTCGAGGTCGAGCTCGAGCTCGCGGACGGGTGGCGCCACGAAGCCGGACGCTAGCGAGGCGGCCGGACGCGGCCCTTCGGGATCGCCATCGCCGGCGCGCCCTTCGGCGCCTCGCGCGTCCGCTCTCTTCGCCGCCTGCCCCGTCCGCGAAGGAACTGCCAGTAGATGAAGAACGCAGTCGAGAGGACGAAGACGACGATCGAGACCCAGGCGTTCAGGCGCAGCGGGCCGAGCTCGTGCGACGGATCGATCCGCAGCAGCTCCTCGAAGAAGCGGCCGAAGGTGTACAGCGAGACGTAGAGCGCGAACAGCGCCGGCGGGCGGAAGCGGATGAAACGGTCGAGCACGAGCAGCAGGAGCGCCGCCGCCGTCACGTACAGAAACTCGTAGAGAAAGGTCGGGTGGAACGTCTCCGACCCCGCGTATTCGAACGGCCGGTTCTCCGCGTCGATCTCGAGCCCCCACGGCCGGTCGGTCGGCTTGCCGAAAAGCTCCTGGTTCCACCAGTTGCCGAAGCGGCCGAAGCCGTGGGCGAGCAGGAGGCCCGGCGCCGCGGCGTCCATCAGCGCCCAGGGGCTCTTGCCGGCCCGCTTGCAGATGTAGCCGCCGACAACGGTCCCGAGGAAGATCCCGCCCCAGACGCCGAGCCCACCCTTCCAGACCATGAAGACGCCCTGCCATTTGGGGTCGGGCACCTCCGACCAGCTGGTGACCACGTGGTAGCCGCGGGCCCCCACGATCCCGGCGGCGACCCCCCAGACGGCGATGCGCAAAAGCAGGTCCCAGTCGCCGCCGTGCGCATCGGTCCGCTTCGTCCACCGCAGACCGGTCACGACGATGCAGACCGCGATCGCGAGCAGCAGCATCAGCCCGTACATGTGGACGTCGAGCGGTCCGAGTTCGAAGAACCCGCTCGACGGCGAAGGGATCGAGGCGATCACGAGCCG
>JBKKAR010000037.1:0-8103 GCA_046714355.1 Gaiellaceae bacterium | reverse complement strand
CGTCGGGCGAGCCCGACTCGGAATACCCGAGCGCGCGTCCGTCGGAGAGGTGGAAGACCGCGGCCATGGCCGGCGGACGTTAGCCGCTGGCAAACGAGAGAGGGCGGCCCCTGGGGCCGCCCTCTGGTCTGCTCGTTCCGCTTCGTCCGCTTAGCTGTTGAGGCAGAGCGCGCTGTAGTCCCAGGTGAACACCGGGTGGTAGTGGTAGCACCCGACGCGCGAGGAGTCGTAGTGCCGGTCGTTCGGGCTCGCGTACGTCGCACGGCGCACCGTTCCGAACGAGGTCCTGATCGAGGTTGCTGAACGCGCGATAGCGCTCGACGCCAACCAGCGTCTTCGCCCGGGTGATCTTCTTGTTGAAGGCAGCCGAGTTGAAGTACGAGAAGTTGACGTTGTTGGCGGGCCGGATCGTCGTTCCGTCGACCAGGAAGATGAAGTCGTACGGATCGAAGTAGTCCATGTGCCAACCCTCGAGGGTAATGTCGAAGGGCTCGCCCTTGCGACCTGCCAGCTCGAACTGGGTCGGCCGCGGGAACAAGCTTGATGCCCATGTTCAAGCCGATGTTCCGCAGGTTCGCCTGCACCACCTGGCACCGAGCCGGAGCCGGAGCCCTGTTCGCGCAGTAGAAGACGCCGTCACCGCCGCGGGTCTGACCCGAGGCGAGGCTGCGTGCCTGGCTCAGGTTCGGACGCCGGGGGTAGATGGCGACGTTCTTGAAGCCGCGCATCGTCGGCGGCATGTACTGGTCGTTCCTGACGCCGGCGTAGGCCCCGCCCTGCGCGAGGACGGCCTGCCGGTCGATGGCGAAGTTGACGGCCTTCTTCAGCCGCAGGTTCCCGACTCCACCGCCGCCGAAGAGTCGACGGTCGTGGTTCATCGCGAGGTAGAGGATCGTCGGCGACGGGTTCGCGAAGTAGCGACCCGGGGACTGCTTCTTCAGCTTGATCGTCTCGAGCGGGAGCCCGATGTCGATCACGATGCTGTTGACGTTGTGCGGGGACGGGCCGCGGTAGAAGCAGGTTCCGCTCGAGGACGACCCGGCGGTTCTTCGTCCACTCCTTGATGAAGTACGGGCCCGCACTGGGCACCGGTGCCGAGATGCCCTCCGGGTTGATCGGGAGGTTCGCACCCGCGGGTCGTCGTCGAGGTGGTCAGCGCGAGCGACGACGACCGGCTGCTCCGTCTCCTGGAGACCGGCGCCGTCGACCTGGCGGTAGTGCGGACGGCGGGTACAGGGCCACCGGTCGAGGAGCGTCCCGCAGCGATGTGCTCGTACGCCGTTGCCATTCCCGCCGTATCCCAACTCGCCCGCGCGAAGAAGCGAGTGGCCCTGGCCGATCTTGAGTGCTTCGCACGGATAGCGACCTCGGACGGGACGGCGTTCGCCGACGACGTGGCGGCTCCGGTCGTGGCGTCGGACGCCGAGATGGCACTCGGGCTCGTCGGAGCCGGCGCCGGCGCCACGGTTCTCCCGTCGCTCTTTGTGTGTGCGCCCCCGGTAGGCGTCGCGGTCCGTCCGCTTCGGGACATCCTCCCGCCCTTCCGCCTGTCGATCGCAACGGCGGGGCAGCTGGTTCCACAGGCGGCGGATCTCGCCGACCTGCTGGTGGCCGCGATCGCGGGCTGGCCGAATGCCGGCTCGGCGGACACCAAAACCGCCGCTCCAGCCTAGAAATCCCTGCAAATCGCTGACTGATTGGTCAATCGGGTTTAGGCGTTCTCTGCGACTGGGAAGGCACCTGGGTCAGGACGCGGCCCGCGTCACCCACCTCAGCGGTCCGGCAACTTTGAACGAAGGGGGAACAGCGTGAGGAAACGTCACCGAGTCAGGCTTCTCGCAGTCGCAGTCGCGATCGCGGCGGTCGCGATCGCGGTCGGCTCCGCGGGGGTCATGCGCCCGACGGCGGCAGCCGCTCCGTGCCCGCAGGGCTTCGAGGCGGAAGGGCACGCCACGTGCGTGTCGCTGAAGCATCCGGAATCGCTCGTGGAGCTGGAGCTCCGCGGCCGCCAGGTGGATGCCGTTCGAGCCGCTCCGCATGCACGGGTGCATCCCGGTGCATTCGCAGGGGCGCTCGAGGAGCGGGCGGCCATGCCCGTCTCGGTGAAAGGCAGCGAGGGAACGTGGCGTCCTCTGGGTCACGGCCCGCTGAGGATGGACGGCCCCGCATACAACTCGGTCAACGGCCTCGGGCTCGTCAACGTGATGGGCCGGATCGACAGCCTCGCCTTCGACGCGCAGAGCAAGCGGCTCTTCGCTGCAAAGGGCACGGGCGGTGTCTGGATGTCGACCGACTACGGCGACACCTGGCAGTCGGTCGGCGACGGCCTGCCGAGCCAGATCGTCGGCGCGGTCGCCTGGTCGTCCGCGAACGGCGGGACGCTTCTCGCCGTCAGCGGTGACCCGACCTTCGGCTCCGGCGGCTACACGGGGTACGGCGCGTTCTACAGCACGAACCTCGGCCAGACCTGGACGAAGGCGACGGGCGTCCCGGACGGCGCGCTCGGCTTCGAGATCGAGGTCGACCCGGCGAACCCGCTCGAGGTCTACGCGGCGACCGGGCTCGGCCTCTTCCGCTCGACCGACGGCGGGAAGACGTACGCGAACGTGAACCTGCCGACGGGCGAGTGCTCCGGCGTCGCCGGGGGCGGTTCCTGCCAGCTCGCGAACGTCGTCACCGACCTCGCGATCAAGGGGACGGGCGGCGTGAACTCCGATGTCGCTCCCGGCACCGTTGTCGCCGCGATCGGCTGGCGGGCCGGCGGGCGCAAGAACGCTGACGGCACGCCGCAGTCCGAGTACAACGGCCTCTACCGGTCGCTGAGCGGCGCGCCGAACACGTTCGTCAAGCTCGGCGGCTCCGGCTTCACGCCGCAGGAGCGGATCGGGCGCGTGGAGTTCGGCTCGACGACGGGCGCAGAGCAGGACAAGGACTATCTGTACGCGATCGTCCAGGACGCGGTCGTCCTGAACGGCGGGATCGACGTCATCGACGCACCGGAGAACTTCCCATCCGACCCGCGCGCGGGCGGCACGGTGCTGAACGGCATCTACGTCTCGAAGGACTTCGGGTCCACGTGGACGCGAATGGCTGACGACAACGCGATTGCGAAGAACCCGGCGACGGGCTCCGCGCTCGTCGGCGTGGGCCAGGCGCTCGGCTACGAGCCCGGCGTGCAGGGTTGGTACAACGAGTGGATCTCCCCTGACCCGACGCGGCAGAGCGCGACGGGCGTCCCGACGCGGCTCGCGTTCGGGCTCGAGGAGGTCTGGCAGAACGAGCTGCCGGTGCCGCAGGACGGGCCGTCCTCGTTCAAGGTCATCGGCCGGTATTTCAGCGGCGAGGCCTGCCTGATGCTCACGGTCGGCCTGCCTGAGTGCCCGACGAACCGACCGCCTACGACGTCCACGACGACCCACCCCGACCAGCAGGAAGGACTCTGGATCCCCGACTCGCTCGGCGGCGTCACGCTTGCGGTCGGAAACGACGGCGGTTTCTACAAGAACCACGTCGCGCCCGGCCACGAGCTGGACAACGGCGGTTGGGGCAACGGCAACCAGGACGGCTTCAACACACTGCTGCCGTACGACGTCGCGATGGCGAACGACGGCACGACCTACGCCGGACTGCAGGACAACGGCCACATGAAGATCACGCCCGACGGCGAGCAGTACGCCGTCTACGGCGGTGACGGCACGTTCGCCGAGGTCGACCCGGCCAACGCCGACACCGCCTACGAGGCGTACGTCTTCAACGAAATGAAGGTCACGACCGACGGTGGTAAGGCCTGGCGGGACATCGACCCGGGCCTGACGAACACGCGGTTCGTCAACCCGTTCGAGATGGACCCGACGGACGCCAAGCATCTCGTCACCGGCGGTAACGAGATCGCCGAGACGACGTACGGTCCCGACACCGATGCCGGTCATGACGCCGGTGGGAACTCGTGGAAGGTCGTCTACGACCTCGGGACGCAGAAGCAGCCCGGCGACGCGGCCGCGATCCCGTCAGCGACCGATCCGGCGAACGGCATGACGGCGATCGACGTGGTCGGCGACGCGGTTTACGCCGCCTACTGCGGTGTTTGCGATTCGCTGAACGCGAAGGCCGCGTTCAAGAGCGGCATCGCGACGAACGTCGGCGGCGTGCAGGCGCCCGAGCGGATGACCTCGAACGGCTGGCACATCGCTGCTGCGAAGGGCCTGCCCGAGCGGTTCATCACCTCCCTGACAGTCGATCCCGCAAATCAGCGGACGATCTACGTCACGCTCGGCGGCTACACCCGACGGTGGGTCCCGCCGAACACGCTCCAGGATCAGAATCCGGACGCGGGTGTCGGTCACCTCTTCAAGTCGACCGATGCAGGCGAGACCTTCGTCGACATCACGGGCAACCTCCCGGATGCCCCGGCGACCTCGGTCGTGCTCCGCGCCGGCAAGCAGCTGATCGTCGGGACGGACGTCGGCGTCTTCGCCAACAGCCTCACCGGCGGCACGAAGTTCGCGCCGCTGAACGGCCTGCCGGTCGTTCCGACCTCGATGCTGAACCTGAAGCCGAACGACCCGAACCTGCTCGTGGCTGCCACATACGGCCGCGGCATCTGGACGTACACCTTCACTCGCCAGGTTCCAGGTGGGGGCGGCGGAACGACGCCGGTTGAGCCTCCGCCGACGCCCGCGGGCGTCTCGCTCGCAGGCCCGTACGGCTTCGAGCTCGGTGATGAGGGCTGGACGACCGCCCAGTCCGGCAACCCGCTGCATGCCTGGAGGCGAGCTGCGCCAGGCCATGCCTCTGGCTCGAGCTTCCAGCTCGCGCCGTACTTCGACGAGTCGACCGCCACGCTCACGTCGCCGGCTGTCGACCAGGCGGGCGGCTGGGTCTACGCCGACTTCCGCAACAAGCGGGACACCGAGCCGGGCTTCGACTTCCTGACCGTCGAGTATTCGACGGACGGAGCGAACTGGAGCGCGGCGAAGTGGGTCTGGGACGAGGCCACGGCCGCCTGGAGCGACCAGAAGACGTTCGACGGTCAGAACGCCGGCTACCCGGCCTTCGCTCTCGAGAAGGTGGCGTTCAAGGTCCCGGCCGGGCCGCTCCAGGTCCGGTTCCGGTTCTCGGCGGACGCGCTGATCTCGTCGCCGCTCTTCACCGGCGTCCACGTCGACGACGTGGCGATCGGCCGCTAGCTCGGCGACACCTGTACGAAACGGAGGAGGGCCGGCGAGCGCCGGCCCTCCTCCGTTTGCCGCCGCGGAACGGGCTTTGCCCGTTACGCCGAAAAGGCAGCTGATAGAAGGAAGTACCCCAGACGCTCGAAACGGCGCAACGCCCTCCCCTGTTTGGAGGATGGGGCGAAAAGGCGCCGCGACCGACGAAGTGAGGGCGTGCGGACTGCGGCCCTTCCCCTCCGCCTCGCTCTTCCCCTGTCTGTGCGCGCTCGGGGGAGGACAGGCGCACACCCGGTCACCCGGGGGGCGTACGCACGCCCGGGGCTCCGCCGACGCAGCGCTCCCTTTGTCGGCGTGATGGCGCTGGCCATCGCTGTCCTGCCGCTTCCGCCACACGGGGACGGACTGACGGAGATCGCGCTCGCCTCCGCTCTCACCGGTCTCATCCTCGTCACTGTTTGGCTCGCTCCGTGGCATCGTCTTCCGCGCTTCGCCGAGGTCGTTCCGGCGCTCGCCTATTTCGTCGTCTTCGCCTTGCTCCGCGAGAGCCAGGGAGGCGCGTTGTCTGGCTACGCATCCCTCGCGATGCTCCCGGTCTTCTGGCTCGCCCTTTACGGGACACGCGAGCACCTTGCGATCGGCATCGCCGGCCTGGCCGCCGTCTTCCTCACGCCCCTCATGCTGCTCGGGGCGCCCGAGTACCCGGCCACGGAATGGCGGACGGCGATTCTCTGGATCTGTGTCGCGCCGGTCGTCGGGTTCACCGTGCAGGCGCTCGTCGCCGAGCTTCGCTCCCGGGCCGAGGAGACGCGTCTCGCGCTCGCCAACATCGAGGCGATTACCCTCGCGATGCGAGAGATCGGGGCCAGCACCGACCCCGAAGCTGTCCGCCGCGCTGTGTGCTCTTCCGCGCGCGGGATCGCCGGCGCCGATGTCGTCCAGCTGCTCGAGCCGAACGCCGACGATCGCCTCGCCCTGACCTCGGCTGTGGGGATGCGCATCCCTCGCGCCGGCGAGGAAGCCGGCGGCGGGCTCGCCTTCATGTCCTGCAAGCCCGTGTTCCTTCGAGAGGCCTCGCATGGAGCAAGGCACGGCGTTCGATCGATGCACTTCGAGCCCGTACTCCGCGACGAGGCCGTGGTCGCCGTGGTCGTCCTCGGATGGGCGAAGCCCGTGAAGCAGCTGTCGCGCCGGATCGAGTCCGGCCTGCGGATGCTCGCAGCCGAGGCGGCGATCGCGCTCGACCGCGCGCGACTTCTCTCGCAGCTCCAGGAAACCGCGCGCACCGACGACCTCACCGGCCTGCCCAACCGGCGGGCGTGGGAGGAGGAGCTTCCACGCGAGCTCTCGCGGGCGGCACGCGACTCGCGTTCCGTCTGCGTCGCCATGCTGGACCTCGATCGGTTCAAGCGCTTCAACGACGACCGGGGCCATCAGGCCGGTGACCGGCTGCTCAAGCAAGCGGCTTCCGCCTGGGTGACGCAGCTCCGGGCAAGCGACATGCTCGCGCGCTACGGCGGCGAGGAGTTCAGCGTCCTGCTGCCCGGCTGCACCCTCGAGGACGCCGAGGCGCTCGTCCAGCGGCTCCGCACCCGCATGCCTGACGGCGAGACGGTCTCAGCCGGCATCGCCAGCTGGGACGAGACAGAGAGCGCCGACGAGTTCGTCGGCCGCGCCGACACCGCGCTCTACGCCGCCAAGCGCGGCGGGCGCGACCGGCTCGTCACTGCAACGTAGCCCTCTTAGGCGGCTTCAGGACTGCAAAGCGGTCGGTCACCTCGAGCGTCCTCGACCGGAAGCCGAACAGCGCCGCGGGCCGTCCTCCCGATCGACCCGGCTCCCGTTTCGCCCCCGTCGGCTCCAGCACGTCGCGCCGGACGAGCACGCGATGGAGGTTCGTCGCCGAGACGTCGTGCCCGAGCGCGGCCGCATAGATCTCCCGGAGCTCCGAAAGCGTGAACTCCTTCGGCGCGAGCGCGAAGCCGATGTTTGTGTACGAGAGCTTCGCCCGGAGCCTCGCGAGGCCGGAGCGGACGATGTCTCCGTGGTCGAACGCCGTCCTCGAGAGGCGCTCCGCCGGGCGCCAGCGCGTGTCGTCTGGCACCGCAGGGTCGGCGTCGACGGGAACGAGACCGAGGTACGCGGTCGCCAGCTCCCAGCCTCTCGGGTGACGGCGAGGCTCGCTGCGGGTTTCGAGCTGCTCGAGGTGCGCAAGCTCCCGCACGTCGACTTTGGCGGCCAGGTGGTGCCTGATCGACCGTTCGAGGGTCTGATCGGGCTCGAGATAGCCGCCGGGTAAGGCCCAGCGGCGCGCAAAGGGCTCCCTGGCCCGTTGCCACATCAGCACCTGCAGCGCGCCGTCGCGGACCTGGAAGACGACCGCAAGGCTGACGTGGAGAGGGGCGGGTCGGATAGACTTCGCCACCAGGTTTGAGACTACCAGGCGAAAACCTCCGTTCCGGCGTCATGGCCCTAGGCGTCGTCCTCCTGCTCGCGGCGTGCGGCGGAGGGGACGACGGTGCGAAGGGCGAGACAGTCGAAGGGATCCAGAAGGCCGAGTTCAAGATCGCGCTCGTCACCGACGTCGGCCAGCTGAACGACCGTGGGTTCAATCAGCTCGCGTACGAGGGGCTGAAGCGGGCCGAGAAGGAGCTCGACGTCGAGATTCGCGTCGCGCAGTCACAGACGGCGGCTGACTACATCCCGAACCACACCTCGCTCGCCCGCCAGGGCTTCGATCTTGTGATCGGAGTCGGGTTCTCGCAGGGAGACGCCGTCGACGCAGCGGCGGTCAAGCTTCCGGACGCACGCTTCGCGATCGTCGACGTCGACCAGCAGTCCCTCAAGAACAAGCCGGCGAACGTCGTCGGTCTGCTCTTCAAGGAACAGGAGGCCGGCTATCTCGCGGGATACCTCGCCGGGCTCGAGGAGAAGC
>JBKKAR010000036.1:0-23146 GCA_046714355.1 Gaiellaceae bacterium | reverse complement strand
AGCGAGGCCCGTCGTGCCGGAAGAGGTGATCGAACGTCTGCTGACCGCGCTGAACGAGGGCTGGGACGGGGCGGTCCCGGTACTGCCGCTCACCGACACCGTCAAGCGCGTCGAGGGCGACCAGGTGGTCGAGACGGTCGATCGCGAGGGGCTCGTCAGCGTTCAGACGCCCCAGGCATTCGTCGCGACCGCGCTTCGGGAGGCCGTCGCGGCCGGCGGCGAGGCCGCCGACTGCTCGGCCCTGGTCGAGGCACGAGGCGGCCGGGTGAAGGCGGTTCCTGGCGACCCGCGCCTCGTGAAGATCACCGAGCCGGCCGACCTCGAGGCGGTCGAGCGCCTCCTCGGTCCCGCGTGATCGTCGACTACCACCTGCACCTGCGGGCGCCAGACGAGTCACTCGATCACACGGTCGAAGGCGTAGAACGCTTCGTCGAGGTCGCCGCCGAACGCGGCATCGACGAGATCGGCTTCACGGAGCACGTCTACTACTTCACGCAGACCCGCGTCCTCTGGACGGCGCCGTATCACCTCCGTCATTCCGCGTACGACCTCGAGCCTTACGTCGACGCCATCGTCGAGGCGAAGCGTCAGGGGATGCCGGTCAAGCTCGGGCTCGAGGTGGACTACGTCCCCGGCAGGGAAGAGGAGACTCGCGACCTCCTTGCGACGTATCCGTGGGACTACCTGCTCGGCTCCATCCACTTCATCGGCGATGCGGGCATCGACGGCGAGCCGGCGCTGATCCACGAGGTGGGGGTCGAGGAGGCTTGGCGGCGCTACTACGAAGCTCTCGGCCTCGCCGCCGAGAGCAAGCTCTTCGACAGCCTCGCCCACCCGGACCTCGTGCGAATGTTCGGGCCTGAGATCCCCTGGGACTGGAACGCCGTGGCAGGGTCGTTGGACGGCGTCTGCCTGGAGGTCTCGAGTGCGGGCCTCTACAAGCCGCACGCCAAGCTGTACCCGAACCCGGAGCTCCTGGCGCGGGCGCGCGAGCGCGGAGCCGGGATCACCCTGGCCTCAGACGCCCATGTGCCGGCGAACCTCGGTCGTGATCTCGACAAGGCCATCGAGCATGCGGGGGCCGCCGGGTACGAAACGCTCACCGTCTTCGACCAACGCGTAGCACGTCAGGAACTGCTCGGATGAGGATCGGCCTGGGAGTCGACGCGCACGCCTTCGACGCGGGCGTCCCGCTCGTGCTCGGCGGCGTCGAGTTCCCGGGCGAGCCAGGGCTGGCGGGGCATTCCGACGGCGACGTGATCACGCACGCGCTGATCGACGCAATCCTGGGCGCAGCGAATCTCGGCGACATCGGCACCCTCTTCCCACCGGACGACGACGCGTTCAGCGGGATCTCGTCACTTCTGCTCCTCAGCCGCGCCTACGGGCAGGTCCGCGAGGCCGGATACGAGCTCGTCAACGCGGACTGCGTCCTGATCGGCGAACGGCCCCGCATCGCTGAGCGTCGAGCTGACATGAGCGCAAAGCTCGCCGAGACCGTTGCCGTAGAGCCGAGCCGCATCGCCGTCAGCGCCACGACGACCGACCGCCTCGGTTTCACGGGCCGCGGCGAGGGACTCGCCGCCCAGTCGGTCGTCCTCGTGCGCCGCGGGTAGGCGGGCCGCCCTTTGGGCAGGGCAGCCCGCCTTTCGCCGTTAGGAGATCCGCTCGATGGTGACGCGCGCGGCTGGTCCAGTCCAGCCGTACACCGACTGGGAGAGCTGGCCGCTACCGGTGATCCCTTCGTGCATCGCGATCGCGCGGCCTTCCGGATCGCGGACGAATGGGTTCCCGCAGCACGGCCCTGGAATGTGGCTCTTCAGCTCGTTGTTGCGCTCGCTGCCAGCGTCGTACGCGGCTGTCAGCAGCGTCGTTCGCCGGCCCTTTAGGTGGAGCGAGTCGAGACCCGTGAACGCGTCGTTCGTGTTCACGAGCATCGTGACGAGGCTCAGTCGATCGAACCGGCCGCCCGCCTCGACCGTGAACGAGCGAGCTGTCCCCGAGGGAATCGGGCCACCCCCGCCCGTCGACACGGACCGGACGCCGGGGAAGCCGTTCAGCGCCGACTCGAGCACCGAGTTGTTTGCGTCCTCGGCGATCGCCGCGAGACCGTGGCTCGCGATCTCCCCAACGGACCAGACGCTGGCTCGGTTCGAGTGAACGACGAGCAGCGGTGGGGAGAGGGGTTGCGCTCCCGGGCCGATGGCGTGCGGAGGCGTCAGATTCTGGATCGTGACGCGGAAGGTCCTGATCCGGTCGCCGTCGTCGTCGTCCGATCCGATGGCCGGAGAGACCAGAAGACCTAGAGAGACGAGGGCGGCGAGCGCGAAGAGCAGGATTCGCTTCATGATGGCTCCTTTCTCGATGACGCCTCGACCGTAGGGCCGTAACCCTTACCAAGGGCTTAATTCAACGGGAGGGAAACGTGGTCGCCGACGGCCTCGACGAGGCCGTCGTGCGCGAGGGACGCGACAGCCTCGGCGTCCAATCGCTTCGTCTCTCCCGTCGCCACGAGCCTCAGGGTCTCGGCGCGCCGTTGGCGGAACGAGCCCTCGAAGCGGGACTGCTTGCGCAGCGGCTCGTAGCGCCGCCCGCGGGACGGGCAGGAGGCGGCAAGCGGGCAGACCCCACACCGAG
Organism: Gaiellaceae bacterium; assembly: GCA_046714355.1. GTDB lineage: Bacteria > Actinomycetota > Thermoleophilia > Gaiellales > Gaiellaceae > JACDAN01. The sequence continues at coordinate 20,509 of JBKKAR010000036.1, read as the reverse complement.
GAACCCGTGCGAGGCAGACTTCGCGCCCCAGATCCATCAGCGCCTCCGCCGACTCCGGCCCGAACTCACCACCCGTCCGCTCGATCACGCGAACGACGTTCGTGTCGAGCGGAAGCACGTCGTCGCCGAGAGCAAAACGGCGAATCGCGTCCGCGGTGTAGCGGCCGACTCCCGGAAGCTCCGTGAAGTCAAGCGGCCATCCGCGTTCCGCCACGAGCCGAGCCGCCCGGTGCAGGCTGACCGCGCGCCGGTTGTAGCCGAGTCCCTGCCAGGCTCGGATCACCTCGTCCAGACCCGCCGCTGCCAGCGCCTCGACCGTCGGCCAGCGCTCCATCCACGCCTCGAACCGCGGCACGACCCGCGGCACCTGCGTCTGCTGGAGCATCACCTCGGACACGAGGACCGCGTAGGGATCTCTTCGGCGCCGCCAGGGGAGATCGATCCGGTGCTCGGCATGCCAAGCAAGAAGCGCGGCCTCCACGAAGGGCGAGTGTAGATTCAGCCGCGGAATGAGCCGTGTCCGCTTCGCTCCCAGCCCGACCGGCTCGCTGCATGTCGGCAACGCCCTCAGCGCGGTCGTCAACCGGCTGGAGGGCGACTGGATGCTTCTGCGGATCGACGATACTGACCCAGCGCGCAACGTCCCGGGCGGCGAGGAGGCGCTCCTCTTCGATCTGGGTTGGCTTGGGCTCGAGTGGGACGAGGGCCCGGTGCGACAGAGCGAGCGGCAGGATCGCTACCGCGAAGCCGCCGTCCAACTCGGAGGCGAGCGCTTCGGCCGGACGACCCTCCTCCGCGAGGACGGCACCGCGACCTACCACCTGGCGAGCGTGGTCGACGACGCCGAGTTCGGCATCACTCACGTCTACCGTGGGAACGACCACCGGCCGAACGAGGATCTCCACCGGCAGCTCCATGAAGCGCTCGAGACGACGCCTCCCGAGTACGTCCACCATGGGTTGATCCTCGGCGAGGACGGCAAGAAGCTCTCCAAGCGAACGGAAGGCTCGACGGTGGCGTCGTTGCGCGAGCTCGGCTTCCCGGCAGAAGCCGTCCGGCGCTATCTCGAGGAGCTCGGGGTGCCGCGGCACGACGTCCACTACGACCTGCCCCGGCTCCGTCGCCTCTCGGTGGAGGCGATCGAGGCCTTGAGCGACGAGGAGCTCGCTGAGCGCGCCGAGATCCCGCTCTCCGCGATCCCCGTTGCACGCGGCGCCCGCGACCTTCGCGAGGCCCGTGACTACGCAGCGCAGGTTCTCGAGGCGCCGCCGCCCCGGCCGACCGACTCACCTGAGACGCTCGAGCGCTTCAAGGAGCTGACGGTCGCCGAGCCGCGCGCCGTCATGCGCGAGCTGAAGGCTGTCGGCGGGAATCTCCGCGCGCTGCGGATCGCGCTGACCGGCCGCGACAAGGGTCCGGAGCTAGCGGCGATACTGGCCGCGTTGCCCAGGGAGGAAGCGCTCCGCCGTGTCGATCAGGCTCTACAACACACTCACTCGTAGTCTCGATCCGCTTCCGGATCCTCCCGGGCCGATTCGCATGTACTACTGCGGGCCGACCGTCTACGCACGGGCCCACGTCGGGAACGCCCGGCCCTTCGTCGTCGGGATGTGGATGCGAAACTGGCTCCGGGAGAGCGGGTACGACGCAACGCTCGTCCACAACATCACCGACGTCGACGACAAGATCCTCGCGGCGCCGGGACCGAGCGCGCAGATCGCTGCTCAAGCGACTGCGTGGTATATCGAGGACGTCGGCGATCTCGGCCTCGGGCTACCCGACGGCTTCCCGAAGGCGACCGAGACCATCCCGCAGATCATCCGCTTCATCGCGGAGCTCGTTGAGCGGGATGCCGCATACGCGGTCGAGGGAGACGTGTACTTCCGCGTCTCGCGTGACCCCGCGTACGGCCGGTTGTCGGGGCAGAGGCCCGACCAGGTCGAGGAGCAGGAGCCGAATCCGCTCAAAGAGGACCCCCGAGACTTCGCGCTCTGGAAGGGGAACAAGCCCGGCGAGGATCTCGTGTGGGAGTCGCCGTGGGGTCCGGGCCGCCCCGGATGGCACATCGAATGCTCCGTGATGGCCGAGGAGGCGTTCGGCCCTGTCTTCGAGATCCACGGTGGCGGCCTCGACCTCGTTTTCCCGCACCACGAGAACGAGTTCGCGCAGTCGCGCGCGCTCGGCCACGAGTTCGCGCGGATCTGGGCCCACAACGGGATGCTGCGGTTCACCGGCGAAAAGATGTCCAAGTCGGTCGGGAACGCCGTGACCTTGCGCGAGGCGATCGACGGGTGGGGGAAGGAGACGCTTCTCATGCTCTTTCTCGGGTCACACTGGCGGAAGCCGATGGACTTCTCCGAGGAGACGCTGAAGTCGGCAGCCGCACAAGTGGAGAGCTTCCGGAACGTTTTTCGGACGCTGCCTCCCGCGGTTGGCGTGATCCCACATTGGCTCGATTTCGAGGCTGCGTTGAATAACGACTTCAACACGCCGGAAGCCCTGGCGATCCTCCATGCGTGGCGCAGCGCAGGCTTCGTTGATCTCCTCCTTAGAGGATTGCGGCTAGTTGGCCTCGAGGAGCTCGCGGGTTCCCAGGCGGCGCCAATCACAATTCATCGCCTCGCAGAACAGCGAGCGCTCGCGAGAGCCGAGAAGGACTTCAAGGCAGCGGATCGGATTCGAGAAGAAATCGCTGCGGCCGGCTGGGATATTCGCGACACGGCAAACGAGCCTGGCTATCAGCTGTTCCCCCGGCGGTGACGTACGAGCACGTGTATGGCCGGAACGCCGTCCGCGAGGCGCTGCGCGGCCCGCGCGCGATCCGGGAGCTCTGGGCGACCGAGCGCGCTCTCTCAGCTGAGCCGTGGCTTCGCGAAGCGGAGGGTGTCCGCGTGCAGGTCAAGCCCGAGCGGGAGCTCACCGACGTGCTGGGAAATCGGGATCATCAGGGCGTTCTCGCGCGCTGCGAGCCCTTCCGCTACGCCGACGCATACGAGCTCGCGGCTTCGGATCGGCCGCTCCTCGTCTGTCTCGACCAGGTCACGGACCCGCACAATCTCGGCGCCGTAGTCCGGAGCGCCGAGGGGGCCGGGGCCACCGGGGTCGTGATCCCGGCGCACGGCGCCGCTCGCGTCACTTCGACCGTCTGTCGTGCGTCGGCCGGCGCTGTCGAGCACCTCGCGGTCGCCGTCGTGCCGAACCTCGCGCGCTACCTGAACGACGTGAAGGGCCCGAATCTCTGGGTCTGGGGCGCCGCAGCGGACGGAGACGCAAGCCTCTGGGACACCGACTTCGGCGACGGCGGCGTTGCGTTCGTGCTCGGCGCCGAAGGGAAGGGGCTTCGCCCGCTCGTGCGTCGAGCTTGCGACGAGATCGTCTCCATCCCGCTGCTGGGTCGAGTCGGATCGCTGAACGTCAGCGTCGCGGCCGCGCTGCTCGTCTACGAGGCGAGGCGGCGGCGCAGTGCCTGATCCCACCCTGTATCTGTTCGACGGCTACAACGTCCTCCACGCGGCCGGCCTCGCGGAGCGCCAGGAGCTCGTCGACTACCTCGCGAGCTACGTCGCCGTTCGGGGAGCGCGAGGCGTAGTCGTCTTCGACGGGGTCGGCGCGGACGAGCGGTACGGCGCGCTCGAGGTGCGCTTTGCGTCGAACGCGGATGCACTGCTCGAGCGCCTCGCTGCCGAGCATCGGAACCGTGAGCGCGTGTGTCTGGTCTCGTCGGACGCCGCCGTCAGGGGAACGTCGGGGCAGGAGGTGGCGAAGATCAGCTCGAGGGAGTTCGCGTCGACCCTCGAGGGAGTCGAGCACCAGGAGGGCCAGCCGAGCCGGGTCGGCGATCGCATCGACGCCGAGACGCGGGAGCGGCTAGAGCGTCTGCGGCGAGCGGACACCTAGTGGAGGACCGGTTGTGTCGGGTCCAGCGCAAGGGTCCGGTCGGAACAGGACTCTTGCAACATGCTTGTAATGTGTCTGATCAGCTGCTACCTTCCTGGTCAAGTTGAGGCAGAGACTGGTTCGGCACTAGCACGCCGACCACCGGGATCGGCCCGACGGGAACCGACATGGCCGCCAGACCAGCCACCCGGACGTACTCAGCCCAGAGGGCCGAGCGGGAGCTCGCCGACCTCCAGCTCGTCATTCGGGCGCGGAACGGCGACAGCAAGGCGATGGACACGCTCATCCGTCGCTACAACGGCTTCGTCCGCCTGAAGTCGAGCTCCTACTTCCTCGCCGGTGGCGACTCGGAAGATCTGATCCAAGAGGGCCTGATCGGGCTCTACAAGGCGGTTCGGGACTTCCGCTCCGACAAAGAGACCTCGTTCCGCAGCTTCGCCGAGCTCTGCATCACGCGCCAGATCATCACGGCGATCAAGACAGCGACGCGCTTCAAGCACGCGCCGCTGAACACCTACGTCTCGTTCTCCCAGACGCCGGCCGGTCAAGAGTCCGAGGGCGATTGCACGCTCGGCGACGCCCTGCCGGGCCCGAGCGTCGACGAGCCCTCGATCTGTGTGATCTCGACCGAGGAGCTCCAGAGCCTCGTGTTCTGCCTGGGCACCGGCCTCTCGCAGCTCGAGGCGGACGCGTTGCGCTTCTACCTGGAAGGCTCGTCCTACGAGGAGATGGCCGAGAGCCTCGAGGTCGATACGAAGACGATCGACAACGCGCTCCAGCGGGTCAAGCGCAAGATCCTGCAGCACCAGGAATCGCGCCAGGTCCTGCAGTAGCTCGGGCTACCATCAGTCCAGCGCCGGAGTAGCTCAGCTGGTAGAGCACTGGTTTTGTAAACCAGAAGTCGTCGGTTCGAGTCCGACCTCCGGCTCTCACGGCTGATCTACGATCCGCCTCATGCCATTGGAGATCGGGCTGTGGCGGATCGAGAACGATTCTCCCCAAGCCGTCATTTCATCCGGGATTGATGAGGAGTCCCGTCTCGAGCAGATCGTGTTGGACGACGTGGGCCTGCTTGGGCTCGGAGATCTGATGGTCCTCGGGTCTCAGGTTCCGACCGATCACGGTGCAAGGGTCGACGTCCTCGCGATCGATAGCGAGGGCGTGCTTTACGTCATCGAGCTCAAGCGGAACAGGACTCCGCGAGACGTTGTTGCGCAGGCCCTCGACTATGGATCCTGGGTCGGCGGCCTCGGGGCCGACAGAATCGCGAGCATCTTCGAATCGGGAGGCTTCTCTCACGCGGAAACCTTTGAAGAGTCATTTGCCGAACATTTCGGCGCCGGCTTGCCCGAGGCGATCAACGAGAGCCATCGGCTGATCATCGTTGCGTCCGCCTTCGATCCAAGTACGGAGCGTATCGTCGACTACCTGCTCCAGGACTTTGGCGTTCCCATCAACGTCGTCTTCTTCAAGTGCTTCGTAGACGGCGAACGCGAGTACCTCGCTCGCAGTTGGTTTCGAGATCCGGTGGCCGCTGAAGAACGATCTCGAACGTCGGCTTCTAAGCGAACGTCGGAGTCTTGGAACGGCCGCGACTACTACATCGCCTTCGGCGACGAGGCCCGTCGAGACTGGGAGGACGCCCGCCGATTCGGTTTCGTTTCAGGCGGCGGCGGACCAAGGTTTAGTAAGCCTCTTCTGCGTCTCCAACCCGGCCATCGAGTGTTCGTCTACCTCCCTCAGCGCGGCTATGTCGGATTCGGAGAGGTCATCGAGCCGGCCAAGCGCATCGGCGAGTTCGACGTTGAGATTGATGGTGTTCGGAGGCGACTTGTGGACGCACCGCTTCGTAACCCAAACATCAAGGCGGACGCCGATGATCCGGAACGATGCGAATACGTCGTGGGTGTTCGATGGGATCGGGCGATACCGTCCGAGAGCGCGTTCTGGGAGGCGGGGATGTTCGCGAACCAAAACACTGCGTGTAGGTTCCGTGACCGCTTCACCCTGGAAAAGCTCTACGAGCACTTTGGGGTGGAGAACGGTCCCGCTCTAACGGACGAACAGAACCGCTCGGTCGCTCAAGTCGTCGGCTCCGCCAGCTAGCCGAGCGCCTGCTCGAGGTCGGCCCAGAGCTCGTCCACGTCTTCGAGCCCGACGCTGAGACGGACGAGGTTCTCCGGCACCCGGTCGCCCTCCCAGCGGGCGCGCGTCTCGAGTACCGACTTCGTCCCGCCGAGGCTCGTTGCGTTCTTGATCATCCGCACCGAGGTCTCGATCCGGCGCGCGGCCTCCGCTCCGCCGGCGACGTCGAATGACATGAGGCCGCCGAACCCCGGATACCGGACGCGCTCGACTCCCGGATGGCCCTCGAGCCGGCGCGCCACTTCTGTCGCGTTTGCCGTGTGGCACTCCATCCGAACCCTGAGCGTCTCCAGGCTCCGGCCGAGCAGCCAGGCGGGGTCAGGGGCCGCGACGATCCCGGATCGCCCACGGAACTCCTTCAGACGCTCGTAGTCGTCTTCCGAGGCGCAGACGACCGCCCCGAGCAGCACGTCGCTATGCCCGCCCAGGAACTTCGTAGCGCTGTGCAACACAAAGTCCGCACCGTGCTCGAGCGGGCGCAGGTAGACCGGGGTCGACGCCGTGGAGTCGACGACGACCGGAGCGGGGTGGGCCGCCGCCGCGTCGAGGTCGGGCAGCGTCAGGAGCGGGTTCGACGGCGATTCCACCCAGACGAGGTCGGCGCCGTCTGGCGGCGGCCCAGTCTGGTCGAACTCGACCATTCGGAGGCCCCAGCGCTCGAGCGCCCGCATCAGCACCGCAGTCCCGTAGTACGCGTCCTTCGCGATCGCGACCGTTCGACCGGGCTCGAGGAAGGCGAGCAGCAGCGCCGTCGACGCACCAGCGCCCGAGGGGAAAAGCAGCGCGTGACCGCCTTCGAGCTCGCCCAGCCGGCGCTCTGCCTCAACGCCCGCCGGGTGCGAGTACCGCTGGTAATAGAACTCGCCCGGCTTCCCCTCTTCGTAGGGCCAGATCGTCGAGCGGTCGAGCATGCCCCGGACTGTAGTTAGGCTCCGGCCGGTGGCGGCGACGGACGATCGAACAGAATCGACGCAGGGGAAGCTCGACCGCCTGCACGAGCTTCGCGAGGAGGCGCTCCACAACCCTGCGAGTGAGAAGGCGGTCGAGAAGCACAAGAGCCAAGGCAAGCTGCTCGCGCACGAGCGGATCGAGAAGCTGCTCGACCCGGGGTCGTTCGTCGAACTCGACCGGTTCGTTCGCCACAGGAACCCCTACTTCGGGATGATGGAGCGACGGCCGTACGGCGACGCCGTCGTCACCGGTTACGGGACGATCTTCGGTCGCAAGGTCTTCGTCTTCTCACAGGACTTCACCATTTTCGGCGGCAGCCTGTCCGAGGCGTTCGCGGAGAAGATCTGCAAGGTCATGGACATGGCCGCGAAGTTCGGCTGCCCTGTGATCGGAATCAACGACTCGGGCGGCGCCCGGATCCAGGAGGGTGTCGTCTCGCTCGCCGGCTACGCCGAGATCTTCTGGCGGAACGTCCAGGCTTCGGGCGTGATCCCGCAGATCAGCCTCGTGATGGGCCCGACCGCCGGCGGCGCGGTCTACTCGCCGGCGATGACCGACTTCGTCCTCATGGTCGAGGACAGCTCGTACATGTTCATTACCGGCCCCGACGTGGTGAAGACCGTCACGGGCGAGGAGGTGACGTTCGAGGAGCTCGGCGGCGCCGCGACGCACGCCTCGAAGTCGGGCGTCGCCCACTTCACGGCCTCGGACGAGGAGAGCTGCCTCGAGGACGCCCGCTACCTGCTCTCTTTTCTCCCACAGAACAACATGGATCCGCCACCGTACTTCCCGCCGACCGACCCTCCGGACCGCGAGGACGCCGACCTCGACACGCTGATCCCGAACGAGCCGACAAAGGCCTACGACATCAAGGACGTCGTCCGCCGCGTCGTCGACGACGGGGAGTTCCTCGAGGTGCACGAGCGCTTCGCTCCGAACATCGTCTGCGGCTTCGCGCGACTGGGAGGTCATCCGGTCGGCGTCGTCGGTAATCAGCCGCACTCACTGGCGGGAGTGCTCGACATCGACTCGTCCGTGAAAGCCGCCCGTTTCGTGCGCACCTGCGACGCGTTCAACATCCCGCTCGTCACCTTCGTCGACGTGCCCGGCTTCCTCCCGGGCACGACGCAGGAGTGGAACGGGATCATCCGCCACGGCGCGAAGCTCCTCTACGCCTACTTCGAGGCCACGGTTCCGAAGCTCACGGTGATCACGCGGAAGGCGTACGGCGGCGCCTACGACGTCATGAGCTCGAAGCACATCCGCGCCGACTTCAACTTCGCCTGGCCCACCGCCGAGGTCGCGGTGATGGGTCCGGAGGGCGCCGTCAATATCGTCTTCCGCAAGGAGCTCGAGGACTCGGACGACGCCGATGCGCGCCGGCAGGAGTTGATCGCCGATTACCGGGAGCAGTTCGCGAACCCCTACGTGGCGGCCGAGCGGGGCTACGTCGACGACGTGATCGAGCCGCGTCGGACTCGGCCCGTCCTGATCGACGCGCTCGAGACGTCGCTCACGAAGCGCGAGCCGCGCCCGCGCCGCAAGCACGGCAACATCCCCTTGTAGCGGCTAAGAGCTCGTTCCAGCATGGGAGCTGAGCCGCCAGGCCGCGCTGGGCGGCGCCAGGCGTCGTCCTCGGCCGCGCCCATATCTGGGGATAGGAACGCGGCCTGCGTCCGGGCCTGGCATCCACCCATCGCACCCTGGCGACGAGCCCCATTCTGGAACGAGCTCTAGCGCGCGGCGGCTGCGGTCGTCGGCGCCCGGCCGACGAGCTCGCGGGCGAAGGCTGTGACGATCGACGGGTCGAACTGGGTTCCGGCGCAGCGCTCCAGCTCCTCGACCGCGGCCCTCGGTGTGAGCCGGCCGCGGTACGCTCGGTCCGACGTCATGGCGTCGTAGGCGTCAGCGACGAAGATGATCCGCGCGCCGAGAGGAATCTCGTCGCCACGCAGTCGTTCCGGGTAGCCCGAGCCGTCCCAGCGCTCGTGGTGGTGGAGCACCCAGTCTGCGACCGGATCGACGCCGAGGCTCTCGAGCATGCGGTGGCCGATCTGGGGATGGCGCTCGAGGACGAGGCGTTCCGGCTGGGTCAGTGGCCCGGGCTTCCGGAGGATTTCCTCCGGGATCGCGAGCTTGCCGAGGTCGTGGAGGCTTCCCGCGAGACGGCTGAGCTCGACCTGCTCCTGATCCAGTCCGAGCTGCTGCGCGATCCAGGCTCCGAGCTCGGCGACGCGAGTTGAGTGGCTGCCGGTGTAGGTGTCTCGAGCATCGACCGCCTTGGCCAGGCTCGCTGCGGCGCGGAATCGGGCGGCGCGGTCGGGGCCGTGCGCGAGTCTGCGGAGCTCGGCGAGCTCCACGACGTCAGGCCGGTACGCGTGCACGCGGTTCTTGCCGTGCTCCTTCGCCCAGTAGAGCGCGCTGTCGGCGAGCCGGATCAGTTCGTCGCGGTCAAACGCCTGCCTCGGGAAGCCGGCGATCCCGGCGCTGGCCGTCACCGAGCCGACGCCGTCGAAGTCGAGCGTCGCGATGCGCGCGAGCACCGAGGACGCGGTTGAGAGTGCCTCGTCAGTCGAGAGGCCGGGGAGGAGCAGCGCAAATTCGTCGCCGCCGAGGCGAAATGCCTCGCCGTTCTGGCGCAACCTGCTGCCCACCTGCGCCAGAACGCGGTCGCCCGCCGGATGCCCGAAGAGGTCGTTGATCCGCTTGAAATCGTCGACGTCGATCATGCAGAGGGTGAACGGCTCGCCGCTGTCCTCGGCGTGAAACAACTTTCGCTGCAGGCGCTCCTGGAACTTTCGGTGGTTCCCGAGTCCCGTCAGCGGGTCGGTGAGCGCCAGCCGCATCGCGCGGAGCGCCTGGTGGGCGGAGCGCTGGTAGAGCGAGATGGCGAGAAGAGGCCCGACGAGCGCAGCGGAGAGAACCGGTGAGCGCTGCCAGAGGACGACCAGCATCAGCGCCGCCGACGCCATCAGCGCGAACGGGATTGCGGTTGCGCGGGCCGATGAGATGGCGAGCTCCTCGAGCGGCCTGCGGGCGGTCGTTGCGACGGCACCTGAGACCAGCATGAGGTTCAGCGCGTACTGCGTCACCGCCGAGACCGCGACTTGCGCCACGATGATCGCCGTCCCGGCTCCGTCGACGAACGAGACGAGGACGGCGGCAGCTCCGGCTCCGACGGCGAAGACCGACGCGTTGTACGCCACACGCTCGAGCGGCCGGTGCTCGAGCAGCTGAACGATGGCCGGCGCTGCGAGCGCGATCAGCACGCCCGCGTCCCAGCCGAAGAGGATGATGCCGCTCGCTCCGAAGACGAAGGACAGGGTGACGCCCCCGCTCTCCGCGCCTTCGATCGGCACCGGGTAGCGGCTGGCGAGCGTTGACGCCAGGAGAAATGCGAGCGGCCCGGCGATCTGGGCGAGGTCATGCGGCCTCGATGCGAACGACACGGCGGCGGCGAGCGCCACAGTGAGTCCGGCGACCCAGACGGGCGCGACAAGCAGCAGGACGCGCGTCGGCAAACGTCGCATGGCTGCGACCGCTACCAGTTCCAGTTGTTCGAGATGTTGAAGAACTCGTCGGCCGCAGTGACGAATACGACCAGCAAGGTCAGAAGTTGTGCTTTCCACTCGAGCATCCAGCTCCCCTTTCCCACTCGAAGAACGTCACCGATTCTTCCGCGCGGGAGGGCAGGTGCCATCACCCGTTTGGGTTATTCGCGATTTGCAGGCTGAACTAGGTAAGATCGGCCTCTGCGAGGGGTCGGCGGCCCCATGCGAACCGCTCTTCGTACCAGCCGTCCACCCGCGCCAGCGCGACTCCGTAGCGCGACGAGTGGATCATCCAGCCGTTGCCGGCATAGACGCCCATGTGGTCGACGGACGCGGCCCGCGCCCGGCGGCCACCCGCCCGAAGAACATGAGATCGCCCGGTTGAAGGTTCGCGAACGCGATGCGCCGCGCCTTCGGAGCCTCGCCGGCCATCTGGGCGGCGGCCGCGAAGCGTGTCGTCGAGCCGCTCGCCGCCGGCGTAGGGCTCGAGCTTGTACACGCGCCAGACGAACCCGGAGCAGTCGAACCCGCCCCGCGAGCGGACGCCGAAGAGGGACTGCTCGCCACCGCTCGTCCCACCCCAGACATACGGGTATCCGATCTGGTTGAAGGCGGTCTGGAGAACCTTCCGCTGCCGGGGTGTGTAGACGGGAAGCTCGAACTCGGCTGCGGACTCCTCCCTGGTGACGAGCCACATCCTGAAACGAGCCCTTAGGGTGGACGGGTGACTTGGAGCGTCCAGCCCGAGCCGAGTGACGAGACCGAGCGGCGGGCGCTGCTCGCTGCTCTTGACCGGGCGCTAACGGAGGAGCAAGGCGGCGCCCAGGCTCACGCCAGTCGCTGGTGGCGCTCCGGGTTCGAGGACTTTGGAGTGGGACTAGGCGGGGGCCCGGCTGCGGAGCAGCTTGGGGGCGAGCCGGGCGTAGTCGAGCCCTGAGACCCAGGTCACGACAAGAGCCACGACAAGGGCCCACCAGGCGACGGAGTCGTCGATCGAGCCGCCGGCGGCGAACCCGCCCAGGATTGCCGCGACCGACTGCGTCCCGGTCTTCAGCTTTCCCAGGTCGCGCGCCCCGAGAACGACGCCGCGCTCGAGCGCGGCGAGCCTGAGGCCCGAGACGAGGAACTCGCGGGCGACGATCGCCGCCACCATCCACCCCACGAACACCCCCTCGCCGATGAGCACGATCAGCACGGCGAGCACGAGGATCTTGTCCGCGACCGGGTCGAGCAGCGAGCCCATGGCCGACGAGCTGCCGCTGCGTCGAGCGAGCCAGCCGTCGACCCAGTCGGTCGCCATCGCGACGGCAAAGAGCGCCGTCGCCCAGTAGTGGTGGCCCCCGAAATCGATCGCGAACAGGGCGACGATCACCGGCGCCGCGACCATGCGAGCGACCGTCAGCTGATCGGCCGGGCCCATACCGACACAATATGCCGGTCGTGGCCGGCTTCTCGAAGGTGCTCGTCGCCAATCGTGGCGAGATCGCGATCCGAATCTTCCGCACCCTGCGGGAGCTCGGGATCGCGCCCGTCGCCGTCTACTCGGAGGCGGACCGCGCCTCGCTGCACGTCCGAGTCGCCGACGAGGCGTACGTCCTCGGCCCCGGTCCGCCGGGCGAGAGCTACCTCGTCCAGGAGAGAGTGATCGACGCCGCACGGAGTGCCGGAGCCGAGGCGATCCATCCCGGGTACGGCTTCCTCGCCGAGAACGCTGCTTTCGCGCGGGCCGTGGAGGAGGCGGGGCTCGTCTGGATCGGCCCGCCACCCGAAGCGATCGAGCTGATGGGCTCGAAGGTCGCGGCCCGCGAGCGGATGAAGGCCGCAGGTGTGCCGATCATCCCCGGGACGACCGAGCCGGTCTCGACCGCTGACGAGGTTCGAGCGCTCGGCGAGGAGCTCGGATGGCCGATCGCGATCAAGGCCTCCGCCGGTGGAGGAGGCAAGGGCCTCAAGGTCGTCCGCTCGGCTGAGGAGGTCGACCGCGCCTACGAGTCGGCGCGCCGAGAGGGCGAGGCGTACTTCTCCGACCCTGCGGTCTACGTCGAGCGCTACCTGGAGGACCCGCGTCACGTCGAGGTCCAGGTGCTCGCCGACTCTCAGGGCAACGTGATCCACCTCGGCGAGCGCGACTGCACGATCCAGCGTCGTCACCAGAAACTCGTCGAGGAGACTCCGTCGCCCGCCGTCTCAGATGAGCTCCGCGAGCGGATCGGCAAGATCGCCGTCGACGCGGCTCGAGCCGTCGGTTACCGCTCGGCCGGGACGATCGAGGGTCTTCTCACCCGAGAGGGCGAGTACTTCTTCCTCGAGATGAACACTCGGATCCAGGTGGAGCACACGGTGACCGAACTCGTCACAGGGCTCGACCTCGTCCGCGAGCAGGTGCTGATCGCGGCTGGGGAGCCGCTATGGCTGCGCCAGGAGGACGTTCGTCTGAACGGACACTCGATCGAGTGCCGAATCAACGCCGAAGACCCGTCCAGTGGCTTTCTGCCCGCGCCGGGGCGGATCACGGGCTACCGGGAGCCCGGCGGGCCGGGCGTCCGCGTCGACTCCGGCGTCGAGGCCGGAAGCGAGATCGTCGGACTGTACGACCCGCTGATCGCCAAGCTCTGCGTCCACGGAGTCGACCGGGAGCACGCTCGACGACGCATGCTCCGCGCCCTGGCTGAATACCGGATCGAGGGTGTGACCTCGTTGCTCGGCTTCCATCGCGCGCTGCTGGAACACCCGTGCTTCGCTCAAGGTGAGACCTGCCACGGGATCGTGGAGTCGGAGGAGCTTGCCGAGCGTGCACAGGAGTTGTCTCATATGACAACGACGGTAGCCCAAGCATCGGACGGCACCATTGGGACGCGCGAGCGGATCGTCCAGGCAGAGCTCGACGGCCGGCGTTACGAGCTGACGCTGCTGTTCCCCGAGCCGCCGCACGCCGACCTCGCTCGCCGCCGTCGCGAGCGGGAGTCCGAGCGCAGCCACCACGGCGCGGCCCGTGACGCCGTGGTCACTCCGATGCAGGGGACAGTTCTGGCGGTCGAGGTGGCCGAGGGTGACGAGGTCCGAGCCGGACAGGTGCTCTGCGTGGTCGAGGCGATGAAGATGGAGAACGAGATCACGGCCCACCGCGCAGGCCGGGTGACCGAGCTGTCCGTCGAGGCCGGCCAGGCGGTGACGACCGGCCAGGTTATCTGCGTCGTGCAGAGTGAGTAGCAGCCAGCCCAGCCGGCCGTTCTGTTCCGAGATCTCGCGCGAGAACGACGAGCCGATGGGCGGGACGGCCAGCCGGATCGACCACTGGCTGCTGGTGGAGTACCGGGGGCTTTGGAGCCACGACGCGCTCGCCGGAAGCGGGCTCTCGGATCAGGTGAAGGCGCGTCTTCGCGAGCTGACAGCCGAGCGGCCACGGACACGCCTGCTCCTGATCCGACGCCCGGACCGCCGCCATCACGAGAGCTTCGCGGTCTTTGTCGCGGACTCCCGCGAGGGGAACGAGCGTCTGGCGCGGCTGGATGTCGGTGAGCACGAGGAGCTCCGCAAGGTCGATCCGTTCGAGGTTTCGCAGCCGGTGGACGAGCCCCTGTTCCTGATCTGCACGCACGGCAAGCACGACCGGTGCTGCGCGCGCTACGGCCGCCCACTCTGGGAGGCGGCGAGCGAGCAGCTCGATGAGGCATCGGCGTGGCAGTGCACGCACATCGGCGGAGACCGGTTCGCCGGAAATCTCGTCGCGCTTCCGCACGGGGTCTACTACGGGCGGGTCGATCGAGAGGATGTCGCGGACGTGCTCGACCACCACCTCTCGGGTCAGCTGGCCCTCGAGCACTATCGGGGCCGGTCGTGCTGGCCATTCGCCGTCCAGGCGGCGGAGCGGCGGATCCGAGCGGAGGAGGGCCTCACGAGCTTCTCGGACCTGAATCTGGCCGGTGTCACGCGCGAGGCGGAGAACCGTTGGACTGTGTCCTTCGATACGCGGGTCGGGGCGCGCGAGGTCGACGTCCTCGAAGAGCTCGGAGAGCTCACGCTCCTGACATGCGGCTCTCCGGTCGCGCGACGCCCGCGCCGCTACGTCGCTATGCCGCGCTGATCCGGAGGAGGCCCTCGCGGACGAGGCGGCGGACCAGGACGAGCCGTCCCTCATCATCGAGCGATCCCGGCAGGTCTGCGGCCGTGAACGGCTCGTCGAGCTCGAGCACGCCCCGGATCTCCTCGCCGGCGTGCGGGGGGAAGACGAGCTCCTTGCCTTCGAAGGCGAGCACGACGGAGCCGTTGCGCTCGGCAAGCCCGGCGAGGACCGTCGCGCGGCGCTCGAGCTCCGTGTCGACGTCCAGTTCCTCTAAGGCCCGGAGCTGGGTGAGCTGACCATCGCGGATCGGACGCCGGGTCCGCGTGAGCTTCTCGGCGGCCCGACGCTCCACGTCCTCGGTCGTCAGCCGGCTGCGGAGCACGTCGATCAGCTCGGCTGAACTGCCGTTCTGGATCGATCGCCGAAAGCCGACCTCGTTGCCGCACTCCTCGAGGGCCGCGCGAAATGCATCCAGCCAGGTGACGACGTTGACTCCGACGGTCAGGTGGAGCGAGTCGCTTTCGGACGTCAAGGCCTCGTGAAGCCAGCCCCGCGGGAGGTAGAGCATGTCGCCGGGTCGGAGCACGAGGTCGTGGATCGCCGGCCCTGGGCCGCCCGGCTCGGCGGAGTGTTTCTGGCTCTTCAGCGGCAGCTCCAATGCGGGCTCGTAGACCAGCCAACGCTTCTCCCCCGCGATCTGCAGGACGAAGACATCGTGCGTGTCGTGGTGCACAGGGAGCCCCTGCGCCGAGCGGGGGGTGTAGTACGCATTCACCTGCGTCGGGTGGCCGAGGGTGCGTTCGAGCGAGCGGCAGAAGGCGCCGAGCTCGGGTCGTCCGAGATGGAGTCCCTGGAGGACGATCGTCGCCCCTCGCTCCCACTCGCCGAGCACCCGGTCGAGGTCGGCCGTGCCCGTGAAGCCGCTCGGACGCCAGGGGATGTCGACCGTGTACTCCCGCGCCGAGAGTTGCTCGCCCGCCTTCACGAGCCGGAATCCGGGGTAGCGCAGGCCGCCTGAGCCGACGAGGCGCTCGACTTCCTCCTCGGACAGGAGGTCGTCGTAGCGCCCGGGCTCGTCCCGCTCGACGACGAGTGGCCGGCGCTCCCAGTACTCGGCCAGGAACTCTGCCTCGCCGATCGGCTCCACGCAGCGCGCGAGCGCGCTGCCGACGGTGCTAGCTGTCGGCGTCGTCGGAGTCTGCGTCCGTGGAGTCCGAATCGGAGTCGGTGCTGTCCGTGTCGCTGCCGGTGTCACCCTCGTCGGCGTCGGCCGTTTCGCTGCGGATCTCCTGTGCGACGCCGGTGCTGATCTCGTCGTCGGTGAGGGTCGTCTTGTTCTCTTCCATGGCTCCTCCAGAGTCGGCGGCTGAGGCTCCGAGTCTAGAGCCGGACCGCGTCATCCGTGACCCAGAGAATGTCCGCCGGCTCCTCGCTGAGTGCGCTGACCGAGCGCGACCGCCAGAAGAGGTGCTGGGTAGACTCGCGCACCGGTCATGGATCTCTACGAGTACCAGGGCAAGGAGCTCTTCAGGCGATTCGGCATCCCCGTGTCGGAGGGCCGCCTCGCCACGACGCCCGAGGAAGCGCGAACCGCGGCGGAGGAGCTCGGCGGGCAGGTCGTCGTCAAGGCGCAGGTGCTCACCGGCGGGCGCGGAAAGGCGGGCGGGATCAAGCTCGCCGGCGGTCCGGACGAGGCCGAGGAGCACGCGAAGAACATCCTCGGCATGGACATCAACGGCCACGTCGTCCGCAAGCTTTGGATCGAGTCCGCCTCCGACATCGAGCGGGAGTATTACCTGTCGCTGACCTTCGATCGCGGCGCAAAGAAGCCGCTGTTCATGTTCACCAAGGAGGGCGGCATCGACATCGAGGAGGTCGCGTCCGAGCGGCCGGAGGCGCTGGCGAGGCTTCATGTGGACCCGCTCGAGGGCTTCCAGACATATCAGGCGCGTCGACTGATCTACGGCGCCGGGATCGAGGACGAGAGCGAGCAGAAACAGATCGCGAAGATTGCCGAGCGCCTCTATGCGACCTTCGTCGACTGCGACGCGATGCTCTGCGAGATCAATCCGCTGATCGTCACGCCCACCGGCGAGGTGAAGGCGCTCGACTCCAAGTTCACGGTCGACGAGAACGCGCTCTACAAGCATCCGGACATCGCCGAGATGCGCGACCTGGAGGCCTATCCGCCCGAGGAACGGCAGGCCCGTGAGAAGGACGTCACCTACGTCAAGCTCGACGGCGAGGTGGGCGTCCTCGGCAACGGCGCGGGGCTCGTCATGTCCACGCTCGACGTCGTCGCGCTCGCCGGCGGGCGTCCGGCGAACTTCTGCGACCTCGGCGGCGGAGGAGACGCCCAGGGCGTCGTCGACGCGCTCGAGATCATCAGCGCCGACCCGCAGGTCAAGTCGATCCTGTTCAACATCTTCGGCGGGATCACCCGCTGCGACGAGGTCGCGCGCGGCATCCTCCAGGCGCTCGATCAGCTGACGATCGCCGAGCCGATCGTCGTCCGCCTCGACGGAACGAATGCCGACGAGGGCAGAGAGCTGCTGCGCGATGCGGCTCCCGAGAACCTCCACGTCGAGCCGACGATGCTCGAAGCTGCGAAGCGAGCCGTGGAGCTGGCCGCGTGACGGACACCTGGAGCAGCCGCGCGCAAGCGATGCGGGAAAGCCCGACCCACCGCGAGGGGCCCGACCTGGATCTCGTCGTCGACCTCTGCGAGCCGGGCGAGGGAGTGACGGCCATCGACGTCGCGACCGGCGGGCAGCACGTCGCGCGGCGCCTCCGCGAAGCGGGGGCGACGGTCGTCACGGTCGATCCGGCGCCGGGCATGGAGGCTGACGTGATCTCGCGCGCCGAGGAACTGCCGTTCGCCGACGGAAGCTTCGACGTCGCGGCTTGTCGGATCGCGGCGCACCACTTCGACGACGTCGGCGCCGCCGTCAAGGAGATGGTGCGCGTCTCCGGCGACCGTGTGGTCGTCCAGGACACCCTGTTTCAAGGCGAGGCGATGGAGGAGGTCGAGCGGGTCCGGGACCCGTCGCACGTCCGGCGTTACAGCGAGGAGGAGTGGCGTGGGTTCTTCGAGGACGCGGGACTCGAGGTGGACCGGCTCGAGATCATGACGCGCCGCATGCCCGTCGATCCCTGGCTGGAGCGCGCGGTGGCGACGCCCGAGGTGGCAGCCAAGGTCAAGGAGCTGATCGCCGACATGATCGAGGACGGCTTGGTCCGCAACGAGGCGATCATCATCAGAGGGCGCAAGGGCTAATGGCGATCATCGTCGACAACGACACGCGGCTCGTCGTCCAGGGGCTCACCGGACGAGAGGGCTCGTTCCACGGCGTCCGGAACCGGGACTACGGGACGCAGGTCGTCGCGGGCGTCACACCCGGCAAGGGCGGCCAGGAGGTCGAGGGGATCCCGATCTACGACACCGTTGCAGAGTCCGTCGAGCAGGCGGGTGCAAACACGTCGATGGTGTTCGTTCCGGCCCGGTTCGCCGCCGACGCGATCTACGAGGGCGTCGATGCGGGCGTCCAAACCGTGATCTGCATCGCCGAGGGGCTCCCGGCGCACGAGATGCTCCGCGTCTACAACTACATCCACCCGAAGGGGATCACGCTGCTCGGGCCGAACTGCCCCGGCGCGCTGTCGCCGGGCAAGGCGAACGTCGGGATCATCCCGGCCGAGATCTTCCGCGAGGGCCGGATCGGGCTCGTGAGCCGCTCCGGCACCCTCACCTACCAGATCGGACACGAGCTCACGCAGCTCGGGCTCGGGAACTCAACGATCGTCGGGATCGGAGGCGACCCCGTCGTCGGCTCGTCCTTCATCGACGTTCTGGAGCGCTTCAACGCCGACGACGAGACGGAGATCGTCGTCATGGTCGGGGAGATCGGTGGCGACGAGGAGGAGAAGGCGGCCGCGTTCATCCAGGCCGAGATGTCGAAGCCGGTCGTCGCCTACATCGCCGGGTTCACGGCTCCGCCCGGGAAGACGATGGGCCACGCAGGCGCGATCATCTCCGGGACGTCCGGGACCGCACAGGCGAAGAAGGAAGCGCTCGAGGCCTGCGGTGTCCGCGTCGGCACGACGCCGACCGAGGTCGCTCAGCTCGCCGCCGACGTCGTGGGCGCCCGCGCCTGATCGACCAGCTTCGGCCGGTCGCGCTCGAGTGCGCGGAGATCTGGTCCTTGCGCCTCGGATCACCGTTCGACGCGCAGCACTCCTACGTCGTCGAGGCGACGCTGCCCGACGGCGGCGAGGCAGTGCTCAAGGTCAATCTGCGAGAGCCCGAGACGGAGTTCGAAGGCGATGCGTTCGAGCTTTGGGACGGTTCGGGCGCCGCGCGCATCCTCGCCCACGACCGCGCGCGCAGGGCGCTCCTGATCGAGCGCCTCAGACCTGGGACGCAGGGATGGGAGCTCCCGGACGACGAGGCAACGGCGGTGGCCGCCGACATCCTCGAGCAGCTGTGGATACCGGCCGGCGAGCCCTTCCGCCGGCTGGAGGACGATGCGGCGTACTGGGTCGAGTTCCTTCCGGCCGACTGGGAGCGCCTGGGCCGGTCGTTCGAACGGTCGCTCGTGGACGAAGCGGTGGACTTCCTCCGCGAGGCCGGGCCGACGCAGTTGGAGTCGGTCCTCCTCCACCAGGACTTTCACGGCGGCAACTTCCTCCGGTCGGAGCGGGGCTGGCTCGCGATCGACGCCAAGCCGCTCGTCGGCGAGCGGGAGTTCGACGTCGCCTCGCTGATCCGCGACCGCAGGCCGACGACGAAGGCGGCCATGGAGCGACGCGTGGACTATCTCGTCGACCGGCTCTCGCTTGACCGGGAGCGGGCGCGAGGCTGGGCAATCGCGCACGCCCTGGCCTGGAACGGGAGCTCGGAGATGGTGGAGTGCGCCCGGTTCCTCGCCGAGCTCTGAACGTCATCCGACGACCCTCCTAGAGTCGCGGCATGGAGACGATCTCACTCGCCCGCGGCGTCCCGGCGCCGGAGTGCGTGCCGGTGGAGGAGCTCGCTGAGTGCGCCCGGACTGCGGTTCGGGACGACGGCGCCACGATCCTCTCCTACGGTGCCGCAGGGGGCTACGCGCCGCTTCGCCGGCAGATCGCCGAGGAGCATGGCGTCTCTCCGCAGCGGGTCGTGCTGACGAACGGGTCGCTTCAGGGGTTCGCACTGCTCGCCCAGGTGCTCGCGGGCGGCGGCCAGCGCGTCCTCGTGGAGGCTCCGACCTACGACCGGCCGCTCAAGATCCTTGGCTCCGTCGGAGCCGAGGTCGTCCCGATCCGGTGCGACCACGAGGGGCTCGACGTGGACGCCCTCGACGCGGAGCTTTCGCGCGGCGCGCGACCGGCGTTCCTCTACGTCATCCCGACATTCCAGAATCCGACCGGGCGGACCCTCTCGGTGGAGCGCCGGCGTCGACTCGTCGAGCTTGCGTCCGAGCACGACCTGCTCGTGCTCGAGGATGACCCGTACGGAGCCGTTCGCTTCGAGGGCGAGGCTCCGTCCACGCTCTTCGAGCTCGACGAAAGCTGCCGCGTCGCGTACTCGTCCTCGTTCTCGAAGACGGTGGCACCAGGCATCCGCGTCGGCTACCTCGTTCTGCCCGAGCGCCTGGCGCACGCGGTGGAGTCGGCCGCGGCCTCGACGTACATCACGCCTTCGCTCCTCTCTCAGGCGACGGTCCACGAGTTTCTGCGCCGAGGCCACCTCGAGCGCAACCTGCAAGTCGTCTGCTCCCTCCTCCACGCCCGGAGGAATGCCTTGCTGTCGGCGCTCGAGGACCGGCTCGGGGGAAGCGGCGCCCGCTGGAACCGTCCGCAGGGCGGGTACTTCCTCTGGCTCGACCTGACAGAGGGTGGAAACGCGCGGGCCCTGCTCCAC